>VXMN01000138.1 GCA_009841055.1 Acidobacteriota bacterium
CATCAGCATTCCCTTGCGGGCGGCTTCCGCCGAGTGACACTGATAGCAGCGCTCCGCCAGCACGGGACGAATCTTCTTCTCGAAGAAGTCGATAGGGTCTCGACCGGCTTCCTCGGGGGCTCCGAGCAAGCTGAGGGCGATGACAAATATGATCACGCGACTACCTTGCCTTGTGTACTTGAGATCCTATTCGGATTGCAGAAAGAAATCCACCAGGCGAGTCGCCTCAAAAAAAATGCCCGAAAGAGAATTGTAGCGTCACGAAAAAAGGTACCCGAAAGGAGAGAGCGTGGTGTCGGCAAGAATGGTGGAGGGGGCGACAACCGAATATGCCTCATAAGCTATTGAAATAAAATACATTGTTGCCATTATAGAGAACATTGTTGCCCCAATACTTGCCCCAATTACCGTAGTTCAATTCCTCACTTTTGAGCTGGACTTACTTCTGGGCAAGGCTATGTGTGCGATCAGCTCGAAATTTTCGGGTAGCTGGCGAAGCCCTTGTCTTGACGCCCTGTCAGGATTCATTCTCAGACTAGCAATTCGTCTTTGGGGCTGAAACCAGAAAGGAGAGTGCTTATTGACCATTGATGCGGGGATTATTACTCGAGCGCCACTACAGGTGGTCTTCCCCCAAGAATTGATCCAGTTCAAGGGTGAGGATCTATTGCACAACGCTAACGACTGGGGCTATTTCAGAGGGACGGTGGCTGGTTCAGGCTAGGCGGCGTGGCCATTGTGGCTGAAGAGGACCCGATAGCGGGCGTCGATGTGGGACGTAGACCGAGCATCCAGGTTGTCTATCCGGGAGTTTAAGCGGCGCGATGTCGGCGCATACTGCCTAGCGAAACTCGGAAGCAACTCGCATCGCTATCCTGCCGTACCGGATTTGTTGTTGTCGACTCATATGGGCCGTCGTTTCCCGTGCACTGGCCCTTCGCCCGATCGTCAATACAGAAACTGCCCCAAGCGCTTGATCGCGTAGCAGTGAACCCGCGCCTCTCCCTCAACTTTTCTTACCCCCGTTGAGTAGTCAGGGTTGTATGAAGTTGGCTGAGTGTAGTAGACAGCTGTCGCATTAGGTCCTGAATCATATCTGCTCGCATAAAGCGCCATCGCCAGCGAAATGGGCTTTGGACCATAGGGCGCCAATGTCAGTTGGATTTGCCCGTCCGCTCCAATGTTACAAAGTAGATCGAAGACGTCCGGCACGTTAAGCCCATCAACGTGCTGAATACACAGCGAAGCGACCGGGTTCGGAAACAGGTCTCTGGCAAACTCCCAATTCTTCCTGATCCGGTCGGGTGGCGTGGGAAATGGGAACAACAGGTGCGTATTGACCCCCGAGAACTCCCCTTGAACCACGAGATCCGGCAACCCCAGCGGCTCGAACCCCATTGCGATAGCGATCCTACGCTCACTTGTTTCCGGCAACTGCCGGGGTCCGTCGAAGCCCGGCAACGTACTCCACTGCTGAGGATTTTCGGCTAGCGGCTTACTAGAATAACTATCCGGCTCAGAGTAGACGGCGAGAATGTTGTCGAATTTAGAGCTGCGCTGGATCGCCCTCTTCACCACAAAGAAAAACAACTTCTTGGGCATTGACGAAATGTCGAATATCAGATTCTTACCAACACATCCATCCAAGAACTCGTCTATCGCGGACTGAATCGCGCCGAACGGCTCCAGCAGTTGATGCTCTCGAAACACGTCCGGCGAAACGCCTTCCCTCACCAGTACACGCCGGTTAGCCCGTGTCAACTCAGTGGTCTTTGCAAAAAACCGAGACTCCTTGCTGTCAGCAATACTGAACATCAGCTGGTCCGCAATATCCAAAGCCCCGCGGCTCAGCTGCAGTGCGAAGACAGACCTGTCCTCCATCGACACACATCCCAAGAAGGCCCACCGACCGACATCAGCCGACATGAGCACGTTCCCGAGAAGTCCCCAGGCACGAAAAGGCCTACCCGCTCGAAGCACTTCAATGCAAGTCGGCGAACAGGTTGCCCTGCCGACCCGACGAGGATTCCCTATCCAATTCTTGCGTATGTCCCTCCGGCTTCCACACAACACCCCTCCGGTCAGCCGACTCTAACCACCTGCGAAGGCTCCCAACGCGGAGATACCTCGGCTCCTTAGTTCGAAGCGTAGGAAGTTGAAAATACGGCGTGAGAATCGGAAACAAATACCACTTCCTGCTCTGGCCACGGTGCTTGCTCTTCGCAGTATGCCGAAAGGACTCCAGCACCCCATATGCCACGCACCTGTTCAAGAAAGCGCTGACATCCTCGTTCACCTCTAGGTCTCGTTCCGACAGGCTGAAGCCCGTTTCGCCCGGGTAGGACATGCGACGATCATTGCGCAACCCTGATCGAAGTTGGTCGCCAAGGACACTGATGAATCTATGCCGGTCGTCCCCGCCATTCGGATCGGCCTTGATCTTACGAAACCAGTATGAACTGGCATCGTGAATGCCGACGTCCTGGATGTTCACTGGGATCCCCTCCGGTGGTTTGTTGTCTCCTTCTGTCGTCTGGCCAGTTCTTCTGTACTCGGCCCAAATGAATTGGCAAATGCTCAGGAACACCAAGATATTTCTCCCCGACAGTGAGAGGACATCCCTCGCACCGTACCATTTCATCCTCTGCTGCTGGTTTGCCGCAATCTGCAGGAGCGCTTGCTGAGTACGTTCCTTCTTCCACCACCGACGGCGCGGCTCATTCCATGGTTCGCGCTCTATCTCCGAAAGAGACACCTCACCTTTCTTGCGAGCCACCTGCTGAAGCACCCAAGCCACACCCAATCTTGCTGAAAACGGTTCCCGCTCCGCCACCTTCGCTAGCTCGGCGCGGTACTCGTCAGCCAAACCGTCCTGCGACCGAATGACATTCTTTGGATTGCTCCTTACATACCGGCGAGCTTTCTGCTCCGGCGCTTCGTTCCGGCCGAACACCGTCGTCAACAGGCTCTTCGAATGCGGCCCTTTGTAGCTCAGCCTCCGCCGAAAAACATCCTCGCAGAAGTTTTTGAACAGACCGGGCCGCGCCTCCTTTGATCCGAGGATCTCGCCAATATCGATGATCTTGAAATTCCTCATCTCTTCTGCCGACGAGCCGGTACGGAACGTCGCGAAATCCGGATAAAGCGAGTACGGCCTCGCTCCTATCCTGTAGGACACTTGCTGGCGTCTTTCGCTCAGCATCTTCATGACGACCTCGCGGAGCGGCCCGCCAGTCGCCTCTTCAGACTCGCCTTCCAGACCCATGAGATCTTCGAATTGGTCCACCACAACGAATACTGGCACGTCGTCGCGGATCACGCCCAACTGCTTCAACGTCTCGGCAACCACACCAATCGGCTCTCCGGGACTCGTTTTCGATCGAACGATAGGCGAAGGTAAGTCCGCGTTGTAGTTTAGGAAGCACCGGTACGAGTAGATGCGTCCATCTATGGCCCCCTTGAGCTCCGCGTAAGTCGATACGTCTTCCAGCGAACCGAACCAGCAGGCATGGCAAGCCAACACCTTGGCGAGTTCGTCCAGCTTGGTCTGGTCTGCCTGCACTCCAAGCGTCCGATAGACCTGCGTAGCCGTGTCGTCACGAATTACCTCTAGGCTGCGCAAGAGATCGTCAACTATCCAATAGTTGAGGAAATCCCCGAACAAGAGGGCATTCGTGGCCACCGGATCAGCCTCGTCAGACAGCATCCTTTGCCCGAAGTCCCTCGCCTTGCTGGTGTTGAGGTTAATTCCTGCGGCAACGAACCTCGACAAGCTCTCCGGCAATGGCCAGTGGGAGCCAACCCTCCGATAGGCGATCATTACCTCGGGCCTCAGAAGGCTCAGCAGAGCCGTCTTGCCAGACCCCTGCAACCCAGTCAGGAAAATGTTGCCCGGCTGAAAAAGCGCATGCGTCTGGCTTTCATTGGCCAACACTGGACTAAACAGCTGAGCGAACTTCTCAGTCCCGATACTCTCGGTAACGTAAAGGTCCGCGAATGGATTGCTACCGGCCATCAGTCAAGCATCTCTGGCTATCCTGAGGAACAACGGCGACCACCCTAAATCAGAGCGATGATGCAGCACTGGCACCGTGTTGTCCGGACAATTGTCGAATTTGCAAAAGACTGCCCCGGTCTCCCTGAAACCAAACGCTGAAGTCTCTTGCGGCCAGCTTCCCGGGGTACCGCGTACCAGAGCATGTAGCGACAGCAATGTCTTCCTGATAAGCGTGTGATGGTGATGTTCATCGGCCACCGTGTCCTGTACGATGAATGCCTCTTCCGGCAACCGCATTACCGGTGAATAGCTCAGCTTTCCGTGCTTCCTAGCTAACGCGCGCGCGTGCTTGTCCCCCTCCGGACATATGACGATCGGGCACAGGAGCACTCGATACACGTCCGCTAAGCCGCACGCGTGTTCCACCGCCGCGGCCATCTGGCTTCCGCTTCCAACAAAATCCTCCAGCAATACCAAGTTCCTTCGCGGCACGACCGACTCAGAGTGCATTACGTCCCGCATGAACGCACAGGGGTTCCACGTGGTCAGGTGCTGTTGCCACGTGAATCTCGATCCTTGACCCGTGATATTGTTCCACCTCAGGAAGCTGCCAAGCCCGAAGCTGTCGGTGATCTCGGTGAAGGCGGTCTTCTTTACGGCGTCGTTCAACCTCGCTTCAGTGTCGCCGCCGAAGAATGGCAATGCCTCAACGTCCATGAGCCACGAAGCTATGATCCTACTGTAGGCGGTTCGGTAGCCCGCCATCATCTGATCCCGCCCCAAGAACACCAGTCTACCGAGAAGGAGGTAGAGCGCTCGCCTATCGGCATCGTCGTGTGCGGAGCCAATCCATCGGGCCAATCGTACCGCGAATTCTCCCTGTGCACTGGCCCCTACGGGCTCGTATTCCCTAAAAAGAACGTGCTCAAGAAAATCCGTAAGCGACCGTATCTCTAGAATGTCGCCCGACAGCTCGTCCCTCGCCTGGCACCATTCCGCCAGCAAATCCCTAAACTCCTTGGTCGTCATTGGCTTGTACCACTTAAGGAGATCTGCCTTGCGAGTAGCTCCGCGAACCGGGGCGGTACTGCGTTGCCAATCAGCCGCGAACTAGTCGTCAAACAATCTGGGAATACGTAGGTTCTTGGAAAATCCTGCAGGGCTGCCATCTCGGCGACAGAGAACCCTCTACACTCCTCAGGATGCAAGAAATATCGTGGTTCAATGAATCGCGTATCGACCGTGGGCGCGCACTCATCCCATTGCAAACGCTTATACTTGCCGTTAAATGTGTGCGTAAGGTCGAATCGACCTTCCTTACGCCGCACATATCCGCGGTCCACGAGCGCGCACAGCGTGGCGTCGCTTTCTTTGCCTAGGTATCGCGTCACCTGCTCTGCACGTATCGGGTCGGCATCACCAACTTCACGCCTCCTCTGACGCCGTCTCAGCCGGCTCATCGCCTCGAGCACTGACATTTCGTGTTCCGACACGCCACCAAAAACTTCCGGGATACTCCACGTGTGGACGGAGCGCGGTCCTGATCTGACGTTTGTCAGCCTCTGCCCGGGGGCAATCTGCGATGCGATCTTCACCTCTCTCGCCGTGAGGCGCATTCCGCCTTGTCCGTTACTCGCTTGTCCGTTACTCGCTTGAGTTCCGTTCCCTATCGCGTCCCTGAGCGTTCTCTTCGCACGTTTCCGTATGCCGTCTAGGCTCACGGGTGCTATTCCTCGGGTCCCGAGGATTATGACTCGCCGTCTTGTCTGGGCTACGCCATACTCGGAAAAGTCGAAGAGCCGACACGATACCTCGAAACCTGACTCCCGCAGTGTCGCGAGACAACTGTCCAACTGAATTCGATATTTCGCGCCCAGCAACCCCTTTACATTCTCGATCACAACTACCTTCGCGACGCTTCCGGCGGCAAGCTCCGCCACGCGCTGGAGATGCAGGTTTCGCTCGTCTTCCGGGTCATTCCGGCCCGCCGTTGAGAATCCTTGGCACGGGGGGCCAGCCAACACAAGGTCAGCGCGCTTCAGCGCATTTGCAACGTCGGGATCACAAGAGCGAAGGTCTACAGTAGAGGCATGACAGCCTAGATTCCGGTTATACGTGGCAACAGCCGCCGCATCCGCATCGAACGCGGCGAGACATCGGAAGCCTGCCGCCATGAATCCAAGGTCAAGCCCGCCGGCCCCGCAATACAAGCTCGCAAAATCCGTACCGGTTTGCATCGATCCTTGGGGTCGGTTGCGGTCGGGCACTGACCATTTATACCGATTCCTCGGCCGTAGGGCAAACGACTAGCCCGCATTTTTCACCAGAGTTCGCAAACGAGCGGTGAACGGGGCCATCAAGGCCTTTGAGGCGGAGTGTATCAAGGTTGGTGGCTGGATCGGTAGGCAAAGGAAGTAGACCTAACATTGGACGAAGATCAACCGTTTGAAAGGGCCAGCTTGATTGCTTAACAATGGTTAGTCTAATCTATCCGAGAGCTAGCGGATGGTACACGGACTGGAGAAATTTACCTAGAATTACAAACATAACCCTGTCAATAAAATGACTCGCGAGAGAAAGAAAATCGCCAGAGTATCTGTTGGTGTTCTCGACGAATTTCTAGGAGTCCCGATTCAAGTTCTCGACGACGGCTTTGTGCGAGTAATCGATTATATGGGAACAGACAGTTCTATTGTTCAGGCGGCACGGATCTCTTTTGGTCAGGGTACGAAACGAGTTCACCAAGATCGAGGGCTGATCCGCCATCTGATGCGTAATCGACACACAACGCCGTTTGAAATGTGTGAGATCAAGTTGCACGTAAGGGTTCCAATGGACTGTTGGAGACAGTGGATTCGCCACAGAACGGCCAGTGTGAACGAGTATTCAACCCGTTATTCGGTCGCCATCGATGCAGCACAAAAGACAGCCCCAACAGAGTGGCGGTTTCAGGCCACTGGAGCTCGTCAAGGAAGTGATGGAATAGTGCCGATCGAGCTTGGCAAGAATCTCTCTAGTAAGGAAGAGGCGTTGCACAAGTACTCTCGTGATGTTTATATCGAGCGACTTAACTGTGGAGTCGCGCGAGAGCAAGCCCGGAAGGACCTCCCACTGTCAACTTACACCGAAGCATATTGGAAAATCGACCTACACAACCTATTGCACTTTCTTTCCCTCCGAATGGACCACCATGCACAAAACGAGATTCGAGCCTACGCTGAGGCAATCGGAAATAACATCGTTGCCCATTGGTGTCCGATTACTTGGGAAGCATTCTTAGACTACCGCCTACACGCAAAAGTATTGTCCAGGATAGAGTGGAACGTTATTGACGCGATTGTCCAAGGTGACAACCAGTTTGCCGTCAGACTTGCAGAAGACGGTGGACTGATCAGTTATGGTACCCACGGCCTTAAGAAGAATAGAGAGCGAGAGGAGTTTGAGGAAAAACTCAGGCGATTTGGAATCAGGCCTCCTTGGGTTACCGCAGGCAATAACGCTACCAGTGAATAGTAGACAAGCAGCCTACGACGGTAATTGGACAATAATCTTCTTGAGGTCTGCGAAATAGCGATACACATCGCCTGGTGCATATGCGGTGCCGATTTCGGCACGGCCGTCAAGTTCTAACTCCAGCTTAATCTCTTCAGTTACATCAACGACGTAGCCGTGGATCTGGTTGGTTGAGTAATTGCTATAGCATTGCGGACCTGCTCAAGATCCTCGATATGTCGGAGATCGATAGCAGTTACAATGTGTCCATACTCCAAAGGAGTCAGCTCCAGTGGCTGCTATTTCTGGCCCGGCATTTTTCGACGGCTTCAAAGGGTGATGTCTGGTCCATGGAGAAAGTGTTACAGAAACATCTCCCCGGAGGGGCATTCCACCACGTTTCCAGGGCGCGTTCCGGGGCGATGGCCTCGGTCAAAGGCAAGGGCAATCGGACGACCGAACGACGGCTACGCATGGCGCTGATACGCGCCCGGATACGCGGCTGGAAACTCGATGCCAAGGGACTGAAGGGTCGGCCGGACATTTACTTTCCCCGTGCCGGAGTTGTCGTCTTTACGGATGGCTGCTTTTGGCATGGTTGTGAGAAATGCGGCCATTTCCCCAAGGTGAATGCGGGGTTCTGGAGGACAAAGATACTGCGCAACAAGGAACGTGACGCGCTGACGACTCAGCACCTTCGACAACAAGGATACGTAGTCATTCGAATTTGGGAGCACGAGCTTAGAGCGGACTTGGACGGCTGCGTCGATCAAATACGGAAATCAGTCCAAGTGGGTGCAGAATAGGGGACGTTGTTGAATTGCTGGAATTACTTTCTCAGTTTACCATTACTGACTGACCAATTCGGCGATGCAAATGACTTCCCGAATGACTTCCCGAGCGCTTGGGCGTAGAACAGTCACAGGCCCTAACACGGCGATTTGAACTCAAAATGCGTCCGAATCGCCGCACCAAGCAGCTTACCCACAGTCTTCGCGGATATTCACTCTGTTTTCTCTTCCCTCTCTAGGCGGCAACAGAATCACCGGACAGAGTAATTCCACTACTTCAACAACGTCCCCTATTGATTCCTGTTTTGTGTGGTTATCATACGTGGGATTTTGCCAAGAGATTCGTGTCTTGGGGTGAGCCGGAGGAAGAGTAATCTAATAGGAAACGCTGTTGGACTTGCTCGGACAGGCGCGACCCGAAGCACCCGGGAATTTCCTGTTGCATCTGTTGACCCAGTGGAGAAGTTGTGAGTTCACAATATAGTTTCATTGCGATCGGTCAAAGCCCTCTCCCTGGAAGTCGGCTCCGTCTACCAATGCGTTGGGCCTGCCCGCAAAGTGCTTTTCCCAAAACTCCTGCATGGCTTCGGTTTCGGGGCCGTTTGTCTCGGAGTAGTCATAGAGCGAGCGCTCAATAAAGTCCTTGGCCTTCTCCTGGGCATCTGGGATACCGGCATCAGGATTTTGCTTCAGCCTTCGTAAGGGAGCCAATATCCAGTCCCTCGTTTCTTCTGGGCTTTCCCCCGAATCGGCCTCATGGAGATTAGAAATCGCTCTTGCAAGATTCTCCAATCTGGTCTGAAGTTCCCTTGCATGCAAGACGCCTTCCAATATTTCCTCGGCACAGCCCGCTGAGAGTATGGCGGCACGGTAGTTCTGCTGGTTAAAGCTGTCGATGGCCGTCTCGATCTGTTTTCGGGCTTGGTCTACGTCGCTCATGTCGGATTTCCTTATCCAAAGGGAAGGGACTTACAACTCTAATGGGGTAGCGGGCACAGCTACCATACATCTCTGGGACGGGGGTAGCAGAGGCTTTACGAACACCTTCTTGTCTTCGTTCCAATACAAATCGCCACTTCGAAACAGCCTCTGCGTAACCCAGGTAGAAGGCTACTTACTTTCGGCGACTTCGACGATAGCGCAAGGAGAGTTGTACTCCGTAACCACGGAACCGCGTCTCCACCCGGTCGCCGTGCCACAGTGCGAAAAGTACAACCACAATCAAGACCAAAGCCAGTATGTAGAGTCCATCGGCGACGCTCATGACCGCCCCCCGAGCTTCTTCTTGACGGAGCGCTGCGGACTCGCAGAAAGTTCGACTGCCTGTACGAGAGGTGCTGCTGAGCTTATAGACGCGGAAACTTGTTCCACCATCTCCCGGGCCTCTCGGTTAAGCTTCTGAATGAGTTCCGGGATCTTCGGGACGGCCAATATCCTGAGGGAACGGGGGGCATCGTTGAAGAACCACTTCTCTTCTTCAGTCGACTCAAGCGTACCCTCGAGGCCCTCTACTCGCCTGAGCGTGAGCCCCCACTTCCGTCCGATCCTGCCGTAACCGAGTTGCTCAAACCAGATTAACACTACATTGCCGTCAACCTCTTCTCCACGCTGCACAGTGACCCACGCAGAAACACCTAGGTTGAGGCGCTGCAGCGTATGGTCGATACGTTCGATTAGTTTTGATAGTTTCTCGGAAGCTTCGTTGAGATTTGCTGCGGTAGCAGCCAGGGAGGGAAGTAGCTCGTGCACACTCTCCAGAGGAGAGTCGTGTTGACTGGACATGTCGAAAACTCCTTTACAAGGAATTTTTTGGCCCGCCATATAAGCGGTTGAACTGCAGGCCGGCTTCCACCGGTTGTGACGCAACAACACGCCACCACAGTTCTCACTGGAGCCATTGTAGCATAGAATCAGTTCACCCGAGAGTCACGTAATCACGTAATCACAACTCGTCCCAATTCTTCGGCCGACCCTCGTGAAGCATCTTTAACAGCGTCCTTCTGGCGATATCGAATCCGCTGGCGAACCACCGGTGAGTTTCCAGCGGAGAGGTGAAAAAACAGGTGACGTTGTTGAATTACTGGAATGACTTTCGCAGTTCTTGTTCCTGACCGACTGAAACGGCGAAGCAGATGACTTTCCGAGCGCTTCGGCACACTTGCGGGCACTGACACCGCGATTTGTCCTCAAAGACCCGTCCGAAAAGCCGCACCGAGTAATTGCATCTGGGTATCCTGGATTTTCCCTGCGTTTTTTGTCCCGCTTTAGCCATCAACAGAATTGCCTGACAGAGTAATTCCACTAGTCCAAGAACGTTCCCCAATGACTGGCACTATGGAATTGATCCTCTTCGGCAGCGTTGCTGAAGTTGCCTCCAAGTCATGCATTTCACGCCAAATTCTGTTGCTACCTCCCGCAAAGGCCCATCGTCTGTGACAAGGGTGTATTCGTTCTTGATCGCGGTCTCCGCGATCAGTGCATCCTGAATGTTGTTTTCTTTCTGCTCACGCTTGTCCAATGCTGCCTTGATTGGCTCGCACAGATTGTCGTCCTTGGTCCATCGTGCTTGGTCCCACTTTGAGACGTTCCAAACGGCCGACTCGGTTGGCGTCGTTTGCGGGGCGAGTCCAGAAAACACCCGAGTCAACTCATTCCGCCTTGTGCGACGTGTCGTTCTGTTTAACTCATCTTGCTGAACATGTGTGACGTACACGTCGAAGCGTTCGGTCAAGATCTCGATAGGCACCCTGTAATCAAGGATCCGATTGAATATATTCGTATCGAACATACACTTCCTGTTCTCACCCATCCTCTTTCAGTCTCCGGTCTAGCTGCTGGCGGACGCGCAAAGGCACGACCCGGCGTTCCCTAGTGTTGTGTAGTGTCTCAAGTCGTCAGTGATGACGCTGGACGGGACCCCACCCAGCTCAGTCTCGAAACCTATGGTAAATCAAAGGGTTGGTGCGCTGTGGTGGTGGAGGCGGCGGGAATCGAACCCGCGTCCGAAATTACTTGGCGAGAAGAATCTACGTGCGTATCCGGTTCCTGTTTGGGTTCGCCGCCCGACATCGAGAACCGGCAAGAGTGCCTGGCGACTAGACCGGTGAGTTTCGCCGGCGGCTCCCGGACGGCTGCCATCGGCTAGCCTATTAGTCGACGCCCCACATCCGCCGCACAGGCATCAGCGGAGGGAACGGCTACTTAAGTCTCCTTAAGCAGCAAGTGCCAATTGGTTATCAGCAGTTACGTTTAGGTCCATCTTTTTAACGAGGGAATGGTCCTCGGCACGCATCTTCAGCCTCGATAATCCCGTCGAAACCTTTTCGCCCCCAGGAGAGTCTGCCCCGCTGAAGACTCGACAGCGGATGAGATGGATTCATTATAGGCAGGGTTGGAAGAGACTGTCAAGCCGCGCGGAGCAACCACAGTCCTTTTAGAATGAATGGGATAGGCGGTCTATGCGACCGTAGCGGCGGGCGGTGCTACCCGCGATCCGCCGGCGTGCTTCCCTACCCTGTTTCGATCCCCGCGAATAGGTCGGTTTCGGGCCTCGACAGGAGCGGCGGCCCCCAGGCCTGGCGGAAGGGTTCGCTCGAGAGGGCGGCTTCCGGGTCGGGTCGGTCGAACCAGATGCGATTGATGGAGAGGTGCTGGGTGCGGTGGGCTCTTAGGGCCTCGGCCTTGCGGGCCGACCAGGCTTGGATGTCGATCAGGAAATCGACGCCGGGCCGGTTGCCCAGGGGCGGGCCAGCCCCGATCTCCTCGGGGCGCAGCGGCGGCGTCCACAGCAGCCGGGGCACTCGATGAGGCTCGCCGGATTCCGGCAGCCAGCGGGGGTCGGCGGCCGCTGCGAGGGCGTCGGAGGTGAACCGGCTGATGGCGATATGGTCGGGGTGTTGGTTGAACCCGTTGGGGTCGAAGGTGATGACCACGGCCGGCCGGTAGCGGCGGAGCAACCGGACGAGCTGCCCGCGGATCCGGGCCGGGTCGGCGTCGCACAACTTTTTGTCCCGGTATCCCAGCAGGTGGAGGGCATCGATGCCCAGCAGATCCACCGCCCGGCGCAGCTCGCTTTCTCTCACCTTGGGCAGCGCTTCTCTCGAACAGACGGGAGGATCTCCCACCTTTCCGGCGTCGCCCAGGGTGGCGGTGGCCAGCACCAGCCGGACTCCCCGGGCGCCGTACTTGCAGGACACACCCGCCACCATGAAGCTCTCGTCGTCGGGATGGGCCAGGCTGAAGAGGATGGTGGGGCGATTTCCCATGGGACGCCTCGTAGTCTAGCAAAGACGGAGGACATCCCGGCATGCAGGGCCCTCCCCCTGGACACTTCGCTATTGCTGGAGCCGGTACCCTCGGATAGAGTAGCCCTTCCTGGCGGCGCGGTTCCGATCAGGCCATCGGGATCTTGCCGCAAGCCGCGGCGCGCTTGGCCTGGATTTCCGCTGCCGTTGCATCCCTCTCGTTTCGTTGCCAGCCATAGGAGGCGATATTCTCATGCTTAGACCGGTTTCTCTGATCTCGAACACCCTGGTGCTAGTGCTGTGGGCCGCAAGCCTTTTGGGCTCAGCGACACGGGCCGAGGCCGCCCCATCCAACGATGCCAAGGCTCAAGAGGTCGCCGCCAAACTGATGGAAGCTCTTGGGGGACAGGAAAACTGGGAGCGGGCTCGCTATCTCCGTTTCGACTTTGTGGTGAAGCGCGAGGGGAAGGTTGTGTCCACGGTCAAGCACCTGTGGGATCGCTACACCGGGCGATATCGGGTGGAAGGCAAGACCGGGGACAAGGGAGGTTACGTGGTCTTGTTCGAGGACATCAATGCGAAGAAGGGCCGGGCCTTTCGCAATGGCCAGGCCGTCCAGGGGGAGGACCAGGAGAAGCTGATCGACATGGGCTATGGCCGCTTCATCAATGACACCTACTGGCTGCTGATGCCCTACAAGTGGAACGATCCCGGGGTTCACCTGAAGTACGAGGGAACTGCCAAGGGGGACGGGGGCACCGTGTGGGATAAAGTCCTTCTGACCTTTGACGACAACGTGGGTCTCACGCCCAAGGACCGCTACTGGGCCTACATCAACCGGGAGACGGGGCTGATGGATCGCTGGGAGTACATTCTGAAAGGCGGAAAGGGTCCGGCGACCGGGTCCGATTGGGTCCGGTGGGAGAGCTTCGGAGGCATCCTGCTGTCTCAGGAAAAAATCATCCGGGGACGCTCCGTGCGCATTCTCTTTCCCAACCTGAAGGTATCGGCGACCACCGACGAGAAGCCCTTCACGTCGCCGGAAGCAAATCTGTAGAGGCCACCCGGAGCGGCGCCATGTCCGACAAACCCCACCGGCCGGAAACCGACCTGATCCACGCGGGGGAACCCAGGCCCCGCATCGAGGGGGCGGTGACCCTGCCGATCTTCCAGTCATCCACCTTCGAGTTCGGGGGAGAATCCGAATACGACCGCATCCGCTATCTTTGACTCAGCAACACCCCCAACCACCAGGCCCTGCACCGGAAGCTGGCGGTGTTGGAAGGGGGCCAGGCGGCGCTGGTGAGCGCCAGCGGCATGGCGGCCATCGCCAGCACGCTGCTGGCCTGCCTGGACGCCGGCGATCACCTGCTGGCCCAGGACTGCCTCTACGGAGGCACCCACGGGTTGATCACGGGGGAAATGGTGCGCCTGGGGCTGAGCTACGATTTCATCCGGGGCGACGATCCCGACTCCTGGCGGCGGTGCCTGAAGTCCAACACCCGGGTACTCTACGTGGAGTCCATCACCAATCCCCTGATGCAGGTGGCCGACCTGGAAGCCCTGGCCCGCTTCGCCCGGGAGCACGGCTTGATCTCGGTCATCGACAACACCTTCCCCACCCCGATCAACTTCCGTCCCCTGGAATGGGGGTTCGACCTGTCCGTCCACAGCGGCACCAAGTATCTGAACGGCCACTCCGACATCGTGGCCGGCGCCGTGATCGGCTCCCACGGGCACATCCGGAAGATCCACCACACCGCCAACCACCTGGGCGGCTCGCTGGACTCGCACGCGGCATTTCTGCTCCTTCGAGGCATCAAGACCCTGGCGCTGAGAGTGGAGGCCCAGAACCGCAGCGCCCTCCAGATGGCCCGGTTCCTGCAGACCCACCCCGGCGTGGCCCGCGTCAACTATCCGGGCTTGAAAGACCACCCCGACCACCAGCGGGCCTCCCGCCTCTTCAGCGGCTTCAGCGGCATGCTGAGCTTCGAGCTGCACGGCGGAACCGAGGCGGCCGAGCGGTTCCTCAAGGCGCTGCGCCTGCCCGTCAACGCCCCCAGCCTGGGGGGCGTGGAGTCGCTGGTCACCCGGCCGGCCTCCACCTCTCACGCCGGCCTTTCCCGGGAGGAGAGACGCCGCGCCGGGATCTCGGAAAGCCTGATCCGCCTGTCGGTGGGCCTGGAGGCTCCCGAGGACCTGATCCGGGACCTGGAATCGGCGCTCGGAGCCGCTTGAGGCAACCCCGGCTGTGGTAATATCGGCAGGTCGCCCGGCCGCCCGCGGACCAACCGGCCGCAATGGTTCCCGGCAGCGGTCCGGCAGCGGATTGACCACTCGGCGGCGGATGGTCCGGCCACCTTCGATCGGCCGCTCCCAGGGGAAAATGGCAGCCATGAAGTCCAAGCGTCTGGATCTCTCCAGCCGGCGCGCGATCAACCAGGACAGCTTCATCCAGGAATGGCCCGAGACCGGGTTGATCCTGTTCAACAGCCCCTTCGATCCCAAGCCCGGGATCCGGATTTCCGGGGGCCGTCTCCGCGAGTTGGACGGCAAGCCCGAAGCCGAGTTCGACCTCATCGACCGGTTTATCGCCCGCTACGCCATCGACCTGACCCGGGCCGAAGCGGCCATGGCGCTGGACTCCACCGAGGTGGCCCGCCGGCTGATCGACATCGGTGTGCCCCGCCAGGAGCTGGTGGAGCTCTTCGGCGCCCTCACCCCGGCCAGGATCGTGGAGGTGGTCAACCGGCTCAACACCGTGGAAATGATGATGGCCCTGCAGAAGATGCGGGCCCGCCGGACCCCTTCCAACCAGGCCCACGTGACCAACCGCAAGGAGAACCCGGCCCTGCTGGCCGCCGACGCGGCCGAGGCGGTGGAACGGGGCTTCTCCGAGCTGGAGACCACGGTGGGCGTCTCCCGCTACGCCCCCTTCAACGCCCTGGCCCTGCTCATCGGCTCTCAGACGGGACGGGGCACGGCCCTGACCCAGTGCGCCGTGGAGGAGGCCCTCAGCCTGAAGCTGGCCCTGTTGGGGCTGACCACCTACGCCGAGACCCTCTCCGTCTACGGCACCGAGAAGGCCTTCCATGACGGCGACGACACGCCCTGGTCCAAAGCTTTTCTGGCCTCGGCCTACGCCTCCCGCGGCATCAAGGTGCGGTTTACCTCGGGGACCGGCTCGGAGGCGCTCATGGGCCACGCCGAAGCCAAGTCCATGCTCTACCTGGAGGCCCGCTGCCTGATGGCCATCAAGGGGGCCGGCTCCCAGGGCGTGCAGAACGGCTCCATCAGTTGCATCGCCCTGCCGGAGTCGCTGCCGGGGGGAGTCCGGGGAGTGCTGGCCGAAAACCTGATCGCCACCCTGATGGACCTGGAGCTGGCCTCGGGCAACGACGCCCTGGCCTCCCATTCCTCCATCCGAAAATCGGCCAAGCTGATGCTGCAGTTCCTGCCCGGAACCGACTACATCTTCTCCGGCTACAGTTCCATGCCCAAGGAAGACAACCTCTTCGGCGGCGGCAACTTCGACGCCCACGACCTGGACGACTACAACGTCCTGCAGCGCGACATGCAGGTCGACGGAGGGCTGCGGCCCGTCAGCGACGAAGCCGTGCTGAAGGTGCGCCGCAGAGCGGCCCAGGCCGTGCAGGCCGTCTTCCGGCAACTGGAACTGCCGCCGGTGAGCGATGCCGAGGTGGAGGCCGCCACCCGGGTCGAAAGCAGCGCCGACATGCCGGAGAGGGACGTGGTGGGCGACCTGGAGGCCGCCGGCCGTTTCCTGGAGGAAGGCAGGAGCGGACTGGACGTCATCGGCGCCCTGGCCCGCGAGGGGTTCGACGACATTGCCCGGAAGGTTCTGGCGCTCCAGAAGCTGAGGCTCTCCGGAGACCACCTGCAGACCTCGGCCATGGTGCTCCCCGGACCCAGGGTGATCAGCGCCATCAACGATCCCAACGACTATCGCGGTCCCGGGACCGGCTACAGCCTCAGTTCCGAACGGCGGCAGGAGATCGCCTCACTCAAGCAGGCCCTGGACCCTCGGGAAATCGGTCGGGAACGCTATGCCCAATCCGGCGGCTTCCTGAGGGAAACCGGAGAGGCCGGCGCCGGAACGGATCCACGGGAGATCGTAATTGCGCTGGGTCCCGCCTTCGGCACCGCGCTTCGAGCCACCCTGCTGGGAATTCCCCACCGGGAAGTGCTGCGGGCCATGATCGACGGCATCCGCGCCGAGGGTCTGCGGCCCAGGGTGGTGAAGATTTACGCCACCTCCGACTGTGGCTTCATCGGCCACCGGGGAGCTCAACTGAGCGGCTCGGGGATCGCCATCGGCATCCAGTCCAAGGGGACCACCATCATCCACCAGCGCGACCTGGAGCCCCTGAACAACCTGGAGCTGTTTCCCCAGGCGCCCAATCTCGACCTGAGCTCCTATCGGACCATTGGACAAAACGCCGCCAAGTACGCCAAGGGCGAGCCGGTGGCGCCCGTCCCGACCCGGATCGACAACACCGCCCGGCTCAAGTACATCGTCAGGACCACCGTCCTCCACCTGCATGAAACCCGGCAAGTGGTGAAGGACCGCAAACCGCGGGAACTGGACTGGAGCAGAATCGAGGCCGCGGCCGGATCGGGCGCGGTAGAGAAGGCGCTGCCGGCCTGACCGGCCCGTCGAGGAACCCGCCTGTCGGCTCCAGGCGGCAAGAGGACCATGAGCAACATCACCGACAACTACCCGTTGTCCGAAAAGAGTCCCGACCGGTTGACCACTCCCACCGGCGCCTCCTGGAATGACATCGACCTGCAGTCGGTGCTGGACGGGACCCTCAGCATCAGCGATCTGCGTATCGCCCCCGAGACCCTGGAGCTTCAGGCCCGGATCGCCGAGAGCGCCGGCAGGAGCCAACTGGCGGACAACCTGAGACGGGCGGCCGAGCTGGTAGGGGTACCGGAGTCCAAGATCCTGGAGGTCTACCAGGCCCTGAGACCCGGCCGCAGCACCCCCGCCGAGCTCGAGAGCCTGGCTGACGAGCTGGAATCGCAGTACCGCGCCGGCCGTTGCGCCCGCTTCCTGCGGGAGGCAGCCCAGGCCTACGCTTCCTGAGTCCGGCCGGTCGGCCTGATACAACTCGGGGGCTTTCCATGAAAGGCATCCGCGCAGGGCACAACGGCAAAAAGGAGATATCCACGAAGTCACACAAAGAACCACGAAGGGACACGAAGCGGGACGACTCCGCCGCGTCGGCAGGGCTGCGGCCCGGCAAGCCGGCGCGTGCCCCCTCGAGGAGCAAGAGTGATAGGAGGAGGAGCCACCCGGGAGCGCGGGCGTCCCGCCCGCATGCACTCCCGCTACGTGCCGCTCAGTTTCCCTGCGATGTCCCACCCGGCCACCCTGCCGGCAGGATCGGCATGGGCTCGGTCGAAGCAGCGCCCTGGCGCCGTTGCCGGTCGAGCCCGGTAGAGGAGATGGCCAAGGCTGTGCCAGTTATTGTGCGGGCTGGACGCCCGCGTTCCCGGGTGGGCCTTCACCCCGTGACGTCGTCGCAGCAATGGAGGTCCATGGGTATTGGTGTCTATTCGTGTTCATTCGTGGTTCGCCGTTATTGACGATCGCTTGTTTTTCCTCGAATGACCCGCACCACACGGCGGGGGCGGAATTTGCCTGAACCTTTTATCCCATTCAACCAATCGAGAGGATCATGACCCATCACACCCTGCGACGCTCCCCCCTGGCCCCGGCCGGAGGCTCCACCGCCGGCCTCCTGAGCCGCCTGGACTCCGGCGAGCGGGTCCACCTGGACGAGCTTCCCACCCCCTGCCTGCTTCTGGACCTGGACCTGTTCGAGGCCAACCTCGACAAGATGAGCGGAAACGCCAGGCGCCACTCCATCGGGCTGCGGCCTCACGCCAAGACCCACAAGTGCCCTGAAATCGCCCGGCGGCAGGTGGAGGCGGGCGCGCTGGGGGCCTGCACCGCCACCATCCACGAAGCCGAGGTGCTGGCGGCCGGAGGTATTCCCGGCCTGTTGATCACTTCCGAGATGGTGGGGCGCAACAAGATGGAGCGGCTGGTGGCGCTGACCCGCAGGCAGCCCGACACCATGTCGGTTGTCGATGACATTGCCCACGCCCGGCAGCTCAACGACGCGGCCGAGGCGGGCGGCGTCCGGCTCAACGTGCTGGTCGACATCGACCCCATGGGGCGGCGGACCGGAACCACGGCCGGAGAGGCGGCCATGGTCTTGGCGGAGGGGATCCTGAAGCTGTCGAAGCTGAACCTGCGCGGAGTGCACTCCTACTCCGGGGCCAGCTCTCACGTGGTCGGATTCGCCGAACGCAAGGCCCACTCCGAGGAGGTGAT
This sequence comes from Acidobacteriota bacterium, assembly GCA_009841055.1. Lineage (GTDB taxonomy): Bacteria > Acidobacteriota > Terriglobia > Versatilivoradales > Versatilivoraceae > Versatilivorator. Next base: position 18,892 of record VXMN01000138.1, read on the forward strand.
GGCGCCTCCCATTGAAACCTATCAGAGGATGAAAAAGGCGGGGATGCCGGTCGAGATCCTCACCGGATGCAGCACCGGCACCTACAACATCGACCCCTTCCTGGACGAGATCACCGAGATGCAGGTCGGGTCCTACGTCTTCATGGACGTGGACTACCAGATCATCGGAGGGGAAGGCGGAGAGGCATACGACGATTTCGCCCCCGCCCTGACGGTGCTGACCACCGTCATGAGCAAGCGCCACCGGGACCTGGCCACCCTGGACGCCGGCATGAAGGCCTTCGCCACCGACCGGGAGTCGGTGCCCGAAGTCAAGGGCATCAGCGGCACCCGGTACCAGTTCGGCGGCGACGAGCACGGGATGCTGCAACTGCCCAACCCCAGCCGGGAGATCAAGCTGGGCGACCGGCTGGAGTTCGTGGTGCCCCACTGCGATCCCACCGTCAATCTCTACAACACCCTCTTGTTGCGCCGGGGAGAGCAGGTCGAAGGCTATTGGCCGGTGGCCGGCCGCGGGCATTCGTAGGGGTGGGGGTCAAAGCGACGCCAGCAGCCCCGCCACGTGCCCCTTCACCTTGACCTTGCCGTGGACCTCGGCGATGTTGCCTTCCTCGTCGATCACGAAGGTGGAGCGGACGATGCCCATGTACTTCCTGCCGTACATGGACTTCTCCTGCCAGGCTCCGTAGGCCTCGGCGATAGCGTGATCTCCGTCGCTGAGCAACCCGAAAGGCAGGGAGAACTTGGTCTTGAACTTCTGGTGGGAGGAGACCGAGTCGGGGCTGACCCCCAGCACCACCACGCCCTTCCGGCCGAGATCGGCCATCGAATCCCGAAAGTCGCAGGCCTCCTGGGTACATCCCGGAGTGTTGTCCTTGGGATAGAAGTAGAGCACCACCTTCCTGCCGCGAAGATCCTTGAGGGCCACGGTCTGACCCTGATCGTCGGTGCCCGTGAATTCCGGGGCCTTGTCCCCTGCCTTGAGCATGCTATCCTCCTTGCCTTGCGTTGGTTGAAAACGTTTGAAATTAAGGGAATCCGGGGTGGGAAACGCTCCATCGCCCGTTGGCTGCGGCCTGCGCCGGCGAACCCGAGCGGCTCGGACCCCCTATGCTAATCGGAGGCGGGGCTGTCGCCAAGTCTCAAGGATAAACACGACGACCGATGGATATTTTTTGCTGCGACGATGCCATGGGAGGAAGTGCCCCCGGGGGGGGGGGGGGGGGCGCCGCCCCCGCCCAACGGGGGCCGCCACGCGCACACACCACCCAACCCCCGCCGGGCCCGGGGCCCGACGAGAGG
>VXMN01000005.1:0-17886 GCA_009841055.1 Acidobacteriota bacterium
TGTCCCCGGGAATCGATGATTTGCAGCAGGGGGTTGAAATCGGGCCGGGTGGCCAGGGGGGTCTCGACCTCGAAGGCCAGCTTCTGTCCGGCGTGGACCTTGAACCTGAAGAGGTCGCTGTCCCCCGGGTGTTGCACGACCCCCTCGACGATGGACGGCACCGGAATCTCGACGGCGTCTTCCAGCCGGTCCCCGGGTTCCCTTTCCGAATGGACGCCGAGGGCAATGGTCGGGTCGGAGAGCTTGAGGTCAAGTTGGGCCGGATCGGGCTCCTTGGAGCTTTCGCCATCCTGGCCGCCCTCCGGTTTTTTCTCCAAGGCCGGCCGATCGTCCCTGACTCCCCTCGACCACAACTGCCGGAGCCGGTCACCGGTGAGTTTCCGCACAAAACTCCGCTCGCTCCAGTCCCGGAGCCCCGGAGTCTCATGGGAGGGTCGGTCCGGCGGGGCCACCCGCAACTGATAGACGAAACCGGCCTTCGCCTGCCCACCCAGCGAGCCAACCTCCACAAAGTAGCGGCCCGCCTCAGCGAACCGGTGCCGCAGGCTGACTCGAGTCCCGGTTCTCTGCCTGGGGTCCCGGTCCGCGATGACGCGATCTCCCCGGTCCTTGTCGCTGAAAGCCAGGCGCACGACTCGATCGGGATCGAACCAGCTTCCCCGGCGCGCATGGATCGAAATCTGGGAGCGAAAGACGTTGGCCGCCGATTCCTGGCTGCGAGTCACTTCAAAAAGGAGCTCCTGCCCCCCGGCGACCTCAACCTGGTAGAAATCCATCTCGGCCGGCTTGTCGATCTGCCCGTTGACCACCACCGGGTAGTCGATCGCCTGGGCCCTGTGGGGTTGGTCATGGGGATCGGCCGACTCACGGACCACACGGTCCGCGTTCACCCGAAATTGGACCCGGTCGCTGATTCCCCTCGGAGTGACCACCCGCAACCAGTGGTTCCCCGGGCGGGCCGTCGAATCGATTTCCACACCCACCCGCACCCGGTACTCCGGCTCCTTCTTGTCCTTTTTCTTTTCGGGCCCTTCCCCGCTTTCTTCCACAATCTCTTCAACCGCGCGGAACTCGGTCCGAATTCCCTCTTCCTCGGCAACCACCGCATAAGCCGAATGCAGCCCCTTCCCCCGGATCTCGACTTCCAGGGAGGTCCCACGCTGTCCCCCCAGGGGAAACAGCCACATCGCTTCCGGCTCCGGCTTCGGTCCGGCCTCCGCGGCCAACTCGGGAGCGGGTCCGAGCCAAAGGAGACAGCAGAGGGTCAGCAGGACAGGGATTCTGAAGCGCGGCGCCATGGTGTGTCGAGTCGATGGAAAGAAGCTGCAGGGGCGATAGAACTAATGAAAGTATACCAAACGGGGTACCAGGCGGCAATCGGTCAGGCGACGGGACTTCCCCCATACTTACCTTGTTTGAAACAAGTCGGCTGCGCTGGGTGGCTGGAAACCGGTTCCAAGTCGAGCGTGGGCAAATTTATGACTCACATCGATGCACAGGATGGACAGGATTTACAGGATTTTTTCTGGAGACGGCGGGCTCGTAGTCCTGGGCATCCGTATTGCTTCAGGTAAGTGCCGCCCCCGCCCTAGCGGGCAGATCATTCGAGGAAGAAACAGCCAATCTCTCTTGAAGATGAACCACAAATGGACACGAATGAACACGAATAGGGATAGATTCCTTGCAGTTTTTCTTCGTGTCCCTTCGTCGTCCTTCGTGTCCCTTCGTGGATCACTCTTTTTCTTTTGTTTCAAATAAGTGCCAGGACTTGTACTGGCGGGGCGGCAGCACTCCCGGGGGATGCCGTGCGGTTGTGCGGTGAGAGTCTTGGGGAACCCGGCGCTACGACTGAAAGGCAAAGTTGAAGCAAAAAAAAGCCAGGCAGCCGAAGATCGACTGCCTGGCGTGAGAACAACTCACTCGGCTTCCTAGAATCCGAGACGCAAGCGCAGGAAGATGTTCCGAGTGTGCCAACTCGCGGCATACTGCCCGAATCTCGGATCGTTGAAGGTCAGAGAATTGGGCCCGCTGGGGTTGGTGTGGTTCAACGGGTTGTTGATATAGGCCTCAAGCTTGAAGTAGGGGCCGTTCTCGTAGGGCGTCAACGGGAACACCTTGAACACGTTCAAGTTGAAGTTGGGACTCCGCGGCTGCTGCAGGACGCCCCGGGTTGCCGTTCCGTAGGTTCCACTTCGAGGAATGCTGAAGCAGGACGCATTCCAGTAGGAGGTGTAGGGAACGGTGTTGTCCCCGAATCCGTTGGGGTTGCAGCCCGGCTGAATGTCCGGACGGCCTCCCGAACGACCGACGTTGGGTGAATCGAAGCCGCCGAAGTTGGGGGTGCTGCGGCCACCGGCGCCCAGGGTAAGAATAGGCGTCAGGGTCCACTGGCTGACCAACTGGTTGATCACGCCCGAGGCCCCCGAGAGGTACCGCTCTCCCTTGCCCAATGGCAAGGTATAGACAGCCACCACACGAGCTCTGACCGGGATGTTGCCATCCGTCCAGCCCTTGTCACGGGAGCGGTTGTAGGGATCCTCGGTGGCGAAACCGCCGGGACCCACCCAACCGAACCGGCCGCCTTCCACGTCATTGAGGATGGACCGGTACTCGATCCAGCTCCGAAGGTAGAGGCCGCTCGAGAACTGCCGCAGCAACTCGGCTTCCACTCCGTGGTAGTTGGAGTTTCCGCCCAAGCGGTAGTCGGTGATGGAGCCGTAGACGTCCGCGTCATTCAGCCCCCTCCCAAAGAACACCTTGCGGGAAGCGGTGAAGGGAATGGTGCTGGCCCGGGGGATTTGCACGTTGACGTTGTAGGGCCAATGGGTTCCCTTGGAAGCCACGTAGGAAACACGGCCTGTCATGCCGCTACCCAGCTCCCTCTCGAGGGTGAGGTTCCACTGCTTGTCCGTGGGCCAGTTGTCGGTACGAGTGTTGAGCAGAATGGCTCTCGGGTTTTGCAGCGAAGTGGCGCCCGTCCCGGGAGCCGGGAAGGCGTTGCTGAAGGTCAGCGTGGGCATACCGTTGACGATCTCGTTGGGCCCGAAGGATTCGGAGAGCTCAAAGGGACCGCTGGTAAACCCGGAGATGGCCTGCTGCATGTTGTCCGGGGGGGTCAGAGGCACGGTGTAGACCCCGTAACCGGCGCGCACCACCATCTTGTCGGTCAGGCGGTAGGCTACGCCGACTCGCGGCTGGACGTGGACCAGCTTGTACTGCATCAGATCGCCCGGAAAACCGGCGTCGCCGTTCCCGACCACCGGAATGTTCGGAGCAAAGCCGGCCACAACCCGATGTAGCGACTGCTGGGGCACCACGAACCGGCCGGTGCCTCCATCCAGCAGGTGCTGGAGGTCGAAGTTGTACCACTGCCCCTGGGCGTCCCGACCGGCGGTGTAGTGCTGGAAGCGGAGACCCGGAGTGATGGTCAACCTGGGCGTCACCTTCCAGTCATCCTGGAAGAAGATCCCGAACTGTTGCGACCGCGGGCTCAACTCGCCCCGCGCCTGGGCGATCGCGGTGCTGCGGGGCAGGCCCAGCAGGATGTCGCCGTAATCCCATCCGGTGTAGTTGCCGGAGAAATCCCAGCGTCCGTAGACGTTGTTGGTGGGACGGTAGCGATCGTCCAGACCCCAGATGTTGGAGAACCCCATCTTGAACAGGTGAGTGCCCTTGGTGATGGAGATGTTGTTCTTCAGGTGAACGGCATTGGCGTCGGTCCGGCTGCCGTAGCCGGCGGCGCCGCCCCCCAGCGCATTGGTCAGACGGGCGTCGAAGGCGCCGCTGATGTTGGAGAGGTTGCCGATCGAGCGGGCCGTGATCTGAGGCGCTCCCGCAAAACCCTGAGGAATGCCGCCTTCACGTCCGCCGTAATTGATGAGCCCCTGGGGATCGATCAGCCTCAGCAGGTCGCTCCCGGCGCAGCCGCTCTCGATCAGGTAGAGCTGCTCGTTGTAGCCGATCGAAAACTCGTTGATCACCGAAGGCGAGAAGACGTGGCTGTCCAGAATGCTCCAGGCACGCGTCGGGTCATGACCGACACGCCCGCAATCCAGGGGGCCATGGTCCCACTTCGTCTCGTTGCTGTCGCGAGTGTAGCGGAAGTGGTTGAACGAAATGGTGTTGGACTCGTGGATCTGGTGGTCGAAGCGGAAGTGCCACCACTCCTCGCTACCCTTGTTCTCGTTGATCCCGGTTCGGTTGGTGACCAGCCCGGGTCGTTCCGGCAGGGGCAGCAGTTCGGTGAAGCGAACTCCCAGGGGATGGAACATGTCGGTGGGAATGGTGTTGTTGGGGAAGGGCGTCATGGTGTAGGGATTCATGATCACGCCCTTGCCGCTGGCATCCCTGATCCCCGAGAATTCGGCGACTTCGCTCAAGTTCCCCGACCTCATCAGAGGAGTCGGATAGGTAAGGTTGGGGTTGATCTCGAGGGTGAAGTTGCTGCTCGGCTGATACAGGAAGTGGAAGAAGCTCTTGTTGCGACCGTCGTAGATCTTGGGAATCCAGATGGGGCCGCTGGCTTCGTAGGACCACTTCAATGAGGGTGTCTCAGGCTTGGGTCTGCTGGCCAGAGAACGGTTCTTGGCTCTCAGGCGGGCATGCCTGAATTCGTTCCAGATCTCGCCGTGGAACTGGTTGGTTCCGCTGCGCCCCACGCCGATGATGTTGTTGGCGTGCTGAAACTCGGCGGGCGAGTTCAGCGTCTTCAGGTGAACTTCCTGAAGGACTTCCTGCGGGGCCCGGAAGGTCCCGTAGGCCAGGGTCAGGATCCCGTCCTGGGAAGCCGAAATGTTGTTGGCATAGGCGCCATGCAGCTCATTTCGGTTCTGTACCCCGGGAGCCGCTCCCACCGTGTAGATCAGGCTGGCCTGCACGTTGGTGTAATAGACTTCCTTGTTGGGCGTCTTGTAGGTCACCGAGGGGGTATCGGTCTCGATTCGGGCGCCTTCCTCGGTCACCGTGATGGCATCGGCCAACTCGCCGATTTCCATGGTGATGTCCACCCGCCGCGGTGACTGCGAGTAGACGATCACACCCGTGTTCTCATAGCGCTTGAACCCGGTGGCCTCGGCGGTCAGGGTGTAGGTGTCCGGCAGCAAGCCGCGCAACTCGTACTCCCCGACCTCGTTGGTCGCCGTAGAGTAGGTCAGACCCTTGGCCTCGCTGGTAGCGGTAATGGTGACGCCGACCATCACGGCCCCGGTCGTGTCGACGACCCTGCCGCGAAAACCGGTGACGTCCTGCGCTACCGTCAAGGTGGGAATGACCAACAGGCCCAAGAGAGCAATCAGCCCGAAACTCCAGACCGATTTTCTTAGTGCTTGTTTCGTCATTAGCAAAATCTCCTTGTGTTGATGAGGCTCCCAAGTTGAAAACCAACCGAGGTGCAAGAACCAAAGAACCAGTTGGGTATCCAACCCGACAGCCGACCAGACAAAACCAAATAAACTTCACGTGCGCGTAAGGTGCAACTGGACTGCCAAACTTCGTGTGTTTGGAATTTTTTTTAAAGCTTGTTTTGTGAGTAAGTTGCAGAGACATCCAAGGGGATTCGGACTCTTGCAGTACTCGCCTTGGGGCTCCCGCCTTGAAATTTCGGATTGGAATACGAAATATCGGAAGGTTTCAGATGCCGAGATGCGCATGCTTGGGGTCGAATTTCTCGAACAACACCATCCCCCTGCCCCACGAAGGGGCGGATCGTTCGAGCGTGATGCAACGGTACTTCAGGCCTATCCGGAGCAGGGACCATGCACCGTTACATTTGATTGGCTGCACTACGGAACATCAATGGACAGGATTAACCGGAAGAGCCTGTTGCAATATTCCGCCGGAAGAGCGAGTAGCTGGTACTCCTCCCGCCTCCCGCATCTTTCTCCAGGACGCCCTGCGCCACCAGATCCTTGATGTCACGGATCGCCGTGTCCTGGGAACACTTCGCAATCCTTGCCCACTTCGACGAGGTCAGTTTGCCGTCGAATCCGTCCAGTATCTTGTTGAGGAGCAGACGCTGGCGGTCGTTGATGTTGACGTCAGCGTGTTTCCGCCAGAACCGGGCCTTGTGGAGCACAGTGGCCAGCGTTGCCTCGGTTTCTTCGAACGCACGTCTCAGGCAAACGAGGAACCACACCATCCACGGCGAAACATCCAGCGTTCCCTTCTGCGTCCTTTCCAAAATCTGGTAATAGTCATCCCGTTCCTGCCGGATCCGGGAAGACATGCTGTAAAAGCGCTGCGGGCTCTTCTCGGACCGCGCCAGAGCCCAGTCGGCAATCGCCCGCGCCATGCGGCCGTTGCCATCGTCAAACGGGTGAATGGTGGCGAACCACAGGTGCGCCAGCGCCGCCCGGAGTAGTGGATCGGTACCGTCAGACCCGTTGGCCCAATCGAAGAACCGAGCCATCTCCTTTTCCAGAAGTGGAGCGGCCGGCGCTTCGTAGTGAACGCGTTCCTTTCCGATGGGGCCGGAGACGACTTCCATGGGTCCATTCGCGTCGTCGCGCCATGCGCCGACGATGATTTTGCGCATGCCGCTACGCCCTGTAGGGAACAACGACGCATGCCATGCAAAGAGGCGGTCTTCCGTAAGGGGCTTGTCAAAGTTCCGGCTGGCATCCAGCATCATTTCGACAACGCCCTCGACGTTCCGGTCTGCGGGAATCATCCCGGCAATGTCCATGCCCAACCGCCGGGCAATGGACGAACGCACCTGATTCGTGTTCAGGTTCTCGCCTTCGATTTCGCTGGACTTGACGACATCCAATGTCAGTGTCTCCAGTTCGGCTTCCTGCTGGAGAGCAAAGCCCAAGTTCTCCATCCGACCCAATAAGCGCCCTTGCCGGAAACGGATTTCGGCCAAGGGGACAGCCAAGGCACCATGATCCCACGTAAATTTGGGCCATTCCGTGAGTTGGTAAATATAGCGAGCCATTCTACGCACTCCATGCGTAGATTATGCCTTTTATTCCCCGCATCTTCAAACCCGTTATTCGCAATCCGAGAGGGTGGGCAAAGGGAGAGGATGCGGGCGGGACGCCCGCGCTCCCGGGGGGTGTCCTTCCAATGGTGCGGTGGGGGTGTCCAGCAGGCGATTTCTCTGAAAGCCGGATGCTTTCACCGGGAGGATGTGGAGCTGGAGGTCTCTTGGGCCAGGGCTCGCTTTCGATGCCACAGCTCGGCTCGAATTTTGGCAATCGGACCCCGGCGCTCCTCCGGGGTCATGTAGAACCGGTAACCGAAATCCTGCAGGCGGACCTCCAGCATCGTGTCGAGCCACCGACGGGTAAACTGGCGGTTGATCAAATAAGGGTCATCCAGCACGCCGATCAACTCCGGGAGCGCCCAACCGGCGCCGGTGCGGCCAAGGACGTCGGCCCCCACCAGCCGGACCGCCGGCGACTCGCTCTGAAGCCAGCCCAGGGCCACCGGCCGCTCCCGGTCGGGGTAGTTCTCGGCCAGCTTCTCTTCCGAGTACCCGGCGCCGTACCATTCCTTCAGATAGCCCACCGTCCAGTCGATGGTTTGGTCGGTGTGGCACATGTTGCAGGCGTTGGGGTGGTTGGCTTCAATCATGGCCTTGTCGGTGGGCGAGAAGATGGTGTGGGTGCGCACCAGGTCCTGGATGCCTTCGTTGATCCGCGGACGGTGGCAGTTCATGCAGCGCGCTCCGCTGCTGCCGGCGGGATGGCGGGTGTGGTTTCGCCTGGCCTGCGCCGGCTCCAACTGCTGGTGGCACCTGAGACAGAGCCGGTCATCCTCGTCGGGAGATCTGGACCAGCGAGGACCGATGGTCTCGTGGGGATTGTGGCAGTCGATGCAGCGAAGCTGAGAGAAGCAACTGCCCTGGACGGCGTCGCTGTACTCTGTGGAATTCCAGGTGGAGATCCCGTTGGCGTAGGTCGGGCGGGTCCCCACGTGGCAGCGCCCGCAGGCCCAGTTGAGGTTGTCGTGGGTCCGCCCGAAGGCAATGTCCTTTTCGCGCGTATCCACGAACAGGAAGGGACTGGAAGGGAAAAACCCGGGCGGCTCCTTGCCCCCGGAGGCCACGTGCTCCCTGCCCCCCAGGTGGCAGGCCTCGCAGCTCACCCCCAGGGTGACCGCGTACTGGGGCGCCTCCAGCTTGACCAGCTCCTGCCGCACTTGCAGGATGTCCCCGTCGCTGGCTTCGGCGGGGCTCCGGAGAAAATCCACGATGCCGGGCTGATTCTGATCCAGATAACGGCCCAGGGAGAAGTGCAGGGGAACCGGAACGTGGCGGGCCATGCGGGAGGGATTGCGGGCCAGCATGTCTCCCAGCGGAAAGGTGGTGTGACAGAAGTTGCAGCGGCTGGAGTAGCGGGCCAGGAAGGGTTGGGAGGTGGGCGGATCGAAGGGGTCGGGCCTTTCCCCGTCGGGCAGCTCGGGACCCACGTGGACGATGGGCACCCACTGCCGCTGTTCCAGCCAGTAGCCGAAGAACAGCACGTGATCCTGACGATAAAAGAGGTGGTCGGGCGGTTCGGGGCCCTCGGTCTGCTTGCCGATGTAGTACTGGAAGAAACGCGAGCCGATGGTCTGGTTGATCTTGTACACACGGCGGACCGCGCCCCGCTGCAGCCGCATCTTGTAGTGGCCGTCTTCCTTGAAGAAGGCCGCCTCACCCCCGAGATAGGAAATCCGCGCCTTGCCGGAGAAGTCTCCCTTGACGGTGGAATCGTCGGCCAGGGCGTTCATCCAGCGATGGGCGTGCCGCGACCAGGACCGGTACTGCTCCTGGTGACAGCTCTTGCAGTTCTCAGGCCCGACATAGTCCTCCGGATGGATATTGCTCCGGCTGCCGGTCGCCCGGAAGTTGCTGCGAACGTCCTGCGGCAGCTCTTCCCACCACAAGGTGACCTGCTCCCGTTCATCGGTGTCGCCGACCAGGGAGCGAATGGGTCTTTCCGCCGCCTCTCGGGCGGCCAAGAGCTCCTTCAAGGTGGATTGATACATACCGTTTCGAGGGTCAAGCGCCACTGCCCTGCGAAGATGCTCTTCGGCGTCGGAATACTGTTTGAGCTTCAGCAGGATGGCTCCGTACAGATGCCGGTAGGCGGCGTTGCCTCCGTCCGCCTCGACCGCTTTCTGGGCCGGCAGCATGGCCGCCAGGTATTCCTGCCTCTCGTACTTCTGCAGGGCCTCCAGGTAGGCGGGGGATTGGGCCCGCAGTGGGCCGCCGCTCAAGAGGACGCACATGAGCCCAAGGGCGAAAACCGCCACGTGGGAACCGATCCGGCATCCGCGGGGCATCGAGAGGTGCTTCTCGTATTTCATCGCCATTGTTCGGAAAGGGCCGCGCATTCCGGGACGGCGCCACCAATCCGCCGCCTTCGCGGCTACGGAACTGCCAACATTCAACGACCCCGGGTTGCCACCCGGGGTTACCCTGAGCCGCAGCTACGCTGCTCTATAAGGATGGCCTGTAGGAGACGCTCCCTCAATTGACCCTCCTCAACCACGGCTACGCCGTTCTCCCCAGAACCACGACACTGCGGATGGCAAGGGTTTTTCCTCCAACAGATACACCGCCGGTGTGAACCGGCGGAAGTTACGCAACTGACTCGATTATGGGACTCTGCCCGTCTCAAAATCAAGACCGAGGGACCCGCGAGACCTACCGCAAACTTGTTAGCCAGGATTCCGCTTCGGCCGAGCCCATGCCGATCCCGCCGGCAGAGTGGCCGGGCGCCCCATCGCGGGGAAACCGAGTGGCACGCAACGGGAGTGCATGCGGGCGGGACGCCCGCGCTCCCGGGTGGGCCTCCTCCCATCGCTCTTGCTTCTCAAGGTGGGCAGGCGCCGGCTTGTCGGGCTACACCCGTGCCGATGCGGCAGAGCCGTCACGCTTGGTGGCCCATCTTTGTCCTTCGGTTTCCCTTCGTGGATCGCTCTTGCTCCTCGAGGGGGCGCACACCGGCTTGCCGGGCCACAGCCCGGGAGATGATCAATAAGAATTCTTTACTCCGGCAGTGTCGTGAGTTACGGGAGAGCTGCGAAGCTGCGGTTGGCGTGGCTTTCCGAGGAAACGTCCCCTACAAGCCATCCTTATAGAGCAGCGTAGCTGCGGCTCAGGGTCGCCTGCAGGGTAAGCCCGGAGAATCCTGTAGAGGTCGCGTTTGGCAGCAAAATCGGCGTTCTGCTTGCGGCGGAGGTGGCAACCCGGGGTCGTATCGGTTCTGCGTCAACCCAGCCGCGAATGCGGCGAATAGGAAGCACCCGTCCCGAAAGCAGTGCGCGTCCAACTCCGTCAACTAGCTGGATGGAATTCGAGATCGGTTCGTCGAAGCCTCCGTTAGAGCGAGGAGGGCTTGCCGTTGTCCAGTTCGTGCCTGGCCTGGGCCAGCAGGTCCTCCAGGCCATCCAGAGATCCCTGGTTGATGGCCCGGAAAACCGCTTCCAGGTTCTCGCGAGCGATCTCGCCGAAGCGGCCGTTGAGAACCACGGCCTTGGCCAGGGGCTCGATGGCCTCCACGACCTGATTGCTGGCGCAGAAGACGATGCCGAGCTGGAACTGGGCGAAGTCGGATCGGGGGGCCAACTCGACCGCCCGGGAGGAGTAGAGGTGGGCCTTCTGGAGATTGAGCCCGGCGTTCGGGTTGGAGGGGTCGCGCCGGTCCGCTTCGTACTGCGACAGGTAGGCGCTCCCCATGTAGGCGTAGTTCTGGGACATGAGACCGTCAATCCGGGACTGCCAGTGCTGCTGGTCCATTTGACCGGGGCGTTCGAGGCCTCGCAGGCTTCGAACCGCCCTGGAGGCCCGTCGGATCGCCTTGGCCGGCTCATCCAGCGCGTGATAGGCGGTCGCCAGAATGGTCAGTACCTGGGGATCGGAGGGAGATTCCGACAAGCTGGCCTCGCCGTGCTCGATGGCCTTTGGAAAATGGTTGAGCTGCCAGTAAATCCAGGTGGCTTGCCGGCGCAGTTCTCGAACTCGGTCGGACTCGGGATGCCGGGCCAGGAAGGCTTCGATCAGGCCCACCCGCCGGGCCTGATCTTCCGTACTGGCGATGGCCAGCATATCAACCTCTTCCTGCACATCCTCTTCACCCGGTGTGGGCAGACTCAGAACCGCGCTCCCAACAGGCGATCCGTTCTCTTCCACGTTGGAAGCAACCGCCTCGCCTTCCCCCGGGAGTACCTCGATATTCTCCAAACGGGTCAGGACGGTTCGGGAACCCGAGACGTTCCGCGTTTCCACGGCAAGCGAATATTTGTCCGGCGCCAGGTCTGCCGTGGGAAGCTGGAAGGCAACACCGGCTTCCCCCCGGGTAGCGGCTTCCATTCTCTTGTTGAGGAGTACCGGTGGAAACTCCCTGGAGCCTCCGCTCTCACCGACCAGGGAGACCTTGGCCATCAAGGGGTTCTGGCTATCCTCGGCCGGCAGGTTGTAAATCCTGTAGAAGACAATCAGCGGCTCTCCCCGGTTGAACCGGCGGTAGGCCGGGGCCCGGATCCGGAGGCCCCGATGGATGAAAGGATCCAACTCGTCGGTCAACTTGGTCTGCACGGCAAACACGGAAGGCGGAAAGGGCTGCATCTCGAGGGTGGTGACCAGGCTGCTGGTGGCCAGCCGATCCTCCGGCAGCGCCGCAATGATCAGCTCTTCCTCGGCGGTACCCACTTTTCCGCTGATATCCGCCACGGCCAGCTTCAGCCGGTAACGCCCGGGGGGCACTCTCATCCGACCGTCGAACTTCACTGTCCCGCCTGAATCTTCAGCCCCGGCCGTGCTGCCGAACAGGGAGGCGATTTCTCCATCCTCTGTCAGCGCCATTCCCAGAATCTGCAGCGGCTCCGAAGCTGAGGCGGCGAGGTCACCGTCCTCAGGCAGCCGCGCCTCTGCCGAAAAGCGAATCAGGGCTTGCTTGGGATCCGGGTAGAAGGCGTGGGTGGTGAAACTCAGGGGGATTGGGCCGGACGGAGCCGGCGCCGCCAGAGCAGCCAGCAGACGGCTCCCGTTGCCGGAGGGATCACCGGCAGGAAGGCGTCTGGCCAGGACGATCTTCTCCTGGACGGAGCCGATGATGGCCTCCACGCTCTCGCGCACCACCGCCTTGAGCTGATGCTCCCCGCTCGGCACCTCCAGGGTAACCTTGGAAGTCGCCCCCAGGGACGCCAGCTCCTGCCGGCCGGACCGGGTCAATCTCAAGTCCAACTGCTTCTCCTGCCCCCCCAGGTAGCCGCCCTTCTCCCCGTAGGCCGCCGTGATCAGATGCAGCAGATTGGTCTGTCGGTCCTTCTTTTCCAGGAAGGGAAGGCGGCCGAAGTCGATGTGGGTAAGCAGGTCGACCTGGTAGCGGTCCTCGCCGACGGGAAAGGCGTTGTAAGAGAGATGGATGGGAACCTCGTTCAGATTTCCGGGAGCCCGCAGGGCATCCAGAACTTCCCGTTTCTTGAGGGTGATATAGGTGGGATCCTCTCTGGGCGCATAATAACCATTGCGGTGGGTCACCTCGAGGCCGGGACGCGAGACCTTGACCTCGATGCGGTGGTAGCGCCCGTCGGATTCGGTAGCCGGAGAGGCGTAGGTCAACACGTAATAGAAGGACTGACTGTCGGCGATCTGCTTCAGCCCGCCGAAGAGGTCGTTGTCGTTGTGGAAATGGACGCCGCCCGTTTCCAGGGCCAACTGGGCCATGGGCTGGGACTGCGCGCGGATGTTCTCCACCCGCATGGACATCTGGGACAGGGTGGCCTCGGTAGCCAGGGCAGCCACCTCCGAGGCGCGGTAGGCAGTGGTATAGAGCCCCCGCATGTCGACGGTGCTCAATATGGTCCCGGAGCGGAGCGCGGCGTGAACCACGCCCTGCATTTCGTAACGGAGCTGCTGAGCAAGAAAACCGTCGGAGACCAGCACCAGGCTCTTTCTACCCTCGAAGTGCCGGAGCGACTGGAGGTGCTCCTGAAGCGTGTGCAGCAGGTTGCGGCTCCAGTATTCGTTCTCGCGGTGGATGCGGGAGGCCTGGGCGCGGACCACCACCTCGGCATTCCGACGCTGTTCCGAATTGCCCTGGGTCAGGTTGAAGCTCAGCATATTGGTGTCCCTGAATGCCCTGGGATTCTGGTCGCGGCCCCCCTGGCTGGAGCCGAAGGCTGATCCCGAAACCATCTGATTGCAGAAGATCTTCTCCGAAATGGCCGTCTCCAGCGCCAGGGTGTCCGTGTCGTTGTGGATCCTCTGGGCCTGCAGATCGCTGATGGCCGGACAGTCGGATCTCACCAGTTGCCTGCGGTTCAGCTTCCCGGGCAACAATCGCACCGCCTCCAGAAGTCTCTCGCGGTCGGCGGTGAAGGGTTGGTGAAACTTGCCGGAGGCCGCCACCATGGCGACCCTGTCGCCGGGCTGCACCCGTTCCTGCACAAACTTCCCGATGGCGTCCACGGTGCGCTTCAAGGCTCCGGGGGAGGGAGAGGTGACGTCGTCGATCAGCAGGCTGATGAAGTGGGGCCGACTCGAGGGAGGACCGGCGGACGGAGCCGGCGACGATTGCCCATTGGTTCCATCGGCCGGAGCCTTCTCCCGTTCAATCTCACGCTCATGGGACCGGACGATTTCGTAGGACTCCCGGGTGAGGCTCTGGATAGGAAGGGGCTTGCCGTCCTCGAAGACGGTGAAGTCCTCGACGGTGAGGTCGGTGACCGGCTTGCCGCGCTGGGTGACTATGGCCCTGACCACCACCACGTCGACCGGCACCCGAAAGGTGAATTCCCCTTCCGGATCGGCCCGGGCCGGCTCCGCTTGCTGAGACCCTGCCTGACCCGACAAGCTCAGGAACAGCAGAAGCAGGCCCACCCGATTCAGATTCTGTCTTAGTGAATGGGAACGTGGAGAGGCGGTGGCGAACATGTCAACACCCGCGAGTTGAAACCCGGCCCGGCGCCAGGGATTCGAGCCTGGAAGCAACCGACATCGCGACGGTGCGATGGACAATGCCGTTCATGACCCCGCAGCCGGAATGAAAGGCGTGCGGCGGCGCAAGGCAAGGCGCCGCAGCTACTGAACCTTGAACTTGGCCACCGGCGATACGGTCCGGTTTGCGAGGTTGTCGGTGATGTTCAGAACCAGGCTGTATTCGCCGGGCTGAAGGTTGTTCAGTGGAAACAGCTTGGCCAGGGTCACCTGCCGCAGGGCTCCTTCGGCTACGTTCTTGCTCTCCCGGAAGCGGCGGATCTCCTGGTCGCCCTTCTTCAAGATGTATTCGATGGTTGCCGAGGGCTTCTGGGTCTCTTCGTCCACGGACAGGTTGTATACCTGGAAATAAATGCGCATGGGCGTGGCCCGATGAAAGGTTTCGGCCACGTTGGGGAAGACCTTGGAGGCCCCCAACACAAAGGGGCCGGCGGCGGCCTGGTAGGCCGGCAGAGGCTCGATTCTGTCCGCCAGGATGATGCTGCTGGTGGCCAACTGGTCTTCGGGAAACCTGGGAACCCGGATGCTGCGGTAGACGGTGCCGACGTCGCCGCTGTTGATGTCCTTCAAAACCAGTTCGACCTTGTAGATGCCGGAGGACAGGGGCACGGTGGTCTGATAGAGCGAGGTGCGTTCCAGGGCTTCCTTGTAGGTGGAATCCGGAGTCATCTGGCGGATGGGTTCCTCGAAGAGGTGCACCCTGCGCCCGGTGATGGTGGTGATCCGCCCGAAAACGTTGACCGAGGCCTCGTGAATGCCCTCCTGCTGCTTGAAGGTCATGTCACTGTTCTTCATGGCCACGGTGATGGCCGTCAGCACGGTATCGTCGGTGATCTTGAGGTAGTCCGCCTTGAACTCGAATGGAAAGAGATTGTAGGACAGCTTGGTGTCGACCACCGTCTCCAGATCCTTGAACCGGATCTTGGGAGCCTGACCCAGGGCGACTGTCTGCATCAACTTGTCGCTCTGCATCAGGTGAAACTGTTCTACATCCAGGCCGCCGGGCAATCGGTTTCTGCTGATCGGCTCCACGTTGCCCAGGATCAGGTTCTGGTCGATGTCGTAGCCGGGCGCATTGGCCAGGGCGTCCTTTTCGAAAGGGTCCCTGGCGATGCGGTATTCCCCGCTGAAGCCGCGGTCCACAAACTCGATGATGACCTCGCTTCCCAGGTCGGGACCGGCAATGTGGCGGTAGCGCCACTTGATATGGGGGTGTTTGACCGACCACCCGCCTCCCTCATTGAAGTCCCGCAGGGTCATGTCACCGCCGTGAAAGGTCTCGATGGAATCCGGAGGCCCCCAGGTGATGTAGATCCTGCCGCGATCGGTCTTCCAGCCGGGCTTTCCCGACGGAAACCGCTCGTTGGCGTAGGCGATGCGCCGGTAGTGCTCGTCGCGGGTCTCGTTGATCATGGTGTCGGGAGTGGGGTCCCTGCGCAGCCAGAACTGCTCCACGAACTCGTAGCGTTCGTCGTCCGTTTGCAACTGGTTGAAGGCGGCTTTTTCCTGGGGCGTGATGATGTAGACGACGTCCTGTTCCAGCCACTTCTTGAGGTAGCGGTCGGAGGTCTCCGCGCGAAGAGACTTTTCACGCCGCTTGTCCCCCTTCTTCCTGGCCAGCAATGTCAGGGAACAGCCAAGGATCAAAAGCGATACCAGGAGAAGCGTTGGGATACGATCGAGAAATCTGTTTTGCATAAGGCACCTGCCAGTACGGCAAACGGGACAAGACTACCAACGTAACCTTTGATGGATCATCCGAATTATAGTCCCGAATGGTCGTTTATGAAATGAATTTCAGCGGCCTCCCCTTTGCAGGGGCCCCAGCTTTCTCTGCCGCTCTTCCCCTTGGACCTTGCGAAAAGTATCCATCTGACGGCGGGCCAGCTCCGCTTGGCCCGTTTGCTCGTAAAGCTGAGCCAGCAGGTAGTGGCCGTCGGGAAAGTCCGGATCCAGCTCCAGGGCCCGGCGGGAGGCTGCCAGCGCCTTCTCCAGTTGGCCCAGGTCCCGGTAGGCCTTGGAGAGAGAATGGTTCAGGGACACGCGGTCAGCCGGGGAAACATCCTGCTCCTTGAGCTGGAGCAGGTGCTTGACGGCCTGGGCCGTGTCTCCTGTCTTCAGCAGGGCCTCTCCCAGCTCCAGCCTTGCGGAATGGTGATCGGGATAGTTCCGGAGTTCCGCCTGCAGCGCCTGCACGGCCGAATCGACGGCTCCGGCGTTCATGTGAACCACCGCCAGGGAGGAATGAATCCAGGGATAGCGGGGATTCTTGCGGGCAATCGCCTCGAACTGCTCCAGGGCCAGATCGTGCCGGTTGAGGTCGTAGTAGGCCCGGCCCAGCCGCAGGCGGGCCTCCAGCAGGCCGGGATCCAGCTCTACTGCGCGCTCCAGGGCCTGGAGACCCTCGGGATCCACGTTCCGCATCCTCGGCTGCCCCACGCCGGAGCGGGTCTCCTTGAGAATGGCCGCCTCCATGGTCCGGGCCAGCAGCAGTTCGCCCAGAGAAAACTGAAACTCGGCCCGATCGGGCTCGGAGGCGACCGCTTTCCTCAAATTCTCCTCCGCTTCCGAGTATTGCTTCAGCTCCAGCAGGACGACGCCGTACAGGTGGAGATGCTCCGCCTTGTCGCCGTCTTCTTCCACGGCCCTCTGTGCCGCCAACATGGCCAGCAGAAACTCTCCCTTGTCGTACCGTTCTCGAGCTTCCCGGTAGTGGGCCGACTGGCTCCAGCCCGCCTGCACAAGAACCAAGAGGCCGGCGAAAACCCAGGGGAAAACGCCCGTCCACCGGGAACTGATCCGACACCCATTGGCGATGGCGTTGCCTCCGGGATTCCGGTTCTCGATCATCTTCCTCGATCCTGTATCGATGGAGATCTCTGAAACATCTCTGCCCCACCGGTTTCCACGAAGATTACTCTAGCGGGAGAAGCGGTTGGGCGCAACCGGGATTTGGTTGACAAAAGGGCCCGTCGCTGTCCATGATGGCGGCGGGTCGGGACGATGCCGCCCTCTCGCCGACCCGGAACGGAAATGCGCCACAAACCTTTTAAAATCAATGCTGTCAGGCAGGAGCAGGCGGCTGGATCGCGACCCTTGACTCTCTCCGGCAAATCCCCGGTTCTGCTGCTGTCCGTCCTGATGGCGGCAGGGACGCTGTCGGCCGCGCTGCTGTCGAGTTCCTCCCTGCCCGATTCCGATTCAGCCGATAACGGCGCCGGGCAGTGCGCCACCTGTCACCTCGAGATCGCTGCCAGGCAACTGGCCAGTGACCACGCCCATACCATGATGAAAGTGGAAGACATCCCGGAGTTGATGCGATCGCTGCCTGTCGAGCACGTGGACCGGGCCAGCGGTGTCGCCTATCGGATCGAACGATCGTCGGCACAGCCGGCCGGGGTGGACCTGGTGGCCCGGATGGGAACGCGGGAGGAAACGCTGCGCCTGCTTTGGGGAGTGGGAGCCGGAAGAAAGGGAATCACCTTTATCGGACAGAGCAACCAGGGAGCATTCGGACAGAGCCGGGTGAGCTGGTACCAGAAGATCGGCAAGCTGGATGTCACCACCGGGCTGGAAAAACGTCCGGTCGACGCCTACGACGCCCTGGCGGGCTGGTTGAACCCGCACGAGAGCGCCCATTGCCTGAGCTGCCACATGACCCGCAACGAAAACACTCCTCCCGACTCGATCCCGGAGGCGGATGCCGGAGTTCACTGCGAGCGTTGCCACGGCTCGGGCGAGCAACACATCCGGGCCATGGCCGAAGAAACGGACAATCCCTCCCGCGGCATCGACAATCCGGGCCGCCTGGGAGCGCTGGAACAGGTCTACTTCTGCGGCGCCTGCCACGGCATCCCCCCGGGTGGCGCCGACCTGAGGGCTCTGGGCCATGCCATGGCCATGGATCACAGCGTCCGCTTCCCGGCCGAGCGGCTGGTGCTCAGCCGCTGCAACAA
>VXMN01000005.1:17896-20160 GCA_009841055.1 Acidobacteriota bacterium
GTTTATAAGTCACACAACGAGAGCGGCGGCCGCCTCAAGTGCACCACCTGCCACGACCCCCACGAAAACCTGGCCGCCTCCTTCGATGGCAACTGCCTGAGCTGCCACGGCATCCAGGCCGAATTCGCCGTCCCCTGCCCCCAATCGAACAACGACTGCGTGCGCTGTCACATGCCCCGGGAGACCGGTTTCATGACCCATTCGGCCTTTGCCGACCACTGGATTCGGGTCGTGACCTCCTCTGACTGATCAAAGACCCGTTCCTGTCTGCCGATTCGCTGTCACCTCCAGCCGTCTGCCGCACTTGACTTCGATGAACCGTGCATGGCCGACCTTTTTCCGGCACATGAGTACTTCACTTTACAAATCGTCTCTTATAAGGGACAATCCCTGAATGAACGTCCTCTACACCGGCACCTTCGAGAATTGGCTCAAAAAGCTGCGTGACCAGCGCGCCAAGGTCGCGATGGCCTCTCGAATTGAAAGAATGGAAGATGGGAACTCTGGCGACCACAGATCGGTCGGTGGTGGTGTCAGTGAACTGCGCATCAATGTCGCCAAAGGCTACCGGGCCTACTACACGATTCGAAGAAAGACGGAGGTGATCCTGCTTTGTGGCGGCGACAAGGCAAGCCAGCAGCAGGACATTAAACTTGCCCAACAATTGGCCAGTAAACTCTGAGGAGGCATCATGAGGCTCAAGAAATTCGACGTAATCGATTTCCTCGACAGCGATGAGGCATTGATCGAATATCTCAACTTGGCACTGAAGGAAAACGATCCGAAATACTTTGCCAAGGCTCTTGGCAACGTTGCACGGGCCAAGGGAATGTCTTCTATTTCCGATGCAACCGGTTTGGGCCGACAGGCCCTTTATCGGGCTCTTTCCAGCGAGGGCAACCCACGAATCGACACGCTGTTCAAGGTTTTGGACACGCTGAACGTTCGCCTTGCCATCACGCAATAGCGGCATCCGCAGCAACATCCTTGTCAGCTCTTGAGGATCAATCCGCTTTGGGAGGACGGTAGGTGGCAGACTGCCGGTTTCTCAACCGTTCAGCGGTCGCCAGCTCACGCCGGGCCAGATCGGATTGACCGGTGCGGCGATGGAG
Source organism: Acidobacteriota bacterium (assembly GCA_009841055.1). Taxonomy (GTDB): domain Bacteria; phylum Acidobacteriota; class Terriglobia; order Versatilivoradales; family Versatilivoraceae; genus Versatilivorator. The sequence goes on from VXMN01000005.1 coordinate 19,009, forward strand.
CTGCGCCAGCAGGTAGCGGGGAGCGAGCGCCTCGGGCGCCAGGTCGACGCACTTGCGGGCCGAGGCCAGGGCTTTCCCGGGTTGGTCCAGCGCCCGGTAGGTCTTGGCCAGCGCATAGTGAAGGTCGGGGGTTTCCGGGCTCTTTTGCTCGGCCGCAAGCAGGTGCCGGAGGGCCACCCTGGGCTGAGCCAACTGCAGCAGCAGGTCTCCCAGGTCCAGGCGGGCCATGGCGTTGTCGGGATAGAACTCGACTTCAGTCTGAAGTGCCCGGATCGCCTGGATCACCCGTCCCATCTTCAGGTGGAGCACCGCCAGGTAGGAGTGGATCTCGGGATAGCGACGGTCGGACTCGGCCACGGCCTGGAACTGCTCCAGCGTCTCGACGAACCGATTCTGATCGGTGTAGGCGCGCCCCAGGCGGACCCGCGCCGCCAGGAGGCCCCCGTCCCGCTCGACGGCGCGCTCCAGTAGCGCCAGGCCCTCCGCATTCACGGCCTCGCTGCGCGACATCCTTACCCCGGCGCTCATGCCTCGCCTAATGACGGATTGATGCGACTGTTCCAGCAGGACCCGCCCCAATTGGTAAAGGTATTCCGCGTTTTGGCCGTCCAGGGCCACGGCCTTCCGCAGATGGGCTTCGGCATCTGAAAACTGCTTCAGCTCGGCCAGGACGGCGCCGTAGAGGTGACGGTGCCCGGCGTTCTCCCCGTCCTCGCGCACGGCCTTTTCCGCTGCCAGCATGGCCAGAAGGTACTCCTTGTTTTCATACCTGTTTCTGGCCTCCAGGTAGTGGGGTGATTCGGCCGCGGCCGGCGCATTGCAGAGGCAAACTGTCCAGAGGAGGAAAAAGATCCGGCGCATGAACCATTTACCGGTTGAGTTGCGCATCGCGGCCCGGTTCCGTAATTCCGAAGAACGCTTGGCCTGAAGCACCCGTATCGTCGGGTGACGGGAAGCCGGTTCAAAGTCAAGCGTGAGTGGATTTTTTATCAACATCGATGCACAGAATGCACAGAATTATTTGGCCAGGTAAGTGACGCCCCCGCCCTGCCGTGCGGATCATTCGAGCGTGAAACTGCCGATCTCTTTCAAAGACAAACCACGAATGAACACGAATAGACACGAATACCGATGGACGTCCTTTGCTGCGAC
>VXMN01000315.1:0-2507 GCA_009841055.1 Acidobacteriota bacterium
AGTTGACGGTGCATGGCGGTGCTGCACGTAGTCAGTCAGCGACAGATAGAGGAAGTCCGATTGGCGGCTCTCCAAAAGGGCCACGCCCGCGCGCAGGACGAAAAGGCTGGCCTCGGCGCTGTAGATGTCGGGACTGCCTTCCCGGACCTCCTCCGCCAGACCCTCTAGCCCCGGGAGATCCCGGATCTGCTCTCCGGCCCGCTCCGCCGAAAAAGCGATTCCCTGAAGTCCACGGGTCAACAGGTCACGCAGCTTCTCCTTGGCCGTCACCATGGCCACCTTCCTTCCCGACCGGGCAGCGGCCGCCAGGATGGTGTCGCACCGCAGGTAGCGGCCCGAGTTCATCATGACCTCCGCGCCGCTCCCCGGCTCCAGAAAGAAGTTGCCGGAAATGCCGGTGATGGAAGGTGGCACGCCGGAGACGATGCAGGCGTTGTTGACGTTGGTGTAGGTGGGCAGAGCCGCACGGGCCAGTCCTCGGTAGCCGTCCGCAGCCATTCGGGCCAGGTGGGGCATGCGGCCCCGGGCGATCGCCACGTTCAGGTAGTCGTCCTCGCAGCCGTCCATGCAGATCGCTACTACCGGCTTGGCCGGCGGCTCGTATCGGCGGCCGTTTACGGAGAAGGGCAAGGTGGAGAAGTTTGCATTCATGGTCAAGAGAATGGGTAACTAACGTCGGACAAACAGCGCAATCGACCCGCTGAGCAGACAGGCTCCGGCAACCAGCGGAAACACCATGCCGGTGTCATCGTCGCTTCGCTGGATCATCCAGCCGATGAAGGGCTCTCCCAGTCCCGCCAGCAGATAGGCATGCATGTTCATGACCCCCGTTCCCGTGCCGGCGTAGCGGGTTCCCAGCAGATCGGGACACAGGGCCCAGAACGCCGACTGGGGGCCGTAGGTGAAGAACCCGCAAAGGGCCAGCAACGCCATGGACCAGAAGAAATGGTACGGCAATAGGTACATGGCGGAACAGGCCAGCGAGGCAGCCGCCATGAACAGGAAAATAACCCTCGATCGATTGGAATGAAAGACCCGGTCGGACAACCAGCCGCTGCTTACCGCCCCCAGGGCCATGCCTGCCGGAAGCGCCAGGGTGATCCAGGTCCGCCCTGCAAATCCTCGCCACCCGGTCGCCAGGAAGTGGACCGGCACCCAGGTCAACAGGCCGTAGCGGGCCAGGCTCTGGAAACCGATGGCCAGGCTGGCGATCATGAAGCGCCAATTGGAACACACCTGCCTGTAGCGATTCCAGGTGGTCTCCTCCGTGTCTTCCTTCCCTGGAGGCCCGGCCCCGGCCTCGGCCCGGTTGCCTTTCAGGTGATCCGACCCGGAGAAACCAAGATCCTCGGGACGGTCCCGAGCCACCCGGTAATAGAACGCGCCGCCCAGCAGAAGCAGCAGGACCGGGAGACGAAAGATCCAACGCCAATCCAAATCCAGGGACAGTATGAGATTGGAGGTGGTAAAGGCCAGAACGGAGGAAAGACCGGCGGCGCCCACGTAAAGTCCGTAGACCTTCCCTCGCTCCCGGCGGCTCCACCAGTTGGACAGTACTCGACTTCCCGGGGCCCAACCCATGGATTGCGCATAGCCGTTGATGGCCCAGGGAACCAACAGACCCACCAGGCCTCCGGCGAAGCTGACCCCCCAATTGAACAGACAGGAAAGCAGCGCCCCCAGGCTCATCATCCGCCGGCCACCGAATCGATCCCCCAGGTTGCCGTTGACGGCCTGCCCGGCGGCATAGCTCCACAGCATGGCGCTGCTGACCCACCCCAGCCCGGCTTTGCTGATTCCCAGCTCCTGCTCGATGCCCGGAATGGCGAAACCGAAGGTTTGCCTCCCGGTGTAGTAGAAAAAATAGCAGAGCATGGTGGCGAACAGAATACGCCACTGAGCCCGCCGAAACCGACGGTCCTCTTGCGCCATGTTTAGTGTCCTGTCTGAAACAAAAGAAAAAAAGAGTTATCCACGAAGACACACGAAGGACCACGAAGGGACACGAAGAAAAACTGAAAGGAATCTTTCCCTATTCGTGTTCATTCGTGTCCATTTGTGGTTCGTCTTTAAAAGAGATCGGTAGTTTCTTCCTCGAATGATCTGCCCGGAAGGGCAGGGCGGCACTTGCCTGGAACATGGGGGAATCTTACAGGCAGATGGGGTGACGCGACCGGTGGGTCCGGAACGGAAACGTCCGGGGGAAACGGCTCCGCAACGGCGCGGGTGTGCTAGCCCGGGGGATCAGCCGCCGAGGCTGATCATCTCTATCTTCTTGTGTTCCTCGGCGCGATAGCCCTGTCGGGATTGGAGGGCCTCCAGCCGGGATTCCGAGTAACGGTCGCTCCTCCGATTCCAGATGGAGACCGCTCGGTTGCGAAGCTCCCCATCGGAGGCTCCCGCCCGCATTGGCGTCTTGGGGTGGTGTGCCGCCGAGGAAAAAAGGGCCGGGGCCAACTTTACCTCCGGGGTGCGCCCGGCCCCGCCGGAAGCACGCGGGGAGGGGT
>VXMN01000315.1:2517-19940 GCA_009841055.1 Acidobacteriota bacterium
GTAAAAAAGGCAGGTGACGAACTTTCCGTCCGCGGTCAGCCTGGCCCGGCTGCATCCGCCGCAGAAGGGTTCGGTGACCGAAGCAATCACGCCGAAATCCCCGCCGCCGTCGGCAAACCGGTAGTCGACCGCCGGCGCCCTGCCCTGCTCCCGGCCGACCTCGGTCATGGAATGGACGGCATGGATTCGCTCCAGAATCTCCTCCTTGGAAACCATCTTCTCGGATTTCCAACTGTTGGAATTCCCCACGTCCATGTATTCGATGAACCGAATGCCAAAACCGTGGAAACGGGAAAACTCCACCAGGGGAAGGATCTCGTCATCGTTGACGCCCCGTTCGATGACCGCATTGATCTTGATCGGATGCAATCCCTGACTCTGAGCGGCAAACAGTCCCTCCAGCACCCTGGCCAGGTTGCCGCGCTTGACGATTCGCTTGAACTTCTCCGGATCCAGGGTATCCAGGCTGACGTTGATTCGCTTCAGTCCGGCAGCCTTGAGGAGGGGGGCCTGCTCGGCCAGCAGGGCGCCGTTGGTGGTCAGACACAGGTCCTGAAGCCCCCCGAGAGCGGCCAGCCTCTCCACCAGACGGTGCAGATCCTTGCGCAGGAGCGGCTCGCCGCCGGTCAGGCGGATTCTCTCCACGCCCAGTCCGATGAATATGCGGGCCAGGCGTTCGATTTCCTCGAAGGTGAGAATCTCCTGCCTGGCGATCCAGACATACTCGTCAAAGGGCATGCAATAGGTGCAGCGAAAGTTGCACCGATCCGTCACGGAGATTCTCAGGTCCTTCAGAGGGCGCTGAAGAGTATCGACAAGCATGACGGAAACCACCGCTTCGGGAACGTCGTATGCCACCTATGAAAAAAGGCCATTCCTCCTCTCGGAAAAATGGCCTTCGAATCTCTGCAACCCGGATCCGCAATCAGACCCTGGACGGCTGCCGAGCTACACGTGGAAGGATTCGCCGCAACCGCAGGTGCTCTTGACGTTGGGGTTGTGGAACTTGAAACCGGCGCCGGTGAGACTTTCGATGTAGTCGATCTCGGTTCCGTCCAGATAGATCATGCTCCCCTTGTCGACAAAGACCTTGAAGCCCCCTAACTCCAGAACCTCATCCCCTCCGTTGGCTTGCTTCTCGAAGCCCATCTGATACTGAAAGCCCGAACACCCGCCGCCTACGATCTGCACGCGCAGACCGGCGTACTCTTCCTGCTGGCTGTCCAGTATTTCCTTGACCTTACCCTGCGCTTTGTCGGTGATATTCAGCATTGCGTTTGCAGCTCCTTTCAGCCCTCCAGCGATGACGACTGCTTGATGGAATTATTGTAGCGATTCCGGCAGAAAAATCAATCCCCCGCGTCGGCGGAAACTTCGGGGTCGGGTTCCTGAAGCACGCCGTTCCAGGGGGGAACCACGATGGAAACGTCCCCGTAGCACTTGGATTGGCAGGCCAAGCGGACTGCCGGGTGTTTCCGGGCGATTTCCGCCGGGGGAGCGTAGCCGAAATATTCCAGGCGACGTTTTTCGAATGCCGTCATCTCGGAAAGGTTCTCCTCTCCTGCCAGAACACCGATCCAGCAATAGCCGCAAGCACCGCTGCGGCACTGCACCGGCACGGGCCCGGCAACGCGCCGCGGGTCCGACTCCCGAAAATCCCTGGGGTCGCTGCCGCTGGCCATCGACAGGTCCTGGCCGTCCAGGGCTTCGTAGCAGGACTCCGAAACACTCTCGTCAAAGGTCACCCGGTACTTCCTGGACTTCCAGATCAGGGACTTCCAGCCCCGCCCTCTTCGTAACTTCATCACCCCGGCTGCCGACTTCGGGCGCCCGTTGGGTGACGGTTCTCCAGCGCACGTTGCCAGAGAAGACCGCCCCACCTGCCGCAGCACCATCACACCCACCGAGACGATGCCCGCCAACAGGGACTGCTCCACCTGAAGGCGGGCAGCCAGCCGGCCGGCCAACTCCAGGATGTGGGAATCAAGGCTGGTCTCCTGGGGTTCCAAGGCCTCCTCGGCGTAGGCCGCCACCGCCTGCTTCACCTCCGGCCAATAGTGCGATCCGAACAGAAAGGCCACCGAGGCATCGATCTGCTCTTCCAGGCGGGGCTTCCCGTCCAACTGCAAGTCCTTGAACACCTGGGCCGGATCGGGGGTGCCGTCCAGAGCCAGCCGGAGCTTCAGGGGCCAGAAGGCAAACCAGATCCGGGTGGCCCGGCTGTCGGCCGGGTGAATTCGGGGAAGGATGCGAACCAGCGACTCGGCCCAGTCGTCTTCGCCCAACCGATGCAAATAGCTTTCGAAAACCGTCTTGTCGGCTGCCATAGTTCCGCTATTCCGCCTTTCCCGTCCAACCAAAAAATGGGCTATCCGTCACGGATAGCCCATTGATTGCCTCGCCTGGCCGCAACCCCTCAATCCACCGTTACTTGGAGGGAACAGAGATCTGGACCAGCTCGTCCGGCTTCTTGTTGAGAACCATTTCCTCGTAGACCTTGCGCATCTTGGCCTCCTCCCGGGCCGCCTTCCTGCGCATCCGCGCCTCGTCGGCCGCCGTCTGCGGAGCATCTTCCAGGACTCTCACTCTGGCGGCATCCTCGGCGTCCACCTTGAGCAGGTGCTCGTAGCTCTCCAGGTTGACATTCTTGCCCTTGGCGAACACCTCGTGTTTCCCGCGCTCCCTGTACCACTCGGCCACGGTCGCGTTCTTGTGCATGTTCTCGATGATCTTGCGCCATCCCACCCCTGTGTTGTAGGCGCAGAAGGAGATTTCTCCCTCCTGGGTGGCATAGGGAATGATGCACATCTCGGTCCGCCGGAAGTCGTAGTTGAACAGGTCCTGGAACCACATTCCCGCGATGAAGAGGAAATTCCAGGGATCCTTGCGGCGCTTCCGAATGTCCTCCAGGGTTCGGCTGGGATCCGACCTGCCATACTTGACGTGGGCCTTGCCGGAGGTGTTCCAGGTCTTGTCGAACTTCTTGAGGATATCCGAGAGGGTCAGACTGGGCGGCGCCTTGAAGGGCGAGTAGTTCTTCAGCAGCGCCATGGCCATCAGGAAGTTGGAGAAGCTCTTGCCGCGAGCCGCGTCGGTAATCATGCGCATGTCGCGCATCAACCCGGGCACGTTGATGAACTGGGGAACGGCCGCCACTTCCTTGTTCTCCTTGTTGATCATCACGGCCGTGCCCACCCCGCAGTTGGGGTGGCAGCCGCAACTGAAGGTCCCCCACTCCCGGTCGGGACCGTGCACCAGGTCGGCGTAGTCGGCAAAGCCCCCCATGATCGAGATCGGGAACCAGTCCCGGGTCGGTTCCGCAATCCCGGTCTGTTCCTTCACGTCGCTGGCCATGTGTGACAGGGTGTAGCGCTGGCGGTGCCGGCGATCGGGGGTGATCTCCTCGTCCCGGCCGGTGAAGGAGACCGGCTGGAAGGAGATGAAGGAGATCTTCTTGGGGTTGTCCATGGCGAACCGGATGATGGGGCCGACCTGGTCGTTGTTGACGCCGTTGATCAGGGTGGTCACCAGAACGATCTCGATGCCGGCTTCGTGCATGTTGTTGATCGCTCTCAGCTTGACGTCGAAAAGATTGCCGATCTGACGGTGGCTGTTGGCGTCGTTGCCGATCCCGTCGAACTGCAGGTAGGCGTAGCGAAGGCCGGCCTCGGCAGCCTTACGCGAATACTCCTTGCTCTTGGCGAACTCGATGCCGTTGGTCGCCGCCTGCACGCTGTTGTACCCCAGGTCGCGCGCCAACTTCACCGCCTTCAGAAAGTAGGGCGACATGGTCGGCTCTCCGCCGGAAAACTGAATGGACATCTGTCTCCTGGGCTTGATCTCCAGGGCGTTGGTCATGATCTCCTGGATATCTTCCCAACTGAGCTCGTGCACATAGCCCACCTGGTTGGCGTCCATGAAACAGGGGTCGCACATCATGTTGCAGCGGTTGGTCAGATCCACGGTCAGGACCGATCCCCTGCCGTACTTGATGGTGCTGGTGCCGTGCTTGTGCAGTCGCTCGTCGTTGTGAGCCCGAATGTCCCTGCCGGGGAAGTTGCCCTCGATCCAGTGCAGAAACTCCACGTCCTTGGCCATCATGTCCTCGAACTTGCCGTGCTGCGGACACTCCTTGACCATCCAGACCTCGCCGTTCCGCTCGACGATCTCGGCCTTGATTTCACCCACGTGCTCGGTCACCAGCGATTGCCAGTCCTGTTCTCCGTTGATGATCCGCTCTCTGGCCTCCATCACGCAGACCGGGCACAGAGAGTCGGTGGTTCTGGGGAACCCCAGGGTGGGCTTGGACTTCTCCCACGACTTCTGCAGGGGCTTGTCCGACCATTTGGGCGTAAAGGAGGCGTTGGGGAAATACTTGTTGAAGAACTGGACGGAGTTGAACACAACGCCGGCCGCCGAACATGCGGCGGAGTCCACGTACTTCATCAGGCGCTTGCCTGTTGCGCTAGACATATTCTCATTCTCCCGAAAAGGTTCTTTCACCCCCGCCTGCAGGAAGTGAAAGGCAGATGGCCCGTCGAATCGCGGCCCTTGCGAACGGGTGCGATTGCCAAGAGGTTGGACCTCAAGACCCCGAACTCACCGATGAGGTCTGCCGGAAGCAGGACTGTTTCCGAATGAGGTTCAGGATTTGCCGGTTGCGAAATACTAACTCAAAACTGAAATTATTGATAGCCCGTCGGGCGAGCGTCCGATAAGGACCCTCGAATCGACCGTCCGGGCTGCCGATTACAACCCGAAAAATGCAGGCTAACTATAGGGGGCTGCTCGGGCAACTGAAAAGCACATTGCAGGGAATGGCGCCATTTGGAGGGCGAGCGGTCCAAAATGGGGCTTCTTGCGGTCCTGGATGCGAATGACCGGTCAACGACGTCGACGCTGAACCACCCTTGACCGCGGAAGAAGCCTGGGGCTACCATGCCTCATGACCCAACTCCTGCCGCTCTTTCCTCTCGACATTGTGCTGTTTCCCAAGATGGTCCTGCCTCTCCACATCTTCGAGGAGAGGTACAAGGAGATGATCGGGGAATGCCTCCGGTCCAAGGCGCCGTTCGGGGTGCTGTACACTCACGAGGGGACCACCGCCAGGGTCGGCTGCACGGCCGGAATCCTCAAGGTTCTCAAGAAATACGACGACGGCAGAATGGATCTGCTGACCCAGGGCGGCGACCGCTTCGAGATTCTGCATTTCGACACTTCGGCTTCCTATCTGCGAGGGTGGTCGGAGTCTTTTGCCGACAGAGACGGGGCCCAACCTCCCGACCGGAAGGCAGTCGAGCAGTTGCTGGAGCTCTTTCGGGAGACCGCCCGCATCCTGAAGCGGAGCGAGGCCGAAAAAGTGAGGGTCTCGCCAGGCTACCAGGGATTGAGTTTTCAGATCGCCGGCGGATTCCCGCTGCCGAAGACTGTCAAGCAGAGGGTTCTGGAAGGGCGCAGCGAAACCGAGAGGGTGGCGATACTCATCGCCTACTTCAACGAAAATCTTCCTCGCCTGCGCCGAACCGGAGTCGCCGCCAAGCGGGCCGGTTCCAACGGCCACGTTCGCTGACAGGATATTTGTGCTATTGTGTCGCCTGTTTGCCGGACCGGGGGCCTGACCGTGGTTGCGTTGGTTTCCGCCCGACGTCCGACAAGCCTTGTGGACCAGGATCGAAGGGTTACCTATGGAAGCACCCGTGAGCAAGCGAAGCCATTGGGGATCCAGGATCGGCTTCATCCTGGCGGCCGCCGGTTCGGCGGTGGGGCTGGGCAACATCTGGAAGTTTCCCTATGTGACCGGTGAGAATGGCGGAGGCATCTTCGTCCTCATCTACCTGGCCTGTGTGCTTCTGGTCGGCCTGCCGGTCATGATCGCCGAGATCCTTATCGGGCGGTCCACCCAGAACTCACCGGTGGGAGCCTTCAAGTCTCTGGCCGGCCCCCGAAGCCCATGGGTAGGGATGGGATGGCTGTCGGTGTTGTCGTCCTTTGTTCTCCTCTCCTTCTACAGCGTGGTGGCCGGCTGGTCTCTCCACTACGCCTGGCTCTCCATCAGCGGCCAATTGGCGGGATTGGGGCCGGACAACCTGGCTCCCCTTTTCGGAAGCCTGCACGCGTCGGCCGGGGCGAATCTCTTCTGGCACCTGGTCTTCATGGGCCTGACCATTGCGGTGATCTACGGAGGCGTCTCCAAGGGAGTCGAACGCTGGTCGCGAATCCTGATGCCGGCTCTGCTGATCATGATGCTGGTGCTGCTGATCAACTCCCTGACGCTGGATGGATTCGGAAAGGCGTTCCAGTTCCTGTTCGGCTTTCACCAGGACAAGTTCACGGCCGGCGGGGCCCTGGAAGCCCTGGGCCAGGCCTTCTTCAGCCTCAGCCTGGGAATGGGCGCCATGCTGACCTACGGCAGCTACCTGCGCCGCCGGGACGACGTCGTGGGGGCCTCCGTCACCATCTCCGCCCTCGACACCTGCATCGCCCTGGTGGCCTCGCTGATGCTCTTCCCCATCATTTTCAGCTACGGCATGGAGCCGGCGGCAGGCCCGGGACTGGTGTTCATCAGCGTGCCCATCGCCCTGAGCCAAATGCCGGGAACGACTTTTCTGGCAACCCTATTCTTTGGCCTGCTGGTCTTTGCCGCCCTGACCAGCGCCATATCCATGCTGGAGGTCGCCACCTCCTACTTCATCGACCAACGAGGGTGGAAGCGCCACCGGGCAGCGGTGGCGGCGGGATTGACCATTGCCATTTTGGGGCTGCCGGCAGCGCTCAGCGGGGGGACCCGCCTGTTCGGCTCGGGCATGGAGGCACTGGTGGGCAAGAACTGGTTCGACAGCCTGGACTACCTGGTCACCAACTGGATGCTTCCGCTGGGAGGACTGGGGATAGCCCTGTTTACGGCCTGGCGCATGGACCGGCGGCTACGCCAGGAGGAATTCCTCTCGGGCAGCCGGCTGCGCCCGTTCTACCAGGGTTGGGTGTTCCTGCTGAAGTTTCCGGTTCCGGTCGCCATCCTGCTGGTTTTCCTGCACGCCGTGGGTCTGCTCTAGAGTCGGGAGGACAGGAGCGGAGGCGGGTCGAGGATTTTCGGCCCGCTGTCGCGCCGGAATCGCGGTGGCAACGGCGGTTTCAAGGCAAACGGCGATCCATTTCCCGGTTCCCACCCAGGGTTCGCGACGCGACGGCTCCGCTACCATCTCACCGGAGAGCATCCCTTGGTTTCCCTTGCCCTCATCCTGCTGGCCGCTGTCGGCCTGACGATTTCCAGCTACTTTACGGCCGTTGCATACGGCTGGATCGACCCCACGGAAGAATGGATCCCCTCCTTCTGCCGCATGGGAGAGCAGACCTGCAGCCGGGTGATTCATTCCCCCAGGGCCCGAGTCTTCGGTCTTCCCAATTCGCTTCTGGGACAGGTCTTCTACCTCGCCATCCTGGTAGCGGTCTTCGCCGATCTGATTTTCCTGGAGCCCTACATTTGGCTGTTCCTGTCGGCCGGCTTCCTTACCGTGCTGCTGGGAATTTATCTCAGTTACTCCCTGCTCTACCTGACCCGGATACGGTGTGTGCTGTGTTTTACCTCTCACGCCATCAACGGGATCATCTTCCTGATTCTGCTGCTGGCTGAATGGTGACTGTGGAAGCAGGATTCCATCACGCGAATGGGTGACCCTGGAGTTAGAATTAACCGCAGTTGAGTCGACAGTCCATTGCCGTTGCCATCCCACACCGCCCAAGGAACCGATTGGCCGGCGACCTGACTTCGTACCGGTGAGAAACGCAACTGGAGGCTGATCGGAAATGAATATGCGCGCGGCTCTGGATCAGATGGGAGTCGAGGAAGACCTGCTCTCGACCGAGGAACAATCCTTTCTGGACGAGAACGGATACCTCGTCTTCCCGGATATCCTGACCCGGAGCCAGGTCCGGACCTTTAACGAGCACCTGGCGGCGCTGGCCGAGCAGGAGGAAAACAGCGGGCTGGTGGAAGAGGGCTTTCAGCACGGCACGGTCGTGGTGCTGGACCTGGTCAACAAGGACCCCGTCTTCGACATCTGTATCAGCCATCCGAGGATTCTGGCAGCCGTGGACCGCGTCCTGCCCAAGGGGTTTCGGCTCTCTTCTCTCTGTTCCCGGGCGGTGCTCCCCGAGGGCGGACACCAGGACCTTCACCCCGACTGGCACCCCGCCTGGTGGCGGGACCGCAAGCAGCCCAGCGACCACTTCTCCTGCAATACTCTCTGGATGCTGGACGACTTCATCCCCGACAACGGCGCGACCCGGATTGTTCCGGGATCCCACCTGGGATTGACTTTCCCCGAGGATGAGATGGAGGACATGCAGCAGCCGCATCCCAGGGAAATCTGCGTCACCGGAACCGCAGGCACGGTGGTGGTCTTCACCGGGCACACCTGGCACAGCGGCGTCAAGAACCGAACCGATGCGCCGCGGCGGTCCCTCACGGCCTATTTCTGCCGAAGGGATCAACCCCAGCAGACCGACCAGCGCGAGGCTCTCTTGCCGGCCACCTCCCGACGACTCAGCCAGGCGACCCTCTACCTGCTGGATGTATAGCCCGCGTTTCGGACCGCGGGTCCGTCACGCTTCCTGTTCAACGAGTTTGCCAGCCACGGCAGGAGCGCGCCTTTGAACCGCCGTAGATTCCTGAAACAGCTCACCGGACTCACCGGCGGCCTGGCGCTGGCTCGGCTGGCGGCCTCCGCTTCATCCCCTCCTCGGAAGGCCTCAGGCCGAACTCTCCCCACTGAGACCACCGGCCATGAGATTCTCCACAACGGCATCCGGCTCCCGCATCCCTGGCCTCCCCGCTATCCCCCGGAAAACTTCCGCACGCCTGTAGCACCTCCCTACCTGGCGGACATTCCCCAAGTCATTCCCATTGACCGGGGGCGACAACTGTTCGTGGACGACTTCCTCATCTCCGAGAGCACCCTCAAGCGCTCCTATCACACGGCTCGCCTGCACCCGGAGAACCCGGTCCTGAAGCCGGAGACCCCCCTGGAGATGAACGGGGGCCTGCAGCCGGTGGCCTGTCCCTTCAACGACGGCGTGTTTTACGACCCCGAGGACCGGTTGTTCAAGATGTGGTACCACGCCGGCTGGTTCGACGGCATTGCCTACGCCACCAGCCGGGACGGAATTCACTGGACCCGACCGCGCCTGGACGTCGAGCCGGGAACCAACAGGGTCCTGGTTCGGGGAAAGGGATATGAACGGGACGGAGTGGGAATCTGGCTGGACCAGGAGACTTCCGACCGGCAGCAGCGATTCAAGATGTTCGCCTTCTTCAGGGGGCCGGACAGCTTTCGGAGGGGAGAGGTCTATACCTCTGCCGACGGCATTCATTGGGACGGCCCCACACCCACCGGGCCCTGCGGCGACAACACCACCTTCTTCTACAACCCCTTCCGCAAAGTCTGGGTTTACAGCATTCGCACCTTCCAGTTCGAGCCCAGGCTGAGCCGGCTGCGGGGGTACCGGGAACATTCCGACTTTGTCGAGGGAGCCGCCTGGGAAGAGAGCGACGTCCACTACTGGGCCGGCGCCGATGAGCTGGACCCGCCGGCGCCCGACCTGGGCCATCCCACCCAGCTCTACAACGTGGACGCAGCCGGCTACGAGAGCCTGATGATCGGCCTGCTGGCCATCCACCGGGGACCGCCCAACCGGATTTGCCTGGAGGGCGGGTTCCCCAAGCTCACCGAGCTATGCCTGGGCTTCAGTCGAGACGGATTCCACTGGCACCGCCCCGACCGGCGTTCCTTCATCGCCCCCTCCCGTCGCAAGGGCGCCTGGAACCGGGCCTACCTCCATTCGGCCGGGGGCTGCTGCCTGGTGGTGGGAGACCAGCTCTACTTCTACTTCGGGGCCTGGTCCGGGGAGTCCCCCAAGTTGGGAGGCCACATGTATGCGGGCGGAAGCACCGGTCTGGCTGTCCTGCGGCGGGACGGCTTCGCCTCGCTGGACGCCCCGGAATCGGGGGGAGCCGTCACCACCCGGCCGCTGCGTTTCCAGGGGCGTCACCTGTTCGTCAACCTGCAGGCCCCGCGGGGTCAACTGCAAGCCGAGGTCCTTGACGGGCAAGGCGTCCCGATCGCCCCCTTTTCCAGGCAAAACTGCCTGCCGGTGAGCGGAGACAGCACCCTCAGCCAGGTCGTTTGGAAGGAGGCTGCTGATCTCTCAATACTGGCCGGCCGACCCGTCCGCTTTCGCTTTCACCTGACCAACGGCAGGCTCTACTCCTTCTGGGTCAGCCCGGACGAAATCGGAGCCAGCAACGGCTACCTGGCCGGCGGAGGCCCCGGCTTCACCGGTCCCAGTGATACGGTGGGACGGGGTGCGGGTTGAGGTGATGGGCGAGACAAGCACAGGCAGTCGGGCAAGGGTCTATGACACGTTGTCAAGGATTCCCCGTCTCGACGAGGCCAATAGCTGACGCATGCGACGGATAACACTTGCCATTGAAGACCGTCTTCTCTGCCGTCTCGAGGAGGAGGCTGCTCGCGAGGGACGCACCCTTCAGGAGACTGCCAACGATCTGAGGATCGGACTCTCGAAACAATCCGCAAGCCGCCTGGTTCGCCTTGCGATAGTTGCCCTTGTCGTGACCGGATCCTTCGGAGGGAACGGCGGGCGATTCCTCCTGGGCCAGGTCTCGGACCTCGAGCACCGGCAGCGGCAGTACGACGGAATCCGCGGTCTCCCGGGCAGCTACACCGGCGCCGGCAGGCTCGGTTGCAGTGACAGCAGCACCGGCGCCGGAATCTACATGGGCCATGTCTCCGGGGTCGAGGGACCGGGGGCGCTTGACGATGTGGAGGTGCTGCTCACCTGCGGCTACCGAAGCCTTGAAAGGACTGCCCCGGGTCCCGATGGCGCTTTCGTCTTTACGGGACTGCCGGACGGCGACTACGTGGTCACGGCACGCAAGACGGGCTACAGGGGTCCGCCTGCCAGGAGATTCCGCCTCGAAGGAGGCGTGATCACCTTGCCTCCGCCCGGCGAGATCGACCGGGAATACGTGCTGACACCGCTGGACCCGCACACCTTCGTCTATCACTGGGAGGAAGACCAGAGCACGGCCGGCTACGACTACGCGGCCCACGTCAACCAACCCCTGGTGGTGGAGTTTCTGGGCGAGCCGATCGAGGTGAGCGACAGCTCGTCGGCCATTCGGCTGAGTCGCAACTACAGCATCCTGCTGGTGGACAGCGAGAGCGGCTCTTGGACCCAGGAGCACGCCTATCGGCTGCTGGAGACGATGAAGACCATTCCGCAGGACGACCGGCTGTCGTTCGAAGCGGAATCGCGCAGACCGAGCCGGTGGCTGATCACCTCGGAGCACGTCGAGAACGACATCCGGATTACGGGCGGGTCGGGGACAGACAGGACAGTTCGGATCTCCGAGGCTGCGTTTGTTTACGCAAGCCCGAGGATCGCCCTGATCGAGGGGAAGCGGGGAAAGTACTACTCGCAGCGATTGCACCACGCCCTGGTGCGCTTCGTCACCGACAACGGCCGGGACGAGGACTCCTACGAGAAAATCCTGCAGGAGCGGTTTGGGATCACCACGCGAATCACCGACCACACGACCTACGGGGAACTGACGGCTTCAACAACCAGAGAGGGGGCATCGCGCTTCCAGAAATTCCATTCCGAGGAGATCGTGCAGCTCATCAACATTTTCGAGGAAATGCCTGCGGGCATGCACAAGATCCCGGAGCTGAAGTACCTGGTCCGACGCCTGGACGGCACTCCCAATCCGCTTCGTCCGGATGCCGCCGCGATCGCCTGGACAGGCGCCGGCTATATCGAGTTCATGGACAAGGCTTTCCTGGGGGGATCCATAGCGGACGTGCACCGCCTGATCATCCACGAAAAGGCGCACTTCCTGTGGGCCCACCTGTTCGATCACCAGTTGAAGGCCGATTGGATAGAGCTGGGGGGCTGGTATGAGGACTTGCGCAGCCCGAGCGGCTGGTTCACCACCAAGCAGACCGAATTCGTCAGCGCTTATGCCCATGCGAAGAACCCCGATGAGGACATGGCCGAGTCGGTCGCCTTCTTCGTGATCAATCCCGACAAGCTCAAGTCACGCGCCATCGGCAAGTACGAGTTTGTGCGGGACCGGATCATGCAGGGGAACATCTACATCTCGAAGATTCGGGAGGACCTGACTTTCGAGGTCTACAACCTGTTTCCCGACTATGTCTTTCCCGGCAAGATTCGCAGAGTGGATATCAGGGTCACCGGCGCTCCGGAGGAGGAAAAGACCGTCCACATCGAGGTCGAACTTCACGCACTGGACAGGGTGCTGGAGGGCGCAACAGAAGTGTACATGAGGCTGATGAGCGAGGTCGGCACGTTAGTGGATGTGAGGCTGCATCCCCACGGCGTCCCTCGCGGCAGCACCGACACGGTGCTCTCGGGAGGATTCACCTTGAGCAAGTTCGCCAAGGCGGGCTACTGGATACCGACCGAGGTCGCAATCACCGACGAACACGGCAACGAGCGATTTGAGAGTGTCAATGACTTCGGATGGAGTCTCTATGTGAATAATCCGCTCGAGGATGTGATTCCCCCTCGGTATGTGAGGAATACCGCGTCGCTCGGCAAGTTCGTCGAAATCCGGGAAGGCCAGGAGATTCAGGTGATACAGGCCGGCTGGCGGGTGGAAGAAAACAGAGGCATGAAGAAGGCGGGGTGTTTCGCCAGTCTCAACGACGAACTCCTGGAGACCTATCGCTTTCAGGCGCAGGGCAGCTACGACCCGGGGAGCCAGCGTTGCGAAGTCTTGTTTATCATGCCGCACTACATGCCCTCATCGGTGTACACAATGAACTATATCGCCATGGTGGACCTTGCCTTGAACAGGTCCGGCACCTATTTTCGGCATCCGCGCCATGGTCTACGTCCGGAAGACACGGTCGTTGATGAAGCGGGTCAACAAATCGAACTGATTACCAACAACCCGGACACCGATGCTCCGGAGGTGGACCTCAACGCCATTGAAATCAGTGCCGAACCCACCAATCCGGATGCACCCAACGGCGAGACCGTGGTCACCGTAATCTTCCGCGTACGTGACAACATTTCGGGCTTCGTGGGGGCCAGCCTTTACTTGCGGGACCCGCAAGGCATCGACCACCACTATGGTGTCGATGACCCCAATAGCTACGATCTCTTCCCGGCCGGAGATCCATCCGAATGGACAACCTACACCAAGACCATTATTCTGCCGCCCGGATCGGCTCCGGGGACCTGGGGTCTTGCGAGTATGACTGTTTCGGACAGGGCGCAGAACTTCAGGCGGTACGACTTTACCGAGATCATTCATTTCGACGTCGAGAGCGACTGAGAAGAACGTCCTGGATCCCCCCTAGCGGGTTCCGCGGCCCCGTTTCGCGCAACAGGGTCGTCCTGTCCCAAGCATGCACGCGCTTGTCTGCGGCCTTTTTGCAGTTCAATCCCCAAACCGGAATGAGAACAGGTCGGCGTCCTTCATCACGAAGCGGAGGCGCACCGGCTTACCCGCCAACCGGCTCACATCCCGGCTGCCCTCCCAGGCCACGACCGGGGTCTGGTAGCTGAGGTTGCTCTCGGCTCTGGTGCTTTCAGGATCCCGGCCGGTGCTCAGCGGGGGCGGCACCTCTCCCCAAGCCACGATACGCGAGATCTCGTCTCCGATGATCTCCGGGCACTCGGCCAGGGAAAATCCCGGAATGGGTTTCCCGTCTGCGGTCTGGATCTCCACCCGAATGCTGCCGGCGGCGCTGGTGGAATAGTTGATCTCGAGCCGGCTCCCCTCGAAGGTAATGGGCCTGGTCACCATCTCTCCCCCGTGATAGGGAGCATGCAGCGAGGCAAAACCGTCCAGTCGCAGCGACATCCGTTGCAGGTGGGCGGTGGACTGGCCGTAGTCGCGCTGCACGTAGAGAGACATCTCCGCCGGGCCGGTCTGCACCACCCCCAGGCCCGGGTAATTGGTGCGGGTGGACCAGTTGCTCTGACCGAGGCCGGGTCTGAGGAAACTCTCCTTGAAAGTGAAGTCGTAGCGGGTTGAACCCGGGCGCGACGACAGAAGCACGGAGTCGGAAACATCCCGCATGCCCCCGCTGATGCGGTTGTGACGAAGCTCCAGGAACTGCAGCTCCGCCGGCGTCATCAGGCGCCGGCCGAAATGGATGCGGGCCGGGAGAGCGATATAGATCTGCGGGGCGCGGAAATAGGGTTGAGTCTGGTTGGTATAGAGGTGCTGAGAGGGCCTGGTGGTGCCCGTGTCGCTATAGCTCATGAGCGTCTGCGGGCTCCATTGGAGGAAGTCCCTGGAGGTGGCCCGGGCCGTGGCTCGGCGGCCTTCCACCATGTGGCGGGCGTAGAGCACGTACCGCTGTTCCGCCTCCGACCAGAATATGACGTTCTGCGAATCGAAGTTGTTTTCCATGGCATAGTCGACGAGGGGAGCTTCCCGGATCTTTCGCCAGCGAACGCCGTCTTCCGAAACGTAGCCCACCAGGCTGTACGGGGTCCCGACGTCTCGCGCATTGGCCTTGAGGCGTTCCGACCGGGGCACGCCGGGACGACCATCCAGGAAGGCGCAGAACTGACCTGCAACGGGCAGGATGACGTTGTTGGCGGTGGAGCCGTCCACTTCCACCAACCCCAGGTGGGGCTTGGTCCAGTGGATCCCGTCCCGGCTCTCGGCATAGCAGGTCAACCGGGGCCTGGTGAGTCGGCAACGGTAGTACATCCGGTAGGTGTCGCCATCCTTGAGAACGGTGGTGTAGAAGGCCAGCCTATCCTCCCAGGGCTGGTCATACTCGATGGCGATGTTTTCCGGTCTGGGTTGCTGGAGTCTCAGCTCCAGTCCTTCCAGACGGTCGATCAGATACCGATCCACAAAGAGCTGCCGCTCCGAGCCCAGCGGCAGCGCCTGGGGAATCCCCACGACCGGGAAGGCCAGGACCAGGACTGCCACTCCCGCCACCAAACTGTTCAATCGATTGAATTTCATTGGACCCTCCCTGGCCGCTGGACGTCAATCGCTTCACGGCCAATGGTTGCACACTGTTTGCACGGGTTGAAACGGAGCAGGCATGAGGATATCATCCCTGCCCCGCATTTCTCAGCGGGCTCCCAAGCATCGATGGATCCCGGTCAGCGGCCTCCAAAGCATTCCCGGCAAAACCTTGGCGATCATCCAACCCGAAGACCGCGATTTCTTTGAACGGGAACTGGCTTCCTTCCTGCCCGACCGGGTCTTCGACGCCCACGCCCACGTGTGGGGCCACGACAACATGCACCCCGGCCGCAGGATCGCCTCCCTGCCCCGGGACGGAGACTACCGGGAATTCTCCCGAATGCTGCAGGCCCTGCATCCGGGGAGAGCCTGCGCCGCCAACGTATTCCACCGCATCTGCCCGCGCGAACATTTCGAGGGAGCCAATCGCTGGACCAGCCGGCAGGTCGCCTGTAATCCCCGATACCGGGGTCTCTTCCTGACCGGTCCGGAGGCCGACCCCGAGTGGCTGCGGCAGGAGGTACGCCGGCTGGGACTGGCCGGACTGAAGTGCTACCACGTCTACGCCGGGGTCAAACCGACCTGGGAGGCTCAGATTCCCGACTTCCTCCCGGAATCCCACGTCAGAATGGCTCACCAGGAAGGTTGGGCCATCATGCTGCACATGGTGAGGTCCAGGGCCTGCGCCGATCCCGGCAATATCGGCTGGATCCGCCACTACTGCACCACCTACCCCGACATGAAACTGATCCTGGCCCATTCGGCCCGGGGATTCCAACCGGCCCACAACCTGGAGGGATTACCCCACCTGAGGGGACTGGACAATCTCTGGTTCGACACCAGCGCCAACTGCGAAGCCGTGGCCCACCAGGCCATCATCCGCATCATCGGCCACCGGCGTCTCATGTACGGCACCGACATCCCCGTCAGCCACCTGCGCGGAAGGTCGGCCGCCGCGGCCGACACTTTTTTCTGGGCTTACCAGGACTCGCCCGTCTGGGGGGAGAAGCACTCCGAGATCAAGCCGGTGTTGATCGGACTGGAGCACCTGCGTTCGCTCAAGTGGGCCTGCTGGTCGGAACGACTCGGCGACGCCCAGGTCGAAGACATCTTCTGGAACAACGCGGCCGAACTCTTCGCTGTTGAATAACTTCAAGGTTACAGGAGGCACCCATGGCATCTGATCATCCCGACTATGTCCCTCGCGAGGAAGACCGGGAGTTCTACCAACGCGAGTTGGCCTCGTTCATTCCCGACAAGGTGTTCGACGCCCACACCCATGTCTGGCACCCGGACCACAACGTCTTTGCGGGGAGTTTCCCTCCCGTTGTGGACTACGAGAACTACATCCGATTGATGGGGGACCTCTATCCCGGAAGCGTCGCCAAGGGCTTGTTCATCCCCACCTTTCGCGACCCCGTGAATATCCCCGCGGCCAACCAGTGGACGGGAGAGCAGACCGCCAAGGATTCGAACTGCCGCGGGCACTTCTTCATCACTCCCGAGGACGATCCCGAGTGGGTGCGCCAGGAGGTCAAGCGCCTGAAGCTCCACGGCCTGAAGTGCTACCACACCCTGGCCCGCAACGCGGACCCGACCTGGGAGGCCGAGATCCCCGACTACCTGCCCGAGGCGCACATCCGGGTGGCTCACGAAGAGGGCTGGACCATCACCCTGCACATGGTCAAGGCCCGCGCCGCCGCCGATCCCGGCAACATCCACTGGATCCGGCACTACTGCGAGAATTATCCCGACATGCAGTTGATCCTGGCCCATTCGGCCCGGGGCTTCCAGCCGGCCCACAACCTCGAGGGCCTGCCCCACCTGAGGGGACTGGACAACCTCTGGTTCGACACCAGCGCCAACTGCGAAGCCATGGCTCACCAGGCCATCATCCGCATCATCGGACACGACAAGCTGCTCTATGGAGGCGACCTGCCGGTGACCCACGCCCGGGGCCGCTCGGTTTCAGTCGAGGATTCGTTTCTCTGGCTGGGCAACGACTCACCGCACTGGCGGGAAAAACATCTGCAGCTCAAGCCGGTGCTCACCGGCCTGGAGCACCTGCGCTCGCTCAAATGGGCCTGCTGGTCCGAGCGCCTCACCGACACCCAGGTGGAAGACATCTTCTGGAACAACGCCGCTCGGCTGTTGGGATTGAAGTGAAGGGGGGCGGTGCGGGGGCCGGAGCTGAAACAAACGAAAAAAAGAGTGATCCACGAAGTGACACGAAGGACGACGAAGGGCCACCAAGCGTGACGGCTCTGCTGTATCGGGGGGCTGTGGCCCGGCAAGCCGGCGCGCGCCCCCTCGAGGAGCAAGAGCGATGGGAGGAGGCGCCCCCCGGGAGCGCGGGCGTCCCGCCCGCATGCACTCCCGT
>VXMN01000352.1 GCA_009841055.1 Acidobacteriota bacterium
GTGCATGCGGGCGAGACGCCCGCGCTCCCGGGTGGGCCTCATTCCGTGACGGCATTGCAGCAAAGGACGTCCATTGGTATTCGTGTCTATTCGTGTTCATTCGTGGTTCGTCTTTAAAAGAGATCGGCAGTTTCACCCTCGTATGATCCGCACGGCAGGGCGTGGGGCGTCACTTGTCTGAGAGTCCGGCGTCCTGAACTCCAGGCATCCGCGAATCCTTGACGGAACAACGCCGGAGCTGGCCTCTCCCGCAGCAGCGTTCGGTTCTGATTATCCTGTGCATCCTGTGCATCCATGTTGAATTGATAATCCTTCTCGACTGATCCGTACCGTCCCGGGAGTCCGCTGAGCCCACGCCCCGATTCCCAGTCAGTCCGCGTGCAGCAGCCTCTCGGCAGCCTATTTCCCCTCGCTGCCATCCGATAGTTGCCGAGCCAGGGCCAGAAACGCGTTCACCTCGTCCATTCCGGTCGCGAAGCAGGTGACCAAACGATAGTGGTCGCGGCTCCCCGGCCAGAGGTGGAATTCGTAGCCCACCTTCTTCAAGCCGTCGGCCAACGGCGGCGGCATCCTGACGAAGACTTCGTTGGCCTCCACCGGATAGAGAACTTCCACTCCGGCAAGCCCGCCAAGTCCTGCCGAAAGCGCATCCGCTGCACGGTTGGCCCGCTCCGCAAATTGCAGCCACAGGTTGTCCTTGAGGTAGGCTTCCAGTTGAACCGACATGAAGCGCATCTTGCTGAAGAGATGCCCGGCGCGCTTGTGGCGGCGAGCCATGCCCACGGCCCGGTCGCTGCTGAAGACCACCACCGCCTCGGCAGCCATGGCTCCGTTCTTGGTGGCCCCAAAGGAGAGGATGTCGACTCCGGCTTTCCAGGTCAGCTCGGCGGGTGTGCAACCCAGCCGTTGCACGGCGTTGGCGAGGCGGGCGCCGTCCATGTGCAGCCCCATCCCCCGGCCGCGGGCGACTCCGGCAATCTCTCGAATCTCGTCCGGCCGGTAGACGGTTCCCAGCTCGGTCGCCTGACTGATGCTGACGGCGCTGGGCTGACTCTCATGGACCCCCATCTCCTCCATCTTGGCCACGGCGGATCGGAGGGTCCGAGGACAGATCCTGGCCAGTTCCCCGGACAGCGGAATCACCTTGGCGCCTCCGCTGTAGAACTCGGGCCCTCCGCACTCGTCGGCATGGAGATGGGCCTCCTGGTGGCAGAAGACGGCGCCGTAAGCCGGAGCCAGTTGGGCGATGGACAAGGAGTTGGCCGCAGCGCCCGTCGCCACCGGGAAGACTTCCAGGTCGGTCTCGAATGTCTCCCGGAAACGCTTTCTCATCCCGGAAGTGATCCCATCCTCGCCGTAGGCATAGGCGTGACCCGAGTTGGCCTCCTGAAGAGCCGCCAGGATTTCCGGCGCCGCCGGCGATTCGTTGTCGCTGCGAAAATTCATCGCGATTGTCTCCGGTTCGGTTGCAACACTCACAGGTGAAACAATCCTCTGGGGAACTTGTTGAGAACCTCGACTCCGTCGGCGGTCAGGTAGCAGAGATCGGCGATGGGGTTGAGCAGAAGCGTTCCCCCGGGCTCTCCCAGGCAGACGTGGAGAACGAACACGTGGCCGCGCTGGAGCACCTCGCGGCTGCCGGCCAGCAGAAAGGGCCGTTCGGAGTAGTCCAGTCCCTGGCCATGCCCGATCCTGCCGCCCTGGATCTCATACCCGAACCTGGCCGCGGCCCGGTTGCCGATCTCGATCAACTCGCCGATGGGGAGTCCGGGGCGGATAACCCGGAGCACCTCGTCCTGCACCTGCAGGTTGGCTTCCACCATCCCGGCGGCCGACTTGTCCAGAACCGGTCCGATGGTTCCCGCCCGGTCGCTCTGGATCCAGTAGCCCTTGTAGACCACGTAGGCGTTGACGTTGATGTAGTCGCCGCGGTTCAGGCGCCGGTCGTGGCATTTGACCGACAGCTTGCCCGCCTTCAGATCGGTCCCGGGAGCCGTATGCATGCAATGGTAGACGAAGTCGGCGCCCCGCTGCCGGGCCGCGGCGTCCATCTCGGCGGTGAGCTCGTACCCCCACATCCCCGAGCGGAGGACTTCCGCCATTCGGTGGTAGCTCGAATCGGAGATCTCCGCCGTGCGCCGCAACAATGCGGCTTCCTCCGGCGTCTTGAACTGCCGGAGCTCAGCCACCACGTCGGGGGCCTCCGCGATTCCGGCCGGGATGTTCCGCTCCAGATCGCGATAGAGGGTGACCGGCATGGCTTCGATTCCCGCAATGGCGACCGGCTGCCCATCGAGTCCTTCAGTCTTCAGGCGGCTGGCGATTTCGGCTCCAAAGCTGCGGGCACCCTTGGTGGCGGCTTCTCCACCCACGCTGGAGTCGAAGGCGCGGGAGATCGCCCGAGGGTCGGGAGAGCTCACCAGGTGCACCTGGCCGATCCAGGACACCTCCTCGATCTGGTCCAGCATGTACTCCACGCCGGCCACCAGAAGCGCCGCCTCACCCCGGCTGGGAACCAGCACCATGACGTCGGTGATGCGGTCCAGGTTGGACCAGTTGGTGAGATAGCCCACGTGCCCGGTCTGATTCCACTGGTGAATCTTGGGCGCCGAGTAGACTACCACTCCGGCCAGATCCCGGTCTCTTGCAAACCGGCGCACCCTCTCAATCCGCCGCTCGAACTCCGAACGGGGTATCTCGTGCTCCTCTTTCTTCCACATCACCGTTTCCACCGATAGAAATCCGAACCGCAACCGCCTGAAGGCAGACCGCTGAATGAATTATTAACATAAAAAAAGGGGTCTGGAAAACCCAGACCCCTTTGAGAAACGGCGCCTTCGCGCCAACCGGCGGATTCAGGCGGTGGCTTTCAGCTTCCTGCCCCCGAGACCCTTCACCTCGATCTTCTTCGGCAGGGCCGCCGGAGCCAGGGGCGCCGTGATTTCCAGGACCCCGTTGTGGAAGGACGCTTCGATCCTGTCCAGGTCGGTTCCCTTCGGCAAGAGCAGAGTCTGCTCATACCTGCCGTAAGAGAAGCCCCTCACGTGCCAGTCGTCCTGGTTGACATCGCCCGGCTCCTTGCGCTCCACCTGCACCGTCAGCCTGCCGTCGACCACGGAAAGATCGACATCCGCCGGCTCCACGCCCGGCAGAGCCAGCCGGTAGACGTGCTGCCCTTCCCTCTGGAAGGCGTCGAGTTCGGGACGAAAGGCTCTGAAGCTCGGCAAGAGCCGGATTTCCCGGTTCCAGGCGTCGTTGAAGAATCGATCGACCTGCCGGTCGAATGAGGGAAAGTCGTTAAACAGCCTTCTTGAAAGTGCTAACATTTGGAAACCTCCTGATTTTGGTTTGGTTACTCCGGTCCTGATGGTGACCTCTCAACTTCGTTTCACTGAATATGTAAGATCGGGGCCTGGGCCTGTCAAAGAGCCGGCTGCATTTATGCAAAGATTCCGGTCATGTCACCCGGGTCGATGCCCCGGGGCGGGCCGTACGGCTCTCGAAGCATTTCAATAGTATTGTCGGGAATTTCCCGACGGAACACGGAGGAGTGCAATGGTGTGGAGAACGCTTCCAGCGCTGGTTGTCGCCTTGATTCTTCTGCAGCAGTCGCAGGCCGGAAACTGGCCGCAATGGAGGGGCCCCACGCTGGACGGCATCAGCCCCGAGAAAGCCTTGCCCGTCTCCTGGGACAGGCAGACCAACATTACCTGGGAACTGGCATTGCCCGAATTCAGCGGCTCCACTCCCATTATCTGGGGCGATTCCGTTTTTCTGAACGTGGCTGACGGCACCGACCTCTACCTGTGGTGCGTCGACCGCGAAAAGGGTGAGTTGCGGTGGAAGCGGAGCCTGGGTCAGGGAAACGTCAAGATGCGCAAGCAGAACATGTCTTCCCCTTCCCCGGTCACCGACGGCCAATCGATCTTTGTCATGACCGGAACCGGCGTCCTCAAGGGATTCACCCTGGACGGAGAGCTTCTATGGGCTCGCGACATCCAGCAGGACTACGGAAAGTTCGGACTGAACCACGGCTACGCCTCCTCTCCGCTGCTCCACCTGGGCGACCTCTTCATCCAGGTCCTGCATGGAATGAGGACCGACGATCCTTCCTACGTCCTGCGAGTCGACGGCAGCAACGGCAAGACGCTCTGGAAGGTGGAACGTCCCACCGACGCCATCCACGAATCGCCCGATTCCTACACCACTCCGACCCTGGCCCCCACCGCCAAGGGCCTGGAACTGGTAATCACCGGAGGAGACAGCGCCACCGGACATGACCTGGAAACGGGCCGGGAGCTCTGGCGGGTGAACGGGTTCAATCCCACCAACGACCGTTACTATCGGGTGGTTGCATCGCCGGTGGTCGCTGCCGGCATGATCTATGTGCCCACCCGGGTCAAGCCGTTGATGGCCCTTCGACCGGGCGGACGCGGAGACGTCAGCCAAAGCCATCGCGTCTGGTCGTTCGAGAACGGTCCCGACGTCCCCACTCCGGTCTCCGACGGCACTTATTTCTATTCCGTCGGCGACAAGGGGATCATGTGGTGCCTGGATGCCAAGAGCGGCAAGCAGATCTGGGGTGGGCAGCGGCTCAGACCGGGGACCTACAGCTCCTCGCCGGTATTGGCCGACGGCAAGATCTACGTGAGCAACGAGGACGGGGTGACCAGCGTGGTCGAGGCGGGACCCGAATTCAAGATTCTGGCCGAAAACCCGCTGGACGACTACTGCCTGAGCTCTCCGGCCATTTCCGACGGCCAGATCTTTATCAGGACGGCCGAGCGGCTGTTCTGCATCGGAAAGCGCCGCCGCTGATCTCAACCGGCGCTAAGCCCGGCAATTGTTCTCCCAAGGGACCTGGCCTGCCCGGCCGAGGGAATCACCCGCTCCCCCATCGCTTGGCCTGGGCGACGAAGTCGAAGTCCACGTACTCCTTCCAGCGCTCGATCAACCGGTGGGTGCACGGACCCGGTCGACCGTCTCCGATGGGCTGTCCGTTGAAGCGGGTGACCGGCATCATGCACAGCGAGGTGGAAGTCATGAACGCCTCGTCCGCGGTGGTTGCATGGTAGGGCTGGATATCCGTCTCCCTGACGGTCATGCCCAGCCCTCGGGCCAGCTCGATGGTGGTCAGCCGGCTCACCCCCTGCAGGATGTTCCGCTCGCTGGGAGTCAAAACCTCCCCTCGGTTCACCACGAAGAAATTCCAGCCCGTACCCTCGGCCAGGTTTCCCTGGTGGTCCAGCATCAGGGGCAGTGCTTCGGGATCGATCAGCCGGGCCTCGGCGTCGGCCAGTGAAAAGTGCAGACGGCTGCGATACTTGATCTTGGGATCGATGGTCAGCGGATGCATGTGGCGGGTGGGCGGCGTCACCACGTGCAGTCCCTTGTCGTAGTAGTGCGCCTTTGCCTTGAGGCCCGTAGACAGCGGATAGAAATACATCACGAAGGTCGACTCGGTGGGGGGCAGCACCAGCCCCATGCGACCGCGGCTGACCAGGTGGCCCACCCCTCCTTCGTCACCTTCTTCCAGGGTCGGCAAATTGTCCTCCAGGAACTTCTGGGTCACCCGATCCAGTTCCTCCGTCGTCAGGCCGAAGTTCATCCTGGCCGCCTTGATGGAGCGAAGCAGGCGGTCGCGGTGTTCCGGCCAGCGAAACAGCTTGTGATGAAAGGTTCGGGCCGTCTCGATCACCGAATCCCCAATCAGGACCGCGCTGTCGAAAATTGAAATCCTGGCTTGCTCTTCCGGAACCATCTCCCCGTTGACGTAGACTTGCCTGTGCTTCATCTCACCCTCCCATGATTACCTGAATCCATCCGGAGCACTCTCCGAAAAAGGCCGGCAGTCCGCAAGCCTGCCGGCGCCACCCAACGACCGGTATGAAACCTTGTCCGTGGTTGACTCGGCTGCAACCGTCCCCTAGCATTTCACCGTTGGCAGCGCCGAGCCAGTAGCAATAGTACGACAGTCCTCCGGGAGTTGCACCATGTCCCGCGCTCACGTCAACAAAAAGCGGGGCACCTCCAGGAATCCAAAACCATGCGCATCCTGTTGACCGGCTCCAGCGGCCGAGTGGGCCGCAATCTCCTGCTGGACGGCCTGGCCGCCCGCCACCAGGTCACGGCCTTCGACTGGGCGCCGCCCCCGAACCGGCTGGACAATGTCCGCTACGTAGCCGGCAGTATCCTGGACCGCAAGGATCTCTCCGATGCCATGCAGGGGGCCGAGGCCGTCATCCACCTGGCCGCCGTCCCCTACGACATTCCCCCGCTCCACCAGGTGTTCAATATCAATGTGCAGGGAACCTACCATGCGCTGGAGTTGGCCGTCGAGCATGGCGTTCGTCACTTCCTGCACGCCTCCAGCCTGATGGCCTACGGCTTCGGCCGCAACGCCGAGGCGCAATACCTGCCCATCGACGAGGACCATCCGGCGGCCTCCCACGACACCTACGGGGTCGGCAAGCTCCTGACCGAGTCCCTCTGCCGGGCTTTCACCGACAAGTTCGGCCTGCGCACCCTCTGCTTTCGCCTGACACACTTCACGGCATTCCTTCGCCACTACGGAGACCAATTCCCCTACGACGACGACTCGGGAATCCAGGGACTGCACGAGTACATCGAGTCCCGGGACCTGGTGGGACTGCTGGAGGCCGCTCTGGCTTCCGAGCATGTTCATCACGACCTGTTCCTGGCCTCGGGTCCCGATTCCGGCCATGTCCTTCCCACCCGGGAGGTCATCCGGAAGTATCATCCCGGGGCGGAACTGCGCTACCCCCGACTGGAACCTGAATCCCCTTTCATCTCCATGGACAAGAGCCGCCGCCTGTTGGGCTTCACCCCCCGCTGCAGTTGGAGGGAATACGGATTGACCGGGGACGGACTGGTCAATCGCCCGCTCTCCTCCGAGTGAACCCGGGGAGCCTCCACGAGCCTGCCCGGCAAGCCGCCCGGCCCCTCGGGGGATTCCCGGCGTCGCCGCCTTGAAGACGGCCGCCGGTTCCAATACAATGAAGTGACTGACCGTTCCAACGGCGGCCCCCTCTCTCACTCCAAGGCCGTCACCGACTCAATCACTCAACCATGAGCCGACTCCTGATCGTCTCCAACCGACTGCCCATCACGGTGAAGTCGGAACAGGGCAAGATCCGCGTGAGCGAGTCCATCGGAGGCCTGGCCACCGGGCTGCGCGGCCCTCACCAATCGGGGGAATCCCTCTGGGTGGGTTGGCCCGGCGAGGTCTCGAGCCACGAGGGCCAGCGGTCCCGTCTGGAAAAAGAGCTGGCGGACCTCCGCGCGGTGCCGGTCTACCTCACCGAGAGCGAGATCAACCGATACTACGAGGCCTTCTCCAATGGCGTGCTCTGGCCCCTGTTCCACTACCAGACAGACCTGATTCAACGGGATGCCTGGCGGCACTGGGAGACCTATCGCGAAGTCAACCGCCACTTTGCGGAAGTGGTCGCCCGGGAATACCGATCCGGCGACATGGTTTGGGTCCACGACTACCAGCTCACCCTGGTGCCCGCCATGCTGCGCCGCCTGATTCCCCGGGCCAGAATCGGATTCTTTCTGCACATCCCCTTCCCCTCCTCCGAAGTCTTCCGGATCCTCCCCTGGCGCAGCCAGATGCTGGAGGGCATCCTGGGAGCCGACTTGATCGGATTTCACACCTTCTCCTACATGCGCCATTTCGCGCGGGCCATCCTGCTGGTTCTGGGAGCGGAGTCCCAGGGAGAGATGCTGACCTTCGAGGAACGGAAGATCCTCATGGGGGTCTTCCCCATCGGCGTCGATGCCGCCGAATTCGGCCGGCTGGCCGACCAGGAATCGGTGCTGGCCAAGGTGGAGGCCGTGCGACAGGAGTGCGGAGGGCGCAAGATGATCCTGGGGGTGGACCGTCTCGATTACACCAAGGGACTGCCGCGGCGCATGCTGGCCATGGATCGATTGCTGGAGCGGGAGCCCGGGTTGAGGGACAAGGTGCGAATGATCCAGATCGTGGTGCCCTCTCGCACCAGGGTCGACTCCTACGAGCAATACCGCCAGAACCTGGACGAGTTGGTGGGCCGGATCAACGGCGCCCACGCGACCGTAAACTCGGTGCCCATACACTACCTTTACCGCTCCATACCCCAAACCGAGCTGGTCGCGCTCTACCGCTCGGCCGACCTGATGCTGGTCACTCCCCTGCGGGACGGAATGAACCTGGTGGCCAAGGAGTTTGTGGCCTCCCGCCCCGATGAAGACGGCATCCTGATGCTGAGCGAGTTTGCCGGGGCTGCCGAAGAGCTGCGGGAAGCCGTTTCCGTCAACCCCTACGACATCGACGGAGTGGCCACCACCATCAGCAACAGTCTTTCGCTTCCGGAGGAAGAACGGCGGGCCCGCATGCGGGTATTGCGCAGCCGTGTTCTGACCTACGACTGCTACCACTGGGCGAACAGTTTCATCAAGGCTCTGGAAACCGCTCCGGGAGTCACCGCCCAACCCGTGGAGGCCCAGTCGGCCCATGCCAGGATGGAGGCCATGCACGAGAAGCTGAGCGGTTCCGACCGCTTGCTGCTGTTGCTGGACTACGACGGCACGCTGGTTCCCCTGGCCAGCTCTCCCCAATTGGCCGTTCCCGACCCCGAGGTGAAGAAGCTGCTTCAGGCCCTGGCGGCGCGACCGGGCACCGCCGTTCACATTGTCAGCGGCCGGCCGGCCCCCGTCCTGGAAAGCTGGTTGGGCGGAATGCCCATCGGACTGCACGCGGAGCACGGCTTCTGGTCCCGTCCGGAACCGGGAAGCCCCTGGCAGCGCAACAGCCCGGACGACTCCAGCTGGAAAGAGGCCGTTCTTCCCGTTCTGGAGCAGTTCGCCTCCTGGACACCGGGCTCTCTGATCGAGCGGAAGAGCGCCGGACTGGCCTGGCATTACCGGATGGCCGACCCCGAGCTGGGCAAAGCCCATGCCCGGGATCTCCAAAATCGGATCGAGGCGATGTTACCGGGTCTGGCCGCCGAAATGGTGATGGGCCACAAAGTGGTGGAGGTGCGTGCCCGGGGCATTCACAAGGGCATGGTGGTCCCCTCGCTGGCGGTGGCGGGAGACGGAGACTGGACCATCCTGGCGGTGGGAGACGACCGGTCCGACGAAGAGCTGTTCGCGGCCCTGCCGCCCGGGAGCTTTGCCATTCACGTCGGTTCCGGCGAGAGCCGGGCCGGCTACAGACTGCCCGATCCGGCCGCGGTCCGGGATTTCCTCTCCCGGCTGCTCGAAGCGGAACCCCGCGAGCAACCCCTCCTCAACTCCCGAGGCTGACCCGGGGGTTGCAGTCAAGCCTCAAGGTGTCTGCAACCTACTGACCCGAGCTGAACACGTCCAGCATGGGAACCGGACCGCCGCTGGTGACCACAGTCGGCATTACTCCGTTCCACTTTTCCACCGCGGCCCTCTGAACCTCGATTTGCCGCAACTGAATCAACTGGGTGGTCACCTGGGCCCGTTGCAGTTCCAGTCCCTTGGCTTCGGCCCGGGCCTGCTCGATCTGCTGCTTGGCCTCGAACTCGACCCGTCTAAGGGCGTTTTCCGCTTCCAGAGCCTGTTGGACGGCCGTCACCTTGGCCTCGATGGCCTGCTGGAAGGCGTTCGAAAACTGGAAATCGGTGATCGATACCTGCACCACCTCCAGGCCTCGCGGCTGCAATCGATCGGCCAGCAGTTCCTGCAGGGCGGTCTTCACCGCCGGGCGTTGGGTGATGAGTTCTTCGGCGTTGTAGTTGGCCGTGGTCGATTTTACGGCTTCCTGGATATAGGGTTGAATCACCAGGCTCTCGTAGTTCCGCCGCAGGGCACGATAGACTTCGGCAACCTCGCTGGGCCTCAACTGGTAGTTCAAGGTAACTTCGGTGGTCACCACCTGCAGGTCCTTGCTGGAAGAGGTCGCGGGCGCGGTGTACTTGTTAATCTGAGTGGACATCAACGCCACGTCCTCGATGAAGGGGACTTTGAAGTAGAGGCCCTCTTCCAGGATCTTCCCGGTCGGAGCGTCGAATCGCAGCAGAACCCCGCGCTGCCCGGCGCCCACCGTTCCAAAGGCTCCCGAGACGACGATCAGGGCGACAATCACCACCACACCCATTGTGACGATCCTTCCAAGATTAACTGGCATTCGAAATTCCTCCCTTGCATATCTTGCCATTGTGATCTCCTTTCCCTTTCGGAAATTGCTCCTGCTGTTTCACGGGCCCATTCTACTTGAGCCGGGGCAGAAGCACATGTTTTTCAGGAGAGGCCGGATCGCCTATAATCAGGCGGCCGGGTGATCGGGGTCCGACCAGCGTCCCCGTCCAATGCCCGGCCAGGCCAAGTCCCGGGAGCTTGGCTCAACTCCAGTTCTCCCGGAAACGCACAGCTTTTTGCTCTCTTCCCTGAAGCCCGGAGACCCGACCCATGCCCACATTCAGCCCCCAAGTACTCCGCGATATCGGATACCAGCTCTTTCAGACGGCCGGCTGCCGAGACGAAGACAGCCGCGCCGTGGTGGACCACATCGTGGAGTCGAATCTCTTTGGCCATGACTCTCACGGAGTGATGCGATACGCGGAATATCTTCGCGCCCTGAGAGAAGGACGTTTCAAGCCCCAGGCCACTCCCGAAATCGTTACCGATCGCCCCTGCACGGCCGTGGTGGACGCCAACGGAGCCCTGGGACAGATCGGAGCCAATTTCGCCACCCGCCTGGCCGTCGACAAGGCCCGAAGACAGGGAATGGCGGCGGTCGGCCTGCGCAACACCAGCCACATCGGCCGAATCGGCGCCTACCCGCTGCATATCGCCAGAGAGGGCCTGATCGGATCCATTTTCGCCAACGCGGGCCGCCTGGGCTATCAGATCGCTCCCTTCGGCGGCATCGACGGGCGGCTCAGCACCAATCCGATGGCCTTCGCCGCGCCGCGCCGCCAGGCCGACCCGATTCTCATCGACATGACCACCTCCATGGCGGCCGAGGGCAAGATACGGGTCGCCATGAATCAGGGCAAGAGCCTGCCCGAGGGATGGATCATCGACTCGGAGGGGCGTCCCACAACCGACCCCCACAAGTTCAAGGGCGATCCGCCGGGAGCCATTCTGCCTCTGGGAGGCCCCGTAGGCCACAAGGGCTACGGCCTCAGCATCATGGTGGAGATCCTGGGCGGGGCCCTCAGCGGGGAGGGATGCGCAGCCGGGGAACGCACCATGTCCAGCAACGGCGTCCTGATAACCGCCTACAGCATCGAGGACTTCTGCGACCTGGACCGCTACTACGACGAAGTGGACTCCCTCATCGCGCACGTCAAGTCCAGCCGCCTGGCCGAGGGCTTCAGCGAAATCCTGGCCCCCGGCGAACCCGAGTTTCGTAGCGCCGCCCGCAGACAGGCCGAGGGCATCATCGTGGACGACAACACCTGGGCCCAAATCTGCGAGGAAGCCCGATGGCTGGGGATCTCTCCCGAAGACTGGCCGGGAGCGTCTGGTTGAGCTGAAGGAGTTACAGCAATGAGTAAAGCAGACGACGATCTTGAGTTGGTGCACGGCAGCGGCAATGTCTTCCGAGACTTCGGGCGCGCTGACGCTGACGTACAGCAGGCCAAGGCGCTTCTGGCCGCCCGCATCATCGGTATTCTTGACGATGAAGGGCTTTCGACGCGCAAGGCCGAGGGCCGCACCGGTGTCAGTCACGCGGACTTTACCCGCATTCGCAATGTACAGCTTGATCGTTTCACTATTGACCGCCTGATGACCGTGCTCTACAAGCTCGGCCAGCGCGTAGACGTGCAGATCGAAGTTCGCCCGCGCGTAGATGCTGGAGGAGCACCGGCACCTTCGTGAGGTGACTCCGGCCAGGGGTGGCTCTGAAGTGAGCCTCTTGCAAGATTCCGTAGGTAGCGGGTCTTGTGGTCGGAGAGATAGGGAAAACGGGTCGGTGGAGGGACAGGTCTGCTCTCTGTTGCATCAATTGGCAGATGGGCAATGCCAGGCCTTGTGCGGGCGGGACGCCCGCGCTCCCGGGGGATCGCCATCCCACCCGATGGGAGGCGCCCAATTGAGCGCCTTTAGTCTTTCCGGTATATACTATCCATCAGGATAAGACCGGAGAACCGGGGACCGTCGCAACAGACAGCCTGGGCCGGCGATTGAGTAACAGCCATGCGGCGTATCTACCTTGACAACAACGCGACCACCCGGGTGGCCCAGGAGGTGCTGGAAGCCATGCTGCCCTGTTACGGGGAGGTCTTCGGCAACCCTTCCAGCGTTCACGGGTACGGGCAGGAGGCCAAGGAGGTTCTGGACCTGGCGCGGGAACAGGTGGCTGCCCTGCTGAACTCTGAGCCCAACGAAATCGTGTTCACCGGCGGAGGCACCGAAAGCGACAACCTGGCCATCCGGGGAGTCATGGAAGCGGCCCCGGGAACCGCCAGGCACCTGGTGACCTCACAAATCGAGCACCATGCCGTGATCCACACCTGCCAGAATCTTGAAAAGCGGGGTGTCGAGGTCACCTACCTGCCCGTCGGAGGGGACGGGGTGGTGGATCCCGAGCAGGTCGCCCGAGCCGTGCGGGAAGATACCCGGCTGATCTCCATCATGGTCGCCAACAACGAGACGGGGACCTTGCAGCCGGTCCGGCGGATCGGCGAGATTGCCAGGGAGCGGGGCGTGGTCTTCCACTCGGATGCCGTACAGGCGGCCGGCAAGATCCCGCTGGACACCGCAGAGCTCGGCGTCGACCTGCTCACCATCAGCGCCCACAAGTTTCATGGGCCCAAGGGGGTGGGAGCTCTCTTCGTGAGAAAGGGAACCCGTCTGCGGCCCCTCTTTTATGGCGGAGGCCACGAAAGAAACCGCCGGGCGGGAACCGAGAACGTGCCGCAGATCGTCGGTCTGGGGCGTGCCGCCGAATTGGCCGGGAAGTCCATGGATCGGGACGGGGAGCAAATCCGAGAACTGAGGGATTGGTTCGAGCAGGAGGTTCAGCACCGAATCCCCGAGGTCTCGGTCAACGGCCGCGCCGATTCCAGGCTGTGCAACACCTCCAACCTGCGCTTTGCCGGCGCCGAGGCGGAGGGGTTGATCATCAACCTGGACCTGGCGGGAGTGGCCTGTTCCACGGGGTCCGCCTGTTCCTCCGGGGCCATCGAGCCTTCCCACGTATTGACGGCCATGGGTCTTTCTCCGGCCGAGGCTTTCGAGTGTCTCCGCTTCAGCCTGTCCAGGGACACCAGCCGGGAGGACCTGGCCCGGGTGCTGGACCTGCTGCCCGATCTGGTCGCCCGGCAACGGGAGATGTCTTCTCCCGAAAAACATGCCTATTCCATGATCTCCTGAACCGGCCCCCGAACGGGCCGGACTCCTGTCGGTCCGGAAGAACCGCTTCCCCATCATCACTCTTCGCACGCAAGGACTTCGAACCGACACCGGACCCGGGTGAGTGGTAGTCAGTATGTCAGAGAAAATTGTCATTGCCATGAGCGGCGGGGTGGACAGTTCCACCGCCGCGGCCCTGCTCAAGGACCAGGGACGGGACGTGGTCGGTCTCTCCATGCAGCTATGGGACTACACCCGGCGTGAAACCAGCGACGACGAGGCCTGGGAGCGAAAGAACTCGGGAACCTGTTGCTCGCTCGACGATATCCATGACGCCCGGCGTGTGGCCCGCTTCCTGGACATCCCCTTTTACGTGGTGAACTTCGAGCGGGCTTTCGAGCAGGAGGTGGTGCGTCCCTTCGTGGAGAGCTACCTCAGCGGGGAGACTCCCATTCCCTGTACCCGCTGCAACACGCTCATGAAGTTCGACCGGCTGCTGGCCCGAGCCACCCAGATCGGCGCCGACCGGATCGCCACCGGCCACTACGCCCGCATCCGCCACAATCCCCGGACCGGCCGCCACGAGCTTCTCCGCGCCGTCGACCGCAGCAAGGACCAGTCCTTTTTCCTGTTTGACCTGACCCAGGCCCAGTTGAGCCGCATGCTCTTCCCCTTGGGCGAGTTCACCAAGGCAGAGGTGCGCGGCATGGCCGAGGGCTATCGCCTGCCCATCGCCGACAAGCCGGAGAGTCAGGAGATCTGCTTCATTCCCACGAAGGACACCGGACGGTTCGTGGAAAGGTACCTGGAAAAGACGCAGGCGTCAGCGCCGGGATCTAACGGCTCCACCCGGGATTCGAGGCCGGACCCCGCCCCCTCGGGGCGCGGAGCTCCGGGTCCCATCCTGAACCGGCAGGGAGAAGTGCTGGGCGAGCACCCCGGAATCCATCACTTCACCATCGGCCAGCGTAAGGGCCTGGGAGTGGCAACCGGCGAGCGGCTCTATGTCATCGAAACCGACCCCCACCGCAATCGAGTGGTGGTGGGCCCGGACCGCGATCTGCTCCGGTCCGGCCTGGTCGCCTCCAGGGTCAACTGGGTCTCCATCGAGGCGTGCACCCGTCCCTTGCGGGTACAGGCCCAGATCCGCAGCCGGCACCAGGCGGCCGAGGCGACCCTGTCGGCTCGGGAGGACGGATCGGTGGAGGTCCGCTTCGACGAACCTCAGAGGGCCGTGACTCCCGGACATGCCGTGGTCTTCTACCGGGACGAGCTGGTGGTGGGCGGCGGCTGGATCCAGGAAGGACTGTAGTTCGCACATCCCCGGACAATCCGGCACTCTCCGGGACCGGCGCTTCCCTGGCCGGCCGGAGTCGCCGTGGCTCGATGTCATGAAGACGGGAATTCTCTGGGACGAACTATTCCTGAAGCACGATACCGGACTTTCCCATCCGGAGAGCAAGGAGCGCCTGCTCTCCATACGGCGGGGGCTGGAGACCTATCCCCACCTCAAAAACCTCAAGCCCCTGGGCCTGAGACCGGCCACCGAGGCAGAGCTCCGCCTGGTCCACCCCACCACCCACATACGCACCATTCAACGCAGCGCCGGCAAGGCCTTCGCCTATCTCGATCCCGATACGGCCGTCAGCGAAGCCAGCTACCAGGTGGCCATCCATGCGGTGGGCGGAATCCTGCAGATGATCGAGTCCCTGATGTCGGGTGAGATCGACAACGGCTTTGCCTTTGTGCGGCCGCCCGGTCATCACGCCGAACCCGAACGGGCCATGGGTTTCTGCCTCTTCAGCAACGTTGCCCTGGGTGCGGCCTACGCCCTGAAACGCTACGGGCTGGAACGGGTCCTGGTGGTCGATTTCGATGTCCACCACGGGAACGGCACCCAAAAGACCTTTTACCATCGTCGGGACGTGCTGTTCATCTCTACCCATCAGTTTCCCCTTTTCCCGGGAACCGGGGCCTTCCCGGAGACCGGCAGCGGCCCCGGCAAGGGCTTCACCCTCAACTTCCCGCTGCCCGCGGGAACCGGAGATGTCACCTACGGGCAACTGTTCGAAAAGATCATTCTTCCGGTCGCCAAGGCCTACCGGCCCCAACTGATGCTGGTGTCGGCCGGCTTCGACGCCTACGTGGAAGATCCCCTGGCCGGCATGCGGGTCACTCCCGAGGGATTCGCCTCCATGGCCCGCCACCTCAAGTTCCTGGCGGACACGGTCTGTCAGGGGAAAATGGTCCTGGTTCTGGAGGGCGGCTACCACCTCGAGGGATTGCGGGAAAGCGTGCTGCGGGTGCTGGACCAGATTTGCGGGCATCCGGGACCCGTTCCATCCTCGGGCCGCTCCGACCTGTTCGATGCCGTCCTGGCCAGGGCCCGGACCCACTTCGGGGACCACTGGAAGTTCTGAGGGTGACCCGGCAACGGATCCGCTTGCGCCGGTCGGATCACCTCTTTTATAATTCAGTCAGTTAGAACCAGCCAGGGGGTTCCCATGTTGAGGCAGTTCGGCATCGCGCTTGTCTCCCTCGCCCTTCTCCCCCAACTCGCGATTGCCGAGGACGAGTCTTCCCAGCTCAACACCCCGGCTCGCCGCGAGCTGGTTCGGGCCCTCGCCAGCGAGTACGCCACCCTGAAAGTCTCTCTTCCCATCAACAAGAGAGGTCTGACCGTAGACGAGACCGGCGAGTTCGACTGGGAAAAGCATGAAATGTCCCTGCTTCGCAGCGGCCAGTTCATCACTTCCGGCATCAGGGTCCAGATCACCAAGATCAGCTTCGACAAGAAGAAACTGCGCTTCGAGCTCAACGGCGGCGGCAGAAAGTTGAAGAGGCGCATCCTGGAGCGGATCTACGCGGGTACGGCAACGTCGGTGACACCGCTGGCCAGACCCTCGGACGCCTCCAACCCCAAGGGCTCCTACGTCACCATCAAGTTCGATGAGTTCGTTCCCGACCTGAAACCCGAGGAAGTCAAGTCCATCCTCTCCACGGTGCTGGATTTCAGCAAGAAGAGCTCGACCAAGAGCTTCATGGAAGCCCAGCCCGAAGAGTTCAAGGAAGCCATTCGCAACAAGAGGGCGGCGGTGGGCATGGACAAGGACACCGTGCTGGCTTCAATGGGCCAGCCACTGCGGAGGGTGTGGGAAACCAAGGGAGAGACGGTGGTGGAGGAGTGGATCTACGGGGAGAGGCCCTACAAGGTGATTTTCGTGGAGTTCCACGAGGGAATCGTGGTCAGCGTCAAGGAATACTAGCCCGCCCTTCTTACTTGCCCAATCGCTTCCGTTCAAAATTTCCTGATCTGTCGCAGCGCTTCGTAGACGACGACGGCGACCGCGTTGCTCAAGTTGAGACTGCGCGCCTTCTCGCCCCACATCGGGATCTTGAGGGACTGCCGGGGTTGGCTCCGGATCAATTCCCGCGGCAGTCCCCGCGTCTCGCACCCAAACACCAGGTAGTCCTCCCAGCGGTAGCTGGCCTCCGTGTAGAGGCGTGGGGCCTTGCTGGAGAAGTAGTAGAACCGGGCGCCGGGCGCCTGTTCCTGCAACTCGGCCAGCGAGTCGTGGCGGGTTACCTCGAGGAAGGGCCAGTAGTCCAGTCCGGCTCGCTTCAAGTGATGGTCGGAGAGCGAGAATCCCAGGGGACCCACCAGGTGGAGCTGACACCGGGTGAGGACGCAGAGCCTGCCGATGTTTCCCGTGTTCTGAGGAATCTCCGGCTTCACCAGGACCACGTGCATTGGCCATTTCCGCCAACCGGTAGGGAGGACGCCTACGGAACCTTGATGGTGGCCTTTCCCAGGCCCAGGTTGCCGGCGGCATCGTAAACCCGTAGAGACACCACGTGCTCGCCCTTGTCGAGCGCCTCGGTGGTGACCCGGAATTCCTCCACCCTGGAATCGATGATGCCGTCGGTCGAGTAAACGGCCTTCCACTTGCCGCCATCGGTGGATACATCGGCCCGGCGAAGACCGGAAACGCCGTCTTCCACCCGGAAACGCACCGCCGCCACACCCTCCCGAACCGTCCTGGACAGGATCTCGATCGCCGGAGGGGAGTTGTCGATAATGAAGGGCGCGCTGACCAACTCCCCTGACCTGGCGTTGGCGGCGGGGTTGGCGGGCGAGTCGCTGGCCACGATCCTGAGTCGATAGGAGCCGTCGGGGAGTGCGCCCGATTGCAGCGTGTAGTCTCGGCTGGCATGGTCCCGCACCAGCGGCTTCCAGTTCGACTCGCCCTCACCCCGATAATGGATGGCGAATGACAACGTGTCCCCGTTGGGATCCGAGGCATTCCAGGTGAAGGACCGGGATCCCCTCTGGAAGGCCCGCCGCGGCCGTCCGGAAGCGGCGATAGGCTCGGGGATGGCCTTGGCCGCGCCCGAAATATCGGCAGCCTCCCGGTCGGCGGGAGAGACCGGGCGTGGATTGGATGACAGCGCTTCGCTCTTCAGAAAGGCCACTCCTTGAGGCAGTATCCGGATGGACTTGACCTCCGGAGCCAGGTTCTGCTGGAGATAGGGAATGACCACGCGACTCAGCTCGGGGGAAGCCTGGTTGGCGGTCTCCAACACCGCCTTGTACTGAATGTAGCGGGCCGGGGGGCTCTCGACCTCCTCCCCGCCCGCTTGCGAATAGGGCCTGGACCAGTCGCTCCAGGTCCGATCGGGTCGCCGGGTATTGCCGCTGCGAGTGTAGAGTTTCAGACCGGCGCCCTTGGGAACCTTGGCCTGCCAACTCACGCTGCCCCACCGCGAGACCACCGTCGAGTCCTGAACCTCCGACTCGAAGGTGCCCTTGGAATTGAGCCGGTTCCTGAGGCGATAGATCTTGGCAAGATTGCTGGTGCAGGCCACCAGGCCGTCACCGGCCGGGACCAGTCGGGTGGTCTGTTCCTCGGTGGTTTCGATCAGAAGCGTCAGCTCCTTCCCGGGAGACAGGGAGTAAATTTTCCCTTTGTCGCCGCTGGAGAAAAGGACGTTTCCTCCCTTGTCCAGGTACAGCCCGTAAGCCATCTCCGTGTTTGAAGACCAGAGCGTTTCCACCGAACGGTCCCTGCCGATCCGGTGCAAACGACTCTTCAGCTTGCCCCGGCCGGTCGCAGACGGGCTCGCAATCGCCGGAGCGGGAGTGGGCGTTGAAACGGTCTCGCCCTTGGAAACATCGGCTAGCGACAGGGCAACCGTGACTGCCGGAGCGGCCGTCACGGACGTGGCCGGCGCCGCCACTGTCGGAGTCAGAGTCCCCGAACCGCCGTTGACCGCAATCAGAAAGATCTCCCCCTCGGCGTTGACCTGGATGTCGTGCACCTCGTTCATCCCGGTGTCGAACAGCACGAAGGCCTTGCCGTCCGGTGCGATGCGGTAGACATATCCCTTCGGATCGCTGCCCGCCAGCAGGTGATTCTGGGAGTCGACCGCCAGGCAGATGACGTTGGTCTGACCCGTGTCGTACAGCTCGCTGGCCTCTCCCTCCGGGCTGACCTTGAACACCCTTCCCTTGCTGCCGGTGGCCACGTAGAGGGACCCGTCCGGGCCGAAAGCCAGGTCCCAGATAAAGCGGTCGTCCGGATCGAAAAAGACCGAGGCTTCCCCTTCGGACGATATCTTGTAGACCTTGCCGTTGGGGGAGGTGGCCGCGTAGACGTTTTGCCGGGCATCCAGCGCCAGCGCCAGAACGTCCAGCTCGGCGGAGTCGAAGAAGAGGGATGACTTGCCGGACTCGTCAATCCTGAAGACCTTCCCATCGTGCCCGGTGGCCACGTAGAGATGGCGGCTGCCGTCGTAGACAGCGGACCAGATGAGGGCTTGATCCGATTCCAGCACCGAGTCGAATTGGCGGGCCAGCGCCAGTGTTCCGTCCTGGCGCAGAGAGAGTCCTCGCAGGGTGCCTTTGGAAAAGTCGCTGAAGGAAGAGGTCGTCCAAAACCGGGGATCGACGGCCAGGGTGGGCAAGCAGAGCAGCGGCAGCAGTCCAAGGCAGACCATCCGGAATTTCGTTTTCATTCAGACTCCATTTCCGCTCTGCAGGGCTCCCCCGGATTGGCCACAGCCCCGGGTCGGGAAAGACCCTCCCTCAATGGACCACCTTGAGCGTCAGGGTGCGGCGGCCCCGGACCACGAAGGGCAGGGACGGCAGCTCGTACTCATACAAGTTGGAGGCCCCCATCACCGTCAGGTTTATTGTTTCGGTTATGTCCGAGATCTACACCGGTCGAAACGACGGCGGGAGGCTGGAAAATTCCGCACCGTGCAGC
>VXMN01000133.1:0-10324 GCA_009841055.1 Acidobacteriota bacterium
CAACCGCTCGCCCGTCGATCCTTGCCCTGCCGATCACCTGCACGGCTCCGGTCCAGCCCGCCGCCTCGGGAGACGCCTCGAAGTAGAGGTAGGTTCCGTTGCTCCTTTCCGGGATGCTTGCTCCCGGGAAGCTGATCCCGGAGGGCAATCCCTTGACCTCGAGATCGATCCTGCCCTGGAATCCGTCGCGCCGGATGGCCATGACGTTCATTCGGGTCTTCCCTCCCAGTCGCGCCACGGGCTCCCAGATGTTGCCGTCGTCGGCGGAGCCTCCAGGAGCGTCCGTAGCCACCAACAGGTGGAAATCGGGATCGGAATGGCGAATCGACAGCCGGTAGAGATGGGAGGGGCGGCTTTCCCGTGTGGCCGCCAAGTCGTGAATCTTGAGCCGGTAGACGCCGTCGTGCTCGGCCTTGAATCGAAAGACGGGGTCACGGCTTCCGATGTTGTAGCGCTCGTCGCCCAGGAAGGTCTTGTCATCGTCCGATCTCGCCACCAACTCCGGCTGCTCCGAACCGTCGCCATCGACGGACAATCTTTGGAGCACCACTACGGGATCGGTGGGGAGACCCAGCCGATGGGAGAACACTTCGATCCAGTAGCTGGCGCCCTTCGCGGCTTCGAAGACAAACCAGTCCTGGTCCGCCCGCGGGAAAAACTGCCCCTGGATCTCGCAGGGGAGTGAAACCTTCTGGGCCGAATGGGACTGATTGTTGGGTTCCAGCTCGCTGACCAGGGGAGCCGTGGCAAAACCGAGGCTGGCGGAGTTCGAGACTCCTTCAGGTGAGTTCAATCGAAAGTCGATGCCTCCCGCCACAATCTGTCGCGGTTCCAGGAAGGAGTTGACAGGCAAAAGGTGAGCGTCCCGGGGGAGGGCGATTTCGACGGTCTTCTCCTCCAGGGGAACCCCTTGGGGGTTGAGCACGGAGGAGGCTTTGCCGCCCGGGAGATTTTGCCCGTAAACCACGTAGGATTGACGACTCCCCGGCCGGCCGGCGGGGGGGAAGATGTATGCGATATGCGGTTGGGTTCCCACCGAGAGGCGATAGGCGTATTCGGGACCGCCCCGAAAGAGGTAGTCGTATACCTTGACGATGTACGTCCCGGCAGCGGGGGCCGTGAAATCCAGGAACGGGTCGAGGCGGTAGGTGTCCCGATCGCTCAGGAGCTCTCTTCCGCTGGCGTCGCACAGCGCCAGGGTCGCATCCATTTTGGAGTCCAGGCGCTGGGCCAGCACGTTCAGGACGATGCGCTGTCCCTGCTCGGCTTCGATGGTGAAAAAGTCGGCGGCGCCCTCGTCGCTGTGGCCGTTGACGGTCACGCCCAGAGGAATCTTCAGGGCCTTTGGCAGCGTGTGATGGTCCTCCTCCGGGAGCACCTCTTTCTGGTCCCCGACCACGAAGGCCCGGGCGTTGGAGACCCCGAAGTGCCCGGCCATGCGCAACTCGTAGACTCCCGGGGGCACGTCGGGGGCAATGGTCACCTGGAACTTGCCGGGAACGGGGCGAGGCGTCGGCTCGAGCCAGGTGCTCTCCCTCATCAGAGGGGAACCGGTGATTCCCGGGTGGGAAAAGAGGAGGCGGTCCACGCCGTCCATGTTGCTGCCGGTGACGGTGACCTCGACCGTCGAGGCCTGCTTCCCTCCGGCGGGAAAGGCCGTCATGAGCCGCAGGAAGGGCATTTGGCCCCAAGCGGGGATGCCCGCCACCTGCCAGAGGCCGGCCGCTCCCAACAACACCAGCGCCGCCGACCGCAGCTTCGCCGCACAGCATGAAGTCTTGGGTTTCATGGAGATTCCTCTCCCTCCGGGTGCGAACCGGGCAATAAGTTTCAATGGTTGAAAAGGAACTCTTTGGTGTTGAGCAGAGCCCAGAGGGTGTCCTGATAGGCCTCTTCCAACCGGCTCGGCGAGGCCGCGGCAGCGTCCGAACCTCGACTCCTTTTCCGTATGTAGCCCAGCGCGAACTCCATTTCCGGCTCTTCCGGCAACCGCGACAGGGTCCACAGGTAGAGCTCCCGGATCCTTTCTTCGTCGGTCAGGCTGGAATCGTTGGCCAGGCGGACGGCCCGTCCCCGCGGGTCGCTGACCTTCTCGTGGATCTTGGGAGAATTCAAGAGGTGGAGGCTCTGGGCCAGGTTGGCGTCGTGGGTGCGCTCGGACTCGGAGGCGCTGGCATTGTTGGGGCGGCCGAACAGCGTCAGGAAGTAGGAGTCGGCGTTGAAGCTGTCGTCGGGCAACTGCACGGCCCTGGTGCCACTGGGCTGACCCGGGAATTCGGATCGGACATCGGTCACCTGGTCGATAGCGTCCAGCAGGACCTCGGCCGTCAACCGCTTGGGGTAGTACCTGGAAAAGTTCTGGCTGTCATCCGCGTTTCGCCCATTGGGATGGGAACTGCGCTGGTAGGTCCGGGATTGACAGATGGTCCGGATCAACTCCTTCAGGTCGAAGCCGCTTTGGATGAAATGGCCGGCCAGGGCGTCCAGCAAGTCCGGATTGGTGGCGGGGTTGGTGCCTCTCATGTCGTCTTCCGGTTCCACCAGGCCCCGTCCCATGAAATGCTTCCAGTAACGGTTCACCAGCATGCGAGCAAAGAAGGGATTTTCCTCGTAGGCCATCCAATCGGCCAGCACCTGCCGCGGATCCTGCTCGGGGGAGATGTCGAAGGCGCTCGTACCCAATCCCGTGGGCATCACCGGCAGCTTGGTCTTGGGGTTGATGGCGGCTGCCGTACCGCGATCATGGAATACGACTTCCTCCCCGGCCTGGGTTCCCGGCTTGCGAGCCAGGCGGGAAAAGAAGGCCGCGAAACCGTAGTAGTCCTGCTGGCTCCATTGTTCATAGGGATGGTGATGGCAGCGGGCGCACTGCAGTCGAACGCCCAGAAAGATCTGGGCCGCGTCCTGAACCTGGTCTTCGATGCTCTTGACTTCCCGGAACCAGGTCACGGCCGGATTGCGGCCTATCTCCCCGGAAGCCGTCACGATCTCTCGCATCCACTGGTCGTATGGCTTGTTTTCCAGGAGGCTTCGGCGGATCCAGGCGTGGAACAGAAAATTGCCCCGGGTGGACCGCTCGTCCTGTCGTTTGTTGCGGAGGATGGCGTTCCACTTGTTGGCGAAATAGTCGGCGTAGTCCGGACTCGCCAGCAACTGATCGACCCATTTCCGGCGCTTGTCGGGATCCGGATCCGCCAGAAATGTTCTGGCCTGCCCCGGGGTGGGAAGGCGCCCCGTGATGTCGATGGAGGTGCGGCGCAGAAAGGTGGCGTCGTCGCAGGGTTCCGACGGCGGCAGTTCCAGCGTCCGGAGCTTGCTGAGCACCCACCGGTCGATAAAGCTCTCTGCCGGCGGCCCCTCAGTCACCCGGCCGCCGTAGGGGACCGTCACTCGAAAGACCGCCACCTGGTCCTGGAATCGGACCATCACCGCCGTTTGACCGGCCTGTTCCCCGACCCGCACCAGGCCCGAAGAGCTCACCTCGGCCAGCTCTTTCTGGTTGGACTCATACTGGCAAAGACGGGTCACATCCTTGCTGGAACCGTCGGAATAGGTTGCCGTTACCAGGAGCTGCTGCTCCTGGTGGCGAGACATCAGCCGATGGGACGGGAGGACCTGGATTCCCACCACGCCGGCGTCGTTGGGCCCCCCGTAGGGCATGCCCTGCCTGATCCAGCGGGAGAGCAGGTCGTAGGCCGGAGAGTTCCGATCGACCCGAAGCCCACCGCCGTGAGGGACCGACCCCGTTGCCTTGAGCAGGAGCAGGCTCCGCTCGGGCGCAGCCGGAAACAGGCGGCGTCCCCGTCCCTCGATGACCAGAAACTCGAAATCTTCCTGGGGCTCGAAGCCGAACAGCGACAATCTGAAGCCGTTTTGACCCGAAGCCTTGCCGTGGCAACCGCCGCTGTTGCATCCCGACTTGGTGAAGATGGGAACGATCTCGTTGGGGAAATTGACGCGTCTCGAGTGCCCGATATCTCCAACCGAGAGGCGGGTGCCGGCGCTGGGCCCCCGGTCGATCCCGGCCGTAACCCGAACCGATCCGTTGGCTAACGGCGTCACAAAGCCGGTCTTGTCGATGGAGACGATTCCGGCAGGCCGGGACTCGTAACGGACGTGGCGGGTGTAGTCCACCAGGCGTCCGTCACGCAGGCGTCCCGTCACCAGGAGCTGCTGTCTCGCCTCCGAGCCGCGCAGCCAAACCACCCCGTCGGAATCGGTCGAACCGGGCCGACCGGTCTCCAGGGTCAAGGCGACCAGCGGATTGGTATCGGAAGCAGGGGGCGACTGAGGGGAATGGCC
This sequence comes from Acidobacteriota bacterium, assembly GCA_009841055.1. GTDB lineage: Bacteria > Acidobacteriota > Terriglobia > Versatilivoradales > Versatilivoraceae > Versatilivorator. The sequence goes on from VXMN01000133.1 coordinate 4,303, forward strand.
CCGTGCGGGAACAACCAGGAGAAGCAGAACCGATGCCAAGCTCAGGCTGGTGACCCCGGGAAGGCCGAACCGAGGGATGGTCACCATTGCTAACCCACCTTTGTAATCAGACCAGTTCGGGCATGGGCATGTGGCCGTCGACCAGGTAATGGGGCCGATCGTTCAGATCGGTGAGATGGGTTCTGGCGGCGTCGATGCCCAGATTGTGGTAGAGCGTGGCAAAGATTTCCTGAACGTGGACCGGTCTTTCCTTGGGCTCCTCGCCCAGTCGATTGGTGGACCCGATGGCCTGCCCGGCCCGCATGCCGCCGCCGGCCATCAGGGCGCAGGAGTTGCGCGGCCAGTGGTCGCGGCCGGCATCCTTGTTGATCTTGGGAGTGCGGCCGAACTCGCCCCAGGCAATGACCGAGACATCCTTGTCGAGTCCCCGCTGGTGGAGGTCTTCCACCAGGGCGCTGACCCCCTGGTCGAAGGCCGGAAGGTAGTAGCGACCGTTCTTGAAATTGGTGCTGTGCCAATCCCAGTAGCCGAAGCTCACCGTCACGCAGCGGACACCCGCCTCTACCAGCCGGCGAGCCACCACGAACTGGTCCATGTGCATGGGAGCGGCGTCTCGCTCCGGCCTGGGGGAACCTCTGCCGTAGCGGTCGCGGAGCTTTGAACTCTCCTGCTCCACGTCCAGTGCCTTCAGCAGCCGGCTGGAGGTCAGCACATCGAAGGCCTGCTCCTGAAAGCTGTCCAGACCCTCCATCAACCCGGTCCGGTCCACGTCGCTCCGGAAGCGGTCGAAGCTCTGCAGAAGCTGCCTGCGGTCCGACAGACGTTCCAGGCTGATCCCGTTCAGGGTCATGTCGTTTCTGATGTCCCCCTGCGGCTTGAAGGGAGTGTGGGCCACGCCCAGGAAACTGGGTCGGCCGAAGTTGTACTCGCCGTGGCGGGACTTGTGGGACAGGTTGACGTAGGGTGGAATGGCCGGGTCGGTCGGACCCTTCAGCTTGGAGAGCACCGATCCCAGTTCCGGCCAGCCTCCCGGAGGAGGACTGCCCCGGCGGCCGCTGATGCGCCCGGTCATGCACTGGTAGGAGGAGTGTGAATTCTCGGCTCCGACCACGGTCCTCACCAGCACCAGCTTGTCCATGATCCGGGCCAGGCGAGGCAGGTGCTCGCAGACGTGGACTCCCGGGACGTTGGTCTTGATGGCCTGAAACTCGCCGCGGATCTCGGAGGGAGCGTCGGGCTTGAGTTCGTACATGTCCTGGTGCGGGGGGCCGCCGGGCATGTAGATCATGATGATGGCCTTGTCGGACCTGCCCAGGCCGGACTGCTTTTCCGCCTGGAGCAACTGGGGCATAGTCAACCCACCCATTCCCAGCGCGCCGATCTGGATAAAGTTTCGCCGCGACATGCCGTCGCACATCCGGTGGCCTTTCCCGTAGATGGTCAACATTGCTCTCAGCCTCCTCCAGACGATTGCCTGATCCGAGCCATTAGATACGGTGCCCGTTAATTTACCACTTGTAGGATGGGAGTGTAAAGACGTGATCGCTGTAGGATGGGAACAGTCCTCATTAAAAAATTGCATCCGCACGGGCAGGGCTTTGGCCGGGCAAGAAGGCGTACGCCGCATCGAGCAGCAAGAGTGATGTGAGGAGGCCCACCCGGGAGCGCGGGCGTCCCGCCCGCATGCACTGCCGTAGCGTGCCGCTCAGTTTCCCTGGGGTGAGGCAGCCGGCCACCCTCTCGGCGGGAACGGCATGGGCCCGGCCGAAGCGGAGTCCCGGCGCAGTTGCCGGTCGACCCGGGTGTAGGAGATGGCTGGGCTGAGGCTGTGCCAGGACCTGTGCGGGCGGGACGCCCGCGCTCCCGGGTGGGGTGCCCCAGTCCGGTCGCTATACTCCCTCCGCGGGGCAGCGGTCGGACCCTGCCATTTTCCATGCCCACTGACACCCTGGAAGCAGAGCATTGGAACAATATTCTTGATATAGACTGGTCTATAAAATAGACTATATACATGAATCTCAGAAAAAGACTGTCGAAAGCAGGGACGCAGGGACAAGGAGGGAGCAGCAATGAACACCGAGGTCGCAAGCAACGATTTGATGTATATCCGAGAGGTTCTGGATCGCACGCACCGCAGCATCGACCAGAGTGCATGGCCATTTGTCTTGTGGGGAACCATTGTTCTCTTCTGGTATCCAATCCACAATTTGATGTTTCTGAACGTACTTCCGAACTGGTGGCGGCAACTCCTGATCTTCGCTTTGGGTGTGGGCTTTGCTGGCATGATCCTGATTGGGCGACGTATGAAGCGGCGATCGGGTTACGTTGTAGGGGAGAAGACGTTTGTTGGCAAGCAAGTTACGAGGGTCTGCTCGTGGTATGTCGGGGCTGCTGTACTGCTAAGTGTCCTTGGACCGAGTTCGGGGATCATCCCGGGCCCACAGGTCCCAGTTGTTTGGGGATTTGCTTACGCTCACATGGTCTTTGGTGTGGGTGTGTCCACTGATTCGCGCCAGTATCTGGTAAGTGCCGCTGCGATATTTGCAGGTTCGATGTTGGCCATGGCATTTACTCAGTTCAATGGTCTTATCCTGGGTCCGTGCATGGGGCTTGGCATGTTGGTGCCCGGCGTCATTTCCATGCGGCGCGCGAAAAGACGGACGATGGCGGAAGAGAATAGTGGTGACAAAGCCTGAATTCGACCCTGCCTTTCTCTCTCAGGCGCGTCTTGGGATCATCTCCGTTCTGATCACGGTCGAGGAAGCTACCTTCCCCGAGCTCAAGGAACTGTTGAAGCTGACCCAGGGAAACCTGGGCGCTCACCTGCGCTGGCTGGAGGAGGCGGGCTATGTGAATGTGCGCAAGGAGTTTGTCGGGCGCAAGCCGCGTACCATCGCATCCCTGACGGAGTCGGGCCGCGCCGCCTTCAAGTGCCACATCGCAACCTTGGAAGCCATCCTGCGGAACGGAGAGAGGTAGACCCTGAACCCTCGCGGGCGGGCCGGGTTCTGTTCCTGCCCGGTTTTTCCTTCGGGGCATGCTTTGAAACCGGCAAGTGCCCCGTCGACAAATGCCCCGTCGAGGGTTGACGCGGCTGCCGGAATCCGTCAGAATCCGATCATATCGTTTCAACATCCGTTCAGGCTTTACGTCATGCCGCTCCGGGGCGGGGCGGTTGCCGGCTGTGGGACTTGCCCCGCATGTTCCCGGCGCATCGCTGGCGATGGAGGGAAGTACCTTGTTTTCAGTATGTTGCCAGCATTGTGGTTTCCCCTCGGTGTCTTCAGGGGTTCGCATGCCGGGTCGGCCCCTACAGTCTGCACGCCCGCCGGTCTCACCCGAAACGCCTGATGGAACCGGCAGAGGCTCATCCCGAGTTATGGAAGGAGTTGACCCATGAGAGTTCCTACATCGTTCCACCCGTGCCTCAGTGCCAGTCTGATCGCAATTGTCTGTCTGGCAGCCGCCGGCTGCAGCCAGGAGCCTCAGGTCGACACCAACACCCCGGAGTATCTTTTTTCCGAGGTGCATAAGGCCGTGGCGGACGGACGCTTCGAAAAGGCGCTCGAGTCCTCGGGCGCGCTGCAGACGAAGTTTCCCAAGAGTGAACAGGCCGCCAAAGCCCGGCTTCTGAGTATTGTGCTGCTGTTGGGCCAAAGCGACGGGTACCGCAGTATTGCGGATGCCTACCTGGCCGGCATGGAAGCCGATCCCGATCAGTACGGCACCCTGCGCTCCACGGCCTTCAACTATCACCGCAAGCGAAAGAGCGTGGCGCTGGTCCTGTACCAGGCCTGCGACCGCTTTCTCAAGAGGCATACGCCCGAATCCACCTATGCCCTGGAGTCCTCCTGGCCGGTGGACGATTCCGAGCAGGGGCCCGACCAGTTGGAGGAGGTGAGGGGCGGCAACTTGCTTGATTCGGAGCAGCAGGAGGAGGTCGAGGTCGTAGAGCTACCCAAGGGAGTCGCCCGCACTTTAGCCCGGTTTGTGGGGGCGGAGGAGGACCTGGCCCAGGCCCGAACGACCTTGGGGCAGGGAGCGGTGGATCTGGTTCCGAGCGGGGTGCTTCTGACGATGGCTCAATGCATCCTGGACAACCAGAAGCTTTTCGGGCGGGAGGGATTGAGCGAGGTCAAGAACTACTCCATCTTCCTGCACCAGGCCGACAAAACGCTCAACATGGCGCTCGCCAGCCTGGAGGAGCACCCCGACGAGGCCATTCAGGCAGGAGCGGACGAACTGAAGGCCGAGATCGACAAGTTGTATGGAAGGTAGACGGATTCCGGCAGTCCACCGCCGGACCGGGTTCAGACGACTTCCGGCAAGGGGCGGTAGCCGTCGACCAGGAAGTGCGGCCGGTCGTTCAGATCGGTGACCCGGGTGGTGGCGGCGTCGATGCCCAGGTTGTGGTAGAGGGTGGCGAAGACTTCCTGGAAGTGAATCGGGCGCTCCTTGGGCTCTTCTCCCAGCCGGTTGGTAGTCCCGATCGCCTGTCCGGTGCGCATGCCCCCGCCCGCCATCAGCGCGCAGGATACCCGCGGCCAGTGGTCCCGCCCCGCATCCTTGTTGATCTTGGGAGTGCGGCCGAACTCGCCCCAGGCAATCACCGTGACGTCCTTGTCCAACCCGCGTTGATGCAGGTCCTCCACCAGGGCGCTGACCCCCTGGTCGAAGGGCGGCAGGTTGTCCCGTCCCCGCTTGAAGTTGCCGCCGTGCCAATCCCAGAAGCTGAAGCTGACGGTGACGCAGCGCACTCCGGCCTCCACCAGCCTGCGCGCCAGCAGGAACTGCCCCATCAGTCGTGGGGCGGCGTCCCCCTGATGTTGCGGGGTTCCCTCTCCGTAGCGTTCGCGGATGCGCGGATCTTCCTTCTCCAGGTCCAGGGCTTCCAGGAGCCGGCTGGAGGTCAGGACGTCGAAGGCCTGCCGGTTGAAGGCATCCAGGCCTTCCATCCCACCGCTCCGGTCGGTATCCCGCCGGAAGCGGTCGAAGCTTCGCAGCAGCGCACGGCGGTCCGACAGCCGTTCCAGGCTGATGCCTTGAAGGGTCATGTCGCTGAGGGTGTCGCCCTCGGGGCGGAATGGGGTGTGCGCCACGCCCAGGAAGCTGGGGTGTCCGAAATTGTAGGGCTTGTGCCTCATCTTGGGGGTGAGGTTCACGTAGGGAGGCACGGCCGGATGGGTGGACCCCTCCAGCTTGGAGATGACCGAACCGATCTCGGGCCACCCGCCGGGGGGTGGGTCGTCCTTCAGGCGTCCGGTCATGCACTGATGGGAGGAGTGGCGGTTCTTGGCCCCGACAATGGTTCGCAGGAGCACCAGCTTGTCGGTCATCTTGGCCAGGCGGGGGAGATGCTCGCAGATCTGAATCCCCGAAACGTTGGTGGGGATGGGCTTGAACTCCCCGCGAATCTCCGAGGGCGCGTCCATTTTCAACTCGTACATGTCCTGGTGCGGCGGGCCGCCGGGGAGATAAATCATGATGATGGCCTTGCTGGATTTGCCGACGCCGGCCTGGCGCTCGGCCCGCAACAGTTGCGGCATGGAAAGTCCTCCCATGCCCAGGGCCCCGATCTTGATGAAGTTGCGCCGGTGGATCCCGTCGCAAAGCCGCTGCCGTTGTCCATGGATGGTGAGCATTGTCCGCCGCCCCCCTTCCCCGAGCTGCAATGCAGCCAGGGTGAATGGTTCTCCCGGCATGGCCAGGAGATCGATTGCCGATGATTTAAGGAAATTTACCACTTGCGCTAAGAATTTGTAAAGGATTTGGCGATAATCGTGGGCCTCCGGGCAGAGTATCTCCAGGGAGACCCAAACCCCTCCCAGGCGAACCATGGGGATGTTGTACAATGCGGCAAGGAATGATGAATGATGAGTGATGAATGATGAATCATTTTATGTTCCCGTGTTTCAGCGTTTTCACACTCGTAATGAGTATGGCCGTCGGTTCGTTTGCCTCTGAGGCGGCGACCGGGCCTTCGGCGCCTCAGGGGCCCTTCGGCGCCGACGTTTCCTGCCTG
>VXMN01000133.1:10334-19523 GCA_009841055.1 Acidobacteriota bacterium
GGCGACCGGGCCTTCGGCGCCTCAGGGGCCCTTCGGCGCCGACGTTTCCTGCCTGACTGTCGATCACGGAATGATGAATGATGAATGATGAGTGATGAATGATGAATCGTTTCAGGTTCTCTTGTTTCGGCGTTTTCGCACTCGTTGCCGGTATGGCCGTCGGTTCGTCTGCCTCTGAGGCGGCGACCGGGCCTTCGGCGCCTCAGGGGCCCTTCGGCGCCGACGTTTCCTGCCTGGCTGTCGATCCGGAAGACTCCAGGCGGCTCTACCTGGGGACCGCGCGTGGAAGCCTGTTCACCAGCAGCGACGGGGGCCGGAGCTGGGAACCGGGCGCCAGGGGGCTGACCGGGAGTCCGGTCGAGGCTCTGGCGGTGGCTCCTTCGGATCCTCGAATTCTCTACATCGGAACCTCGTCCGGAGCGGTGTTCAGGAGTTCCGACCGGGGGGCCTCCTGGACCGCCCGATTGCGCGGGTTGCCCGGCCGGGCTGTCAAGGCTCTGCTGGTCCATCCCCGCAAGGCCTCCATCGCCTACGCGGGCACTTTCGGCGGGGGCGTGTTCAGGACAAGCAACGGCGGGAGAACCTGGAAGGCGGGCAACCGGGGCCTGGCTGGAAGCCGGGTGGAAGTCCTGGCCATGGATCCGCAAGAGCCCCGGACCCTCTACGCCGGCACCCACCGAAAGGGTCTCTTCAAGAGCCTGGACGGAGGAAAGACCTGGAATGGCAGTGGCTTGAACGATCGTTGGATTACGGCGGCGGCGGTGGATCGTGGCGATCCGGCGGTCGTGTATGTCAGCACCGACGACAACCTGGGCGGCATGGTCTACCGGAGTCCGGATGGCGGGGCAACCTGGAAGCCGGTCAAGAAAGGGGCCGTTGTCCTCGACCTCGCCCTGACCGGGCCGAGTCCGGCTGCCGCGCTTGCCGGCACCCTGAACGAGGGATTGCTGAAGACGGTTGACGGGGGCGAAAAGTGGCAGGCGATCAAGGGGGGGCTGCCCGATCTCTTTCCGGTGACGGCCCTGGCCTCTCTGGCCGATGACGGCTCCGTCCTGCTGGCGGGCACAGCCGGCGGGGGCGTTTTCCTGAGCACCGATGGAGGCGCCGCCTGGAAGGACTCGAATCAAGGGTTGACCGATGTCCTGGTGCAGGCCCTGGCATTCGATCCCGCCAATCCCGACCTGGCTTACGCTGGCACCCTGGGCTCCGGCATTTTCAAGAGTTCCGACGGTGGCCTCAAGTGGGAACCCGTCAACCAGGGTCTCACCGAGCCCCGGGTGGAGACCCTCCTGATCCATCCTTCCGACCCCGGCGCCCTGTACGCCGGCACCTTCGGGGGCGGGGTCTTCAAGAGCACCAGCGGGGGAGGCATTTGGGCCGCGGCCAACCGGGGGTTGCCGCCGCTGAGCCTGGTCCGGTCGCTGCTGGCGGATCCTGCCAGGGCTTCGGTGCTCTATGCCGCCGTCGACGGGGAGGGCGTGTTCAAGACGGAGGATGCCGCCTCTTCCTGGAAGTCGATCAACCGCGGACTTGCGAAAGAGAGTGTACGGGCTTTGGCCATGGACCCGGTTGCAGCCGGCACCCTCTACGCGGCCACCGACGGCTCCGGAGTGTTCAAATCGGTCGACGGCGGAGAGACCTGGAAGGGTGATGCCCAGGGGCTGCCCGGCCTCATCATCGATGCCCTGGCGGTCGGTCCGCCCCCCTCCCGAATCCTGTACGCCGGCTCTTTCGGGGATGGGGTGTTCATGAGCAGCGACGAGGGGGCGACCTGGTCGCCCGCCAACCGGGGATTGCCGACATTTCCGGTGGTGCGGGCCCTGCTGGTCGATTCCTCCAAGCCGTCCGTTCTCTACGCGGCCCTGCGCCGCGGCCTCTTCAGGAGTCTGGACAGTGGCGCCAGTTGGGAGGCATGGGAATCGGGCCGGCAAGGTCCCGGAGCGACCGGCTTCCCTGCGGCCCGGCTTCACACCCTGGTCCTGGCCGGTTCCGGTCCGGTCCGTCTCTTTGCCGGGACCTCGATGGGAGTGCTACAACTGACACCAGGGACCCAACCGCAAGGTAGTCCCGACTAACCTGATCAAGGGAGGCTCTCGTGAAGCCATATCTGGATTCCACGGGCATTGTTGGCGACGCATCGGAATTGAAACGGCGAATGGATCGGGATGGCTATCTGTACGTCAGGGGGCTGTTGCCGCGCGGCTTGCTGGAGGAGCTGCGCCTGAAATGGCTCGCGGTCCTGGAGGAAGTCGGTTGGGTGAAGGACGGGGCCGGGGAGGAAGGCACCGCCAACCTGGAGGCCTTCTGCGTGGAGCCCGAACGGCCCTACATGGAAGTCATGACCCGGGTCCTGTCGATCATGCAGTTTCAGTCCATCCAGCACCAGCCCGACCTGCTTGCGGTCGTGGAGCGGTTGGTGGGAGGCAAGGTCCTGCCCCATCCACGATTGATCGGGCGGACCATCTTTCCCCAGAAAGTGGAGTACACCACCCCGCCGCACCAGGACTGGGTCCCCATTCAGGGGACCGCGGAGACCTACACGGCCTGGTTCCCGGTGAGCGACCTGGCCGGGGAGATGGGGGGCTTGCAGCTCTCCAGCGGTTCCCATCGGGGCGGAGTCTACGAATTCCGCCCTGCGCTGGGGGCCGGAGGCATGGAGGTGACGGACAAGCTGCCGGGAGAGTGGGTCCACAACCCGGTGGAGCAGGGCGACGTGCTCTTCTTTCACAGCCACATGGTTCACAAGGGGGTCGCCAACCGAAGCAACCGGCTGCGCCTCTCCATGGACGCGCGGTTCCAGAGAGTCGACCAACCCATCGCTCCCGGAAGCCTGGAACCCCACGGCAAGGAAGTTCGCAACTGGGAGCAGGTCTATGCCGATTGGCCCGCTGACAGCCCGTTGAAATACTATTGGCGGAAATTTCCACTCACGATTCAACCCTTCGATCCCAGCTATTTCGAGACGCGGGACCGGCTGGGCCTGGAGTTGGGCGCGGCCGGGGACCCCCGGGCCCGCTCGGTCCTGCAACGCATCGTCGCCCGGGACACCGACCCGGCGAAACGCGCCAGGGCCGCCAGCCTGCTGGCCCAACTGGAACAACACGCCGGCAACTGATCCACATTTCCGGCCAGTGGTTATGATAGGCTGTCTCAAACGCCGGGGGACCGTGCCGCACGGGCAACCGTGATGCCCTTCCCCCGGGCATTGGACATAGTTGCCGGAGGGTCCCGGTCCGTGGGTAGCCACCGCGGGACCCAGGGCCGACGAGGAACCGGATCCGCCATGTATACCCTGCTACACTCCCTCCCTCTTTCCCGAATCGCACTGGAGCAGCTTCCCGCTGCCGCCGGCGCCCTGATCGTGGCCGAGATCTTCTACAAGTTCGGAAGTTTCAGCCTGGAGTGCCTGGCTTTTCTGGCCACCTGGTACGCATTCGACCTGGTTCTTTCCCTGTTTCGCAGAGGACGTCGCGGGTCGATCTGACAAGGATCGCTCTTTTCGGACGCTGCAGGGCTGACGCCCAGAGAAACCTTCCCCGGGACCTATCTTTTCCGGCGGCGACTTGCTATCATTTCGGGGATCCATATCAGCAAAAAGCAAAATTGCCGGGGAGGACCAGGATGCGATCGATCACCAGACGAAGCTTCATGATTGCGGGAGCCGGTGGGTTGGCCCAGTTGCTGCATGCCGGCCCCAGGCCCAAGCGGGCCGGAGCAGGCGGCAGGAAACGGCGGCTTCTGTTCAATTGGGACGGGTCCATGATTCACTGCTGGGGCCGAACCGCCTTGCCCCATTCCTATGGCCCCCTCACGCGGGAGCAGTTCACTTCCCTGGTCTTTGCGCCTATCGAGAACACCGGCGTGGACACCCTCATGTTCAGCTTCGGCAGCGGCAACGTGGCCGAATACCAGAGCAACGTGCTGGAGTGGCCGGGCGAGGCCGACCGGTTCAAGTTCCCGGAGAGCAAGACCTGGCACGGCGGGATCGAGGTCGACCCCAAGGACCAGTACCTCAACCCCAAGAGCCTGGCCGACGCCGGCCACAACCCGCCCAAGGTGATCCTGGAGGAATGCCGCAAGCGCGGCCTGGACGCCTTCGTCTCCCTCAGGATGAACGACATCCATGACGGCCAGCACGCCAGAGGCGCCTTGCCCAACCCGGAACTGCCCACCTTCAAGCGGATCAATCCCGACTGGCTGGTGGACGATCTCGACTGGTGGACGGCGCTGAACTTCGCCCATCCCAGGGTCCGGGCCCTGAAGCTCAAGGTGGCCGAGGAGTTTTTCGATCGCTGGGATTTCGACGGCATCGAGTTGGACTGGTTGCGCCACACGCTCTACTTCCAGCGGGGCACCGAGCGGGAAAACGGGAAGTACCTGACCGAGTTCATGCGCGCCATCCGCAAGAGCCTCAACGAGAAGGCCAAGCGCCGCGGCCGGCCCATCGAGATTGCCATCCGCATTCCGGAGAAGCTGGAGTGGTGCGCACTGGGCGGTTTCGAAATCGAGAAGTGGATCGAAGAGGACCTGGCGGACATGCTGATCCTGGGTCAGGGACTGACTGAGCTGCCGACCATGGATGAGTTTCGAGGACTGATGAAGGCCCGCCAACTTCCCATCTATCCCAGCCTCTACAGCTACGGGAACAGCTACCGGGTCAGCCCGGACGAGGTCATCCGAGGAAGCGCCTCCAACCTGTGGCGGGACGGCGCCGACGGCCTCTACACCTTCAACTGGTTCATGTACGGGAGTTGGCGGAAGCACCTGCTGAACGAGATCGCCGATCCCAAGCGCATGAGGAAGAAGGACAAGCACTACACGGCCGTTCAGCGGTTCGAGGCCAGCCCCCGAGCCCCGGGCGCCGACTACGTGCGCTACAATACCGTTTCCAAGGGCGCTCCGGTCCCCTTCAACCTGAACGTGGCCGACGGCGCCAAGTCGCTCGACATGCCGGTGGCCGACGACTTCAAGACCAGCAAGCCCCGAACGGCCGAGCTATGGCTGGCGCTGGACTATTCCAAGCCGGGGGACCGTCTGACGGTTTCGGTGGGCGACACCGTGCTGGAGCCCGCGGGAGTGGACGTGGCCTCCAGTTGGCAGGAGGTGGGATACCGGATCGCCCCCCTGCCCGGCAACGGCATGATTGGATTTCCCTCCGACAAACCCTTCGACATGCACTTCAAGGCCCTGAAGTTTCCGGTTCCCATGGCGGCCCTCAAGACCGGCCGCAACCCGGTGTCCATTCGGCTGAACTACCGGGGGCCCGGTTCGGACAAGCCCCTGAGGATCCGGCGAGTCGAGCTGGTCACCCGAATGTCCGAGACCCGGACCATCAGCCGCGCTGCCGTATAGTCCCCAAGCGGGACGATTCGGTTGACGTGCCGAGGCGCAGCCTCAGTCGTTTGCACGTCAGCCGAAATCCGATGTCGATTCGAACAGGACCCTACAGGTGGATAGGGCCGAGCGGCAAAAACAGCCTCATGGGGTATTGCTGCGTGGGGATGTAAGCGAAATTCATACGAGTGTGTCCAACTCAGTCATCTTGAGACAACGCGCTCTAGGTGTTCCTCCATAGCCGTGCGAAGCTTGTCCTTCAGAGTCGGCGGATTCACGATGACATCGAAGAAACGCAGGGCATCCCGTCGGTTGAGGGTCATCGTTTCGTGCGACTGAAGGGTCCTGTCAGCGTAGCTCAGTGCGCTGGACACAATAAATTCGCCAATGGTTTTCCCCTCAAGTGAAGCGGCTCGTTCAATTCTTCGCTTGGCCACTTCGTTGAGCCGCAGATAGATGCTTACCTACTTGGTCACGTTTGCCTGAGCCATGGTCGTGTCCCGCCTCCCTTTTCCGAAACTGAAGTGTAGATCAATTGGGTGCCTCTCTCAACGGGTGTCGTTTTTGATATCGAATACCCTGTGGGTCGGTGGGCTTGCGGGCAAGACGGTCATGCCGAGTTTCTGTATTCAGGTGTGAATGGAAGCCGGTTTACAGTCAGATCGAGGCAATGGCGGAAGAATCGGATGTCCTGGTGATTGGCGGAGGGGCGGTGGGGGTCTGCACGGCCTACTACCTGGCCCGGAAGGGCTGCCGGGTCACCTTGATCGAGAAGGGGGAGATCTGTTCCGGCTGCTCTTACGGCAATGCCTGCATGATCGTGCCCAGCCACGCCCTGCCGGTGCCGGCGCCGGGCGTCATCGGCAAGTCCCTGAGGTGGATGCTCAAGGAAGACAGCCCCCTGCTGATCCGCCCCCGGTTGGACTGGCAACTCCTATCCTGGCTGCTGCGGTTCGCCGCCGCCTGCCGCCACCGGCCCATGGAACGAGCCATCCCCGTGCTGCGGGACCTGGGTCGCGCCAGCCTGCGCCTGTTCCGGGAGTTGGCCGCCTCGGAAGACCTGAGCTTCGACTTCGAGCAGCGGGGGCTGATGAGCGTCTACACCACGGAGGCCGGGATGGAGGAGGGGAGGGAGGAGGCCGGGATCATGGCCAGGCACGGCCTGGATCTGCAGGTCCTGTCAGGGAACCAGGCCCGGGAACTGGAGCCCGCGCTCAACCGGAGGGTGGTGGGCGCTCTCTATTCCGCCGAGGACGCTCATGGCAACTCCCATCGGTTTGTCACCGGCCTGGGAGAAACTCTCGGCAGGCATGGGGTAGCCGTCAGGACGAGTACCGAGGTGACGGGCTGGTTGCTGGAGGGAGGACGGCCTGCCGGAGTTCGAACGGAGCATGGAGAGTTCCGCGCCCGTGAAATCGTCCTGGCCATGGGGTCCTGGACACCCTTGCTGGCCCGGGAGCTGGGAGTCAGGGTCCCGGTTCAGGCCGGCAAGGGGTACAGCCTGACCATGGACCGGCCGGCGCTGAGCCCGAAGATTCCCCTCATCCACGCGGAACGAAAAGTCGCGGTGACTCCCATCGGCAATCGCCTGCGGTTTGCGGGAACCATGGAGTTTGCCGGGATCGATCTGAGCTTGAACCCGACCCGCACCGAGGCCATCCGGCGGGGGGCCCTGGAGGTGCTCTCGGGGGGCGGGAGTCCAGGCAACGTGGAACGCTGGTGCGGCTTGCGTCCCTGCACGCCGGACGGGCTGCCCATCATCGACCGGCTCCCCCGCCATCCTCACGTCTACCTCTCCACCGGCCATGCCATGCTGGGCTATACCCACGGCCCCGTCAGCGGCAAGCTGATGGCCGAATTGGTCTGCGGGGAACCGACCTCCCTCCCCCTGGAACCCCTCAGCCTGGAACGGTTCTGACCGCATCGGCAGGGCTGCGGCCCGGCAAGCCGGGGCGTGCGCCCTCAAGCAGCAAGAGCGATGGGAGGAGGGCCCACCCGGGAGCGCGGGCGTCCCGCCCGCATGCTGTTCCGTTGCGTGCCGCTCAGTTTCCCTGGGGTGCAGCGCCCCTATTCCCCGTTGACGGTCAATCCGGGTCGAAGAGATGGGCGAGGCTGTGCCAGGACGTGTGCGGGCGGGACGCCCGCGCTCCCGGGGGGGCTTCATCCCGTGAGGTCGTGGCAGTAAAGGAGGTCGGTCTTTCTTCGTGTGTCTTCGTCGTTCTTCGTGTTCCTTCGTGGATATCTTTTTTTTCTGTCCTCTGCGGATCGTTATCCTCACGACCCGCTTGTCCAGACGGGACCGGCTTCGGTTCGTTTCCACATCCTTTCGAACTCGGCCGTGCCCACTTCGTCCCAGAAGTCAGTCTCCACCGGGTTGGCGTAGCCCGGGACCGGTCCCGGGACGTGGGGGCCGTGTCCGGAGTAGCGCCGCCCGAATCCCGGCGGACTCAGGAACCTGATGTTGGCGCCCTCGGCATCGGGATCGAAGCGGAAATAGAGGTGCGGCCCCGGACGGTAGCGCACCCTGACCAGGAACCGTGTCTGCTTGGGGCGGGGCGCCCGGGCCAGCCGCTCCAGCTTTTTCCGGTCGAGCCGCACCCCCAGACCGGGTCCCTTGGGAACCGCCACGCTGCCGCCCACCACCGGCATGGATTCGACGGTCACGTCTTCCGCCCAGAGGTTGCAGAGGTTGACGTGGTCCAGGGTAGCCATGGGATAGACGGCCGCCTGGTGGGCCAGGAAGGCCTGGTTGATGGTCCCCCCGGCCATCTGCAGCAGGAAGGGGGTGTTGGTGCTCTCCGCCATGGCCGCCAGCTTCCTGGCTGAGCCGATGCCGGCATGGCTGGACATGAAACCGTCGGAAAGCCCCTTGCGCATAAAGACCTCGGCCGGGCCATGGTGAATCAGGATCGGGATGGCGCACTTTTCGCGAAGTAGGCGATAGCCGTCCTGGTCGATGGATCGGATGGGATCTTCGATCCGCCCGGCAATGGGGAATCGTTCCAGCTCCTTCAGGACCGGGTAGACGGCTTCGAAGTTGGAATCCTCGTTGAAATCGTACTGGACTCGAAATCCCCGGGGGGCCGCCTCCTGCATGGCGGCAGTCTGGTCGACCACGTTCTGCAGGACGTCCACGTGGTATTTCACCCAGCGGTAACCGCGCTTCGACAACTGCCTCACTTCTTCCGCCATCTGCCGGGGAGGTTGCGACATCGTCCAGGCAGCGATGGGGACCCAGGACCGCACCCGAGGCCCGATCAGTTTCCAGGCGGGCAGTCCCAGCGCCTTGCCCATCAGGTCGTAGAGAGCCATGTTCATGGGCAGGTTGCGGGGGTCGTTGATCCAATCGAAGGGACTGGTGCCCAGGTAGTCCTTGAATTCGCTCCAGGGAGATCCCCAATTCTCCCCGTAGCCCTCGAGGCCCGCATCGGTCTTGACGATGTAGATGGTCCGCAAGCGGCTGTGCAGCCCCTGGTAGCGAAACAGCCACTCGGCATGGTACTCGTGGTAGGGAGGAAGCACTTCGTGCGCTTCGATCTCGGTAATCCTGATCGTCCGGGCCAACTCTGCGAACAGTGACGACGACCAGAAGGGCAGGCCGGCCGCGGCCAACCCGGATTGACGAAGAAAGCCGCGCCGGTGAGTGAGAGCCATGACGCCTCCCGAGGAGGGGTAAGGGACAGAAAGAAACGATCGACTTCAGGGTGCAGCGCTGGTGACGTAGGTGAATTGCTGGAATAACTTCGATCAGCCGCTGCTGATTTGCTTCGATTCCATAGGTTTTCTACGCGCTCTCTACCAGTTATTCCAGTAATTCAGTGCGCCGTGGAAAGGCGCCTTCTTCTAGCGGGTGCG
>VXMN01000373.1 GCA_009841055.1 Acidobacteriota bacterium
AGCTACCAGCGGATTCTAAACGCCGACGATGAGCCCGGCAACTGGTTGACCTATACCAGAACCTACAACAGCCAGCGGTACAGCCACCTGGACCAGATCCGGAGGGACAACGTAAAGAACCTGGAGCTGAAGTGGGTTTTCCAGGCCAAGTCCCTCGAGAACTTCGAGGCGACCCCTCTGGTGGTGGACGGGATCATGTATCTGACCCGCCCCCCCAACGTGGTGGTCGCCCTGGACGCCACGACCGGGCGCGTCTTCTGGACCTACCACCACAAGGTTCCCAAGGAAGTGAGCGTGTGCTGCGGCCTGGTCAACCGGGGGTTGGCCATCCTGGACGACCTTCTTTTCCTGGGTACGCTGGACGCCCGCCTGCAGGCGATCGACGCCAAGACCGGCTCCCTGGTGTGGGACGTGAAGCTGGCGGACTTCCGGGACGGCTACGCGGTCACCATGGCCCCGCTCGCGATCAAGGACAAGGTGATTGTGGGCATGGCCGGGGGCGAGTACGGCATTCGCGGCTTCCTGGAAGCCTACGATGCCAGGACCGGCAAGAGGGCCTGGCGCTTTCACACCATTCCGGGCCCCGGCGAACCGGGGAACGAGACCTGGGAGGGGGACTCCTGGAAAACCGGCGGGGGTTCGGCCTGGTTGACGGGCTCCTTCGACCCGGAGTTGAACCTGCTCTACTGGGGAATCGGGAACCCCGGCCCCGACTGGAACGGTGACGTGCGCAAGGGCGACAATCTCTATTCCGACTCGGTGGTGGCCCTGAATCCCGACAACGGCCGGCTTCAATGGCATTTCCAGTTCACTCCCCACGACGTCTGGGACTACGACGCCGTGCAGATCCCCGTCCTGGTCGACATGGAATTCGGCGGCCGGGAGCGCAAGCTGATGCTCTGGGGAAACCGAAACGGTTTCTACTACGTTCTGGACCGAACGGATGGCCGCTTCCTGCTGGGAAAGGCCTTCGCCCACCAGACATGGGCCGAGGGCCTGGACGAAAACGGACGGCCCATCAAGAGGGCCGGGGCCGAACCCAGTGTGGAGGGCACCTTGACCTACCCCAGCGTGCAGGGTGCAACCAACTGGTACTCGCCCTCCTACAGCCCCAGATCGGGGCTCTTCTACTTGTCGGTCTGGGAATATGCCAGCGTCTACTTCAAGGGCGATCCCACCTACGTTCGAGGGGAACGCTTCATTGGAAGCTTCCCCAGGGGCGTTTACCCGGATGTCATGGTGGATACCGACCCGGGTTACGGCGCCGTGCGGGCCCTGGACCCCAAGACCGGCGAACGCAAGTGGGAATACAAGATGACCAGCGTGACCGAAGGTGGGGTTCTGACCACCGCCGGCGACGTCCTGTTCTCGGGTAATATGGAGGGGCACGTCTTCGCCCTGGACGTCTTCGACGGCAGCCTCCTGTGGAGCCGCAACCTGGGCGGGAGGGTCATCAGTTCACCCATCACCTACCTGGTCGGCGACAAGCAGCATTTCTCCATCGTGTCCGGCCATTCCCTTTACACCTTTGTTTTGAAGGACTAAGACCTCTTCCCTTAAACAGACACTCGCGACCGAGCCGATGCCTGCTGTTCTCCACACCTCCCGAGGAACTTCATGCTGAATGGAATCTTCGTCGTCATCGTCCTGTTTTCCATCCTTATGGCGGCCTTCACGGGACGCATGGAGATGTTGAGCAAGGCCGTGCTGGAATCGGCCCGCTCGGCCGTCACCCTCGCCCTGGGTCTCATCGGAGTCATGGCCTTTTTCCTGGGCCTCATGCGAGTGGCCGCCGACGGGGGCCTCTTGCGGATCATGGCCCGAGCCGTGCATCCCGTGATGCGCTTCCTCTTCCCCGCCATTCCCAAGGATCATCCCGCCATGAGCGCCATGATCCTGAACATCACCTCAAACCTGCTGGGGTTGGGAAATGCCGCCACTCCCTTCGGACTCAAGGCCATGATGGAACTGGACCGGCTCAACAACGAAAAGGGCACCGCAACCGACGCCATGGTGCTCTTCCTGGCTCTCAACACCTCCGGCCTGGCGCTGCTGCCCCTGGGTGTCATCAGCTTGAGGGCGGCGGCCGGTTCTCAGGATGCCGCGGGAATCATGGCAACCACCTGGTTTGCCAGCGGATGCGCCACCATCGCCGCCATTGTGGCGGCGACCCTGCTGTCTCGCACCTCACGCTACCGCCTGGCCCAAACGATTTCCGCCCGGGCTGAACAGGAGCGGCGAGCTGAATCCGACTCCTCAGATCAGGGCCGGCCGGAAGACCTGTCCACACTAACCCAGTCCCAACCGGACCTGGTTCGACCCCGCTGGGGCAAGCCTGTAGTTCTGGTCTTCTTCCTGGCATTGCTGACCGCTCTGACGTTGCATATCCTGCAACAGGTGGACGCGACCCCGTCCATGGATCTGGTGCGTAGCGTCATGTCTTTCTGGATGCTTCCGGCACTGATCGCGGGGCTGGTTCTGTTCGGATGGACCCGCGGCGTCAAGGTCTACGAATCTCTGGTGGAAGGAGCCAAGGAGGGTTTTCAGGTCGCCGTGAAAATCATTCCCTACCTGGTTGCCATTCTGGTGGCCATCGGGATTTTCCGGGCATCGGGGGGATTGGAACTGCTGGCCAAGGCGATCGGCCCGCTCACCAACATGATCGGCATGCCGGCCGAAGCGTTGCCCGTGGCCCTGGTGAGGCCGCTCTCCGGCAGCGGGGCTCTGGGAGTGATGACCGAGATCATGAACGCCCAGGGGCCGGACTCCTTCACCGGCTACATGGTCTGCACCTTTAACGGAAGCACCGATACCACCTTCTACATCCTGGCGGTGTACTTCGGCTCGGTCGGCATCAAGAGGACCCGCCACGCCCTGCCGGCCTGCCTGACCGCCGATGTCACCGGCATCCTTGCGGCGGTCCTGATCGTGAACCTGATGTTCGGGTAGTGTTCGAGCCGGATTCTTCAATGGGAGCTTTTTGCAAAATTCGCAGCAGGGCTGGTCATCTTGCCGGCAAACCTGAGATTCTGCCTTTTTCAATATCGGGTGTGACCTGGTAAAAAAGGCTTACTAACCACAAAAGGCACAAATTGTGTTTTTGTGCCTTTTGTGGCCATTCCCGGTAATCGTCACGCTGCTGAATTTTGCAAAAGGCTCATGGAACAATTGTCCCGACCGGTCCGTCGTTAGCCGATACCTTCAGACTAGGGAGGCAGCATGGCCTACATCCAGGTGATAGAGCCGGAAGCAGCCGAAGGTGATCTGCAAGCCGAATATGCCTTGGCCATGGAGCGGGCGGGCAAGGTGTTCAACATCCTGAAGATCCAGAGCCTCAACGCTGCCGCGCTTCATGCCAGCATGGCCCTCTATGTGGCCAGCATGCGCGGAACCCCGGGTCTCTCCAGAGGCGATCGGGAAATGCTGGCCACGGTGGTTTCTCAACTCAACGACTGCTTCTACTGAACGGAAGGCCACGGGGAGGATCTCCGTGTCGCGACAGGAAACCGGTCGTTGGCCGAGACGGTGAAGCGGGATTACCGGGAGGCCCCATTGGACGCACGCCAGCGAGCCTTGTGCGAATTTGCTGAGAAACTCACGCGCCATCCCTCCCGTATGACCGCCGAAGACTGCCATCAACTGAGAAGCGAGGGGCTCAGCGATCGAGACATCCTGGATGCCGTCGAAGTGATTTCGTACTTCAACTACATCAACCGCGTGGCCGACGGGTTGGGAGTGGACCTGGAACCTGAAATGAAGCGCCGTGAAAATGAGTGACAGCGGTCGCCTTCCCGGACCCCCTATTGGTGCGCCGGCGCGAATGCACTACGCTCGGGAGTGAACGCACAATGAACCGCCGTCTTTTTCTGGTCCTGATCTGGGGATTGGGCGTGATGGCCGCCGCCCGCTGCGGCCTGCTTCAGGAAGATCTCCGCCGTGTCCGCCTTTCTCTGGTCGACGGCGAGACCGGCAGGCCCGTTGCGGGGGTAATTCGCTGTTTTGTCCAGGGCCGGGAGGAAGCGGTTCCGATCCATGGCCTGCTGGAGCGCGGGCAAGGCGTCGGCTCGGTGGCCCTGCAGCAACAAGGCAAACGGCCGCCCCGCCGCCCCATCCATGACTGGTACGTCTTGTCCGGGACCAGCGAAGTGAGGCTGCCCAAGAAGCCCTTGCGGCTGGAAGCTTTTGCGGGACTTGAAACGGAGATGGCGACCCTGGAGGTCGACCTCGAACACAGGAATGAAGCCTCCTTGACCCTTCCCCTGAACTCATTCAGCCACGTGAAGGAAGAGAAGTGGTTTGGCGGCAACACCCACCTGCACCTCTTCCGGCTGACGCAGGAAGAAGCTGATCGCTATCTGAACACGATTCCGGCCGCGGACCGGTTGGACGTTCTGTTCACCTCCTATCTGATCCGCCCGTCCGAAGACGCCGATTACATCACCAACCGTTATCCGATCGGCGACCTGACCCAATTCCGTTCCACCGGGGTGCTGGTCAACCAGGGAGAGGAGCATCGTCACAACCTGACTCCCTGGAGCGGAGGCTACGGCCACGTCATGCTGCTGAACATCAGGAAGCTCATCCAGCCGGTCAGCATCGGTCCGGGCATCACGGGGGCCGGCACTGACGGGATACCCCTGCAGGCAGGGATCGACGAGGCTCATCGCCAGGGAGGAACGGCCATTTGGTGCCACAACGACCTCGGACTGGAACGGGTGGTCAACTTCGTCCTGGGCAAAGTGGATGCCCAGAATATCTTTGACGGGCTGTCCCTGGAGGACTATCCCCAATTCGAGGACACCTTCTATCACTACCTGAATGCCGGGCTCAGGGTTCCCTTCTCGACCGGCACCGATTGGTTCCTGTTCGACCTTGCCAGAGCCTACACCCGGGTCGAGGAACCGCTGGGAATCGCCTCCTGGCTGGAGGCGCTCAAGCAGGGGCGTTCCTTCATCACCAACGGGCCCCTGTTTCGCTTCCGTGTGGAGGACCGATCGATCGGAGACACCGTCTCGCTGAAATCCCCCGGAGAGGTCGGAATCGAGGGCCGGGTGTCGGGGCGGGTCGACTTCGGTCACCTGGAACTGATCCACAACGGCCGGGTGGTCGACCGCATCCCGTCCCAAGCGACCGGGGAACACTTCTCGGCCGAGTTGAAGAAAATGTTTCCGGTGGAAGAGCCCGGTTGGCTGGCGCTGAGAGTCTCCGGGCAGGCCGACAGCGAGTACGGGTTGCCCATCTTCGGGCACACCTCGGCGATCTATCTCGAGGTGGACGGGAGATCTGTCCGGCAGCCCGCAGCCGTGGATCATCTAAGGAGACAGATGCAGGAGGCGAGAACTACAGTGGCCGAGGAAGCACTCTTCGCCACCTCCGAGGAGCGAAAGCGGGTGCTGGACATCTATGATCGCGGCCTTGCGGCGCTCGACGACGGGTCGCGATAAACGGAACACGGCCTGAGCCAATTGCAAAATTCGGCAGCGGGATCTTTGCCGGGAATGGCCACAAAAGGCACCAAAACACAGAACAATGTTCCCTACTCGCTTTTGGCGGATGCCCCCTGCCTGGCCCAGCGTCCCCAGGCCTCCACGCGCAGCGCCAATTCCCCAAAGAATTCCGCTCCGAAGTCACGGCGGATCTCACCCTCCATCTGCTTCGCTTCCTCGCTCAGGGAAGACAAGGACAAGTCCGCCAGAACAGTCGATTCTTTCCGGGGGCCACGGGAGGCAGCCAGAATCTTGCCGGTCAGGACATCGGCCCGGCAGACAGCCACCAGTTGCCGGAACAACAGGTCAAGGTCCTCATAGTCCTCGGGAGACAAGACCGCCCGGCCCTCAACCGATATTTCATCCGAACACACCTGAGCCAGACGGAGCCCCTCCTCCTTCCGAGAGACCAACTGACACCAACCTATGGCCTCGACGGCCGTCCCCGGCGGCATCCAGTCCACCACTCTGGAAAAGTCATTGTCCCCCAGCCCCCCGGTGACCTCGAGAATGTCCGGGGGAGGATCCCAGGGCACGGATCCGTGATTCTCAAGACGGGTGGGCGGCCACGGCAGGGTCGTATGCTCCATGACGCTGAACGGGTGCCAGTAGCCGCACCACAGCGGGGCAAAGATCCCATGTACAATCTGTGGCGTTCGCTCGAAGACCCGGGCCAGCAGGGGACCTGCATCGGACCCGTAGCGGTCGGCCAGCCACTGCCAGGTATAGGTCTGCCAGCGTCGGGAAGGAGCAAGAAAGTCCAGCCATTCCCCGATCGGTCGATTCCGGCCGGCCTCTGAGGCCCAGCGGGAGAACGCCACGACGTTGGCGGCATTGGGCGAATCGAAGATGGTTCGATAACGACGCCACTCTCTCCCGGACTCATAGGCGATGCGCGCGGTCACCCCGCTGGGCTGCAGGGCATAGAGGCCATCCAGTCGCTCGCAGAAGTGCCCCGGGTCCACGTAGGGAATGTCGGCCCGACCGTAGTACTCCCCGTACACGTCGAACTCGACGATCATGGGTCGGTCCGGGTAGGCGTTGAGGTTGGGATGGGGAATTTCGGCATTGGTGACGAAGTCGAGCACCACGTTCTTGATGTGAATCCAGACGTCCCCGGGAAGTCTCTCCATCGCCTCCTTGAAGATGGCTCCCTGCCGTTGATTCTTACCCACGGCTCCCCAGTCACGAATGATCAGGGTCTTCCCGGCCCTGCGACAGGCCCGCTCCATGGCTCCGAACACACCGGCCAGCCGAGCGACCTGGTGAGTCCGGTCGGGCATTTCCAGGACCCCGGGAGTTTCCGTCAGCGAGGTTACAACCAGCATGTCGACTTCCGGCGCCACCTCGAAAAACTCGGTCAGCGTGGCTTCCTCCCAGTCCTGTAGAAAGCCCGGATCCCCCGTAGCCGACTCCGGGTATTCCTGAGCGAGCTCGTCCGGAAGATCCCGGCGAACATGATGCCAGGCCATCACTCCGAGGCCGGAATCCTTGACCTTGCCGAAGAGGTCTTTCATGTAAGCCAGATTGCGGCTTCGATCCTCCGGAGTCGAGACTGCTCCCCGGCTGTGCAAGTCGCGGTGGCCAGCCAGCTTGGGAAAGTCTCTGAAGGTCTGCCCACACAATACCCAGTTCGCACAGGGTGGCGCCGGTGAGCTGGTGTAGGCGTAGGGCAACTGCAGGGCCATATTGGGAAACTCCAGGTGGGTCACCTCAAAACCCGGCGCTTCCTTGATCGACCGCTCTGCCGCTTGAGCCAGGTAGGTCCTGTCGTGGTTCACGAGAAACTGCCAACCTCGCAGGCCGAAGGGTCGATGGCCCCCTCTCGAGACCGTCTCTTCCGGATTCACTCCTCCCGCTCCTTTTTCGATCACTAAACCCCGAGGCGTTTCTCCAGCGTCGCTACCAGCGTGGACAGTGTCTTCACGCGGGCCCAGAGCTTGTCCTCCGCCTCCACAACCGTCCAGGGAGCGTAGGGAGTGCTGGTCCGCTCGATCATCTCCGTGACGGCCCTTCGATAGTCATTCCATCGCGTCCGATTCCTCCAGTCCTCCGAGGTTAGTTTGAATCGCTTGTGCGGAGTGCATTCCCGAGACTGGAAGCGGCGCAACTGCTCCTCCGGGCTTAGATGAAGCCAGAACTTGACGCAGACCACACCCGCGACAGTGAGGTGCCTTTCGAACTCGTTGATTTCCTGGTAGGCGCGCCGCCATTCTTCTTCGCAGGCAAATCCCTCTACCCGTTCAACCAGAACCCGGCCGTACCAGCTTCTGTCGAAAATGGTCATGTGGCCGGCCTTGGGCAGTTGTCGCCAGAAGCGCCACAGATAGTGGTGGGTCTTTTCTTCGAGGGTCGGCGCGGTTATCGGAACCACCTCGTAGCCTCTCGGGTCCAGTTCCTGGGTCAGGCGCTTGATATTGCCACCCTTGCCCGCCGCGTCCCAGCCTTCGTAAACCACGACACTCGCGACCCGCCGCCCATAACACTCGAACTCCAGATCTCGCAGGCGTAGCTGCAGTCTGGAAAGCTGCTTCTCATAGTCTTCCCGATCCAGGTGCTTGCTCAGATCGGACCGATCCAGCACCGAGGATATGGAGTCGACCTCGATGTGAAGCCCCCGACTCCGAACTCCCTCATCAATGGATTCCGCTGTCGGCATCGAAGATCCTGTTGCCTCCAGACCCTTACCGTGCCGGGACAGATGGCCGGCCAGCGCGCCGATCAAGTGTTCGAAGATCTTCACTCGCCGGAATCTGCGGTTGTGAGCTTCCACCAGCTTCCAGGGAGCATTCACCGTACTGGTCAAGGCAAGCATCTCTTCCGCGGCTTCCAGGTATTTCCTGTAGCCGCGTTCTTTCTTCCAATCCGGCTGGGTCCAGCGCCAACGCTCGAATCGATCGCTCTGCATGCTCGCAAGACGGCGCTCTTGTTCCTTTCTGCTTACGTGGAGCCAGAACTTGATCAGCACAACGCCATCGTCCGAGAGCTGGCGTTCGAACTCACGGATCTCCCCTCCGGCTGCCAGGGCGCCACTACGGTCCAGACGCCCGTCAACACGTTCCTCCAACATTTGTCGATACCAGGAGCGATCCCAGAACACCCATTCACCCTTCCCGGGAAGCCGGGTCGAGAAGCGCCAAAGAAAGGGGTGGAACTGCTCTTCAAGGGTGGGAGCCTGGGTGGTAAAGACCTTGAATCCCCTGGGGTCGAGGGGGCGTACCAGGGCAGTGATCGCATCTCCCTTGCCTGCCGCGTTCCAACCCTCGAACAGGACCACAACCGGAATTCCGGCAGCCCTGACTGCATGCTGCAGGTCACGCAACTTCACCCTCAGCCGTTGAACGGCGCCCTGGTATTCCTCCTTGCCCATCTTCAGGTCGAGATCAAGAACTTCAAGCATCGATCCAGATATCCCTTGTATTCTTCCCGCCAGCGGTTAGCCGGCCCAAGCCCTGCGGTGCGTATCATTCGCTTGAATTCGGCCTATCTTCAACAAAAGACGAACCACGAATGGACACGAATAGACACAAATGCAGGAGCTTTTTGCAAAATTCCCGGCGGGGCAGGTCATCTTGCCGGAAAACCAGAGGTTCTGCCTTTTTCTATATCGGGTGCGACCTGGTTAAAAAGGCTGTCTAACCACAAAAGGCACAATTTGTGTTTTTGTGCCTTTTGTGGCCATTCCCGGTAAACGTCCCGCTGCCTAATTTTCCAAACGGTTCGCAGATGAACTATTTCAATGACAAGCGGCATTCAAATGCTTCTGCAACCTTGTTACTCTGGTACGACTTCCTGTCCTTCGTCGATAGCCCCTCGATAATCGGTTGTCACTCGCGTCAATAAACACCTCGTCAATCAGTATATTGGTGTTCATTCGTGTCCATTCGTGGTTCGTCGTTGTCGTTTGTGGATAACTCTTTTTCCTCTCGCGACCCTGTTAAATTCCCTTTTCGTTTCGTCCTCGAGTCGGCGTTCAGTGCAGACCCTGAACGAATTCCAGCCAGTTCCCTTCCGGGTCCTGAGCGTAGACGATGCCGAGCTCGGCATTCCGGTAGGATCGGAACTTCGGCTCGGTGACGAATCGGACTCCCCGGCTTCGCAATTCGGCATAGGTCTGTCTGAGATCCTTCACGTCGAAACAGACGTGGCTTGCGCCGAGCTGATGCTTGTCCAGATAACCCCGAGGGGCCGGTGGATGGACGAAATGAACCAGTTCGATCTGATGGTCTCCCGGAAAGCCCACAAATACCAACTGACGACGCGCCCCGGGAACGCCCGTGTGGTCCCCCTCCGGAGGCGCCACGGAGTCGATTCGACGCAGAACTTGCAGTCCGAGAACCTGGGTGTAAAAGCGCACCATTCCCTCCAGGTCCTGGACCACGATGCCGGTATGGTGAAAGCCCTCGATCAAGCAAACCTCCTAAGCGGAGCCGTCAACCTTCGACTGCCCCCGGTCCTCCGTCGAGAGACTCTGTTGCGGGGTACTCACCTTGTAAAAATAACGTTCTACCAGATGAGTCGGCGCAGGACCGGTGCCCTTGCTGACCAGGAACCCCAGGCCGAATGAAACCATCAGTCCCCACAGGTTGGGGTGCAAACCCAGTAAGTCGATGCGACTTCCGCCAAACAGGGTCGGAAGGAAGAACCCCACCATCACCGTGAATCCGCCCACCATGGCGCTCAGCGCCCCTTGGCGAGTCATGCCTTTCCAATAGAGTCCCAGCATCACCGGACAAAGAAAGGTGGCGGCAAACCCGCTGCCGGTAAACACGATGATTCGTTGCAAAAAGTCGGGTGGACGGGTGGCCAGCAGCGTCACCACCATGCCCACAATCACGGTCGTGGCATAGCTGGCTCGCTTGACCGTTCGATCGCTGACCCGAGGGTTGATGGTGCGCTGGTAGATGTCTCGCACCAAGCCCGAGCTGATCATCAGAAGAAAGCTGTCGACTGTCGACATGACGGCGGCAAAGGGCGCCGCCACCAGGACGGCGCCCAGGATCTGGTAGGCGAGTCCCATGTCCCCCACGACCCGGGTGGTTACCAGTACCATGGCCTTGTCGGAATTTTCGGCATTCAACTCGGGAATGAGCACCCGGGCGGCCACGAAGATGAAGACCAGCGGCAGGTAAACCATCGAGTAGAACCCGGTGACGGTCAGGATGGCCCGCTTCAGAGTGCGGCTGTCCTTGAAGGCCATCAAGCGAAGCATGGTTCCCGGCTGTCCCATGCCGGTAATGGCCCACATGAAAAAAAACGAAATGGCCATGCCCAAGGGGTGAAAGGGGGATCCGCGGTTGGATCGACCCGGGCCGAACAGCACCTCGTCCCCGCGCAGGAAAACAAAGCGTTCCGCACTCCGATCGCTGTCCAGCCCAATCACTCCCGTGGCTCCCATTTCGGTCCGGTGTCCGAATCGATCGGTGACTATCTCGCTGTTGTCGTATGGGAAGCTGACCCGGAAGCGCGGGCCCAGCATGGGGTGTTGCTCAATGGCCTGCTTGACGTCGTTGCCGGTACTGCTGGTCCGCCCCTCGCCATCGGTCGCCAGAAAGACCTCGATAAATCGGTTCTCCGTCCCAACTGCCGGATCCCACCGGATCTGCAGGGGAGCATTGGCTCGCCGCGGGTGACGATAGAGCAGGCCGGCGGTGTCCAGTGGTCCCCGGGCTTGAATGACCAGATCGTTGTAGCCCCCCGCCACCGAGGTAATCAGGGTCGGAGGGCGCTCCCGGAGCTTGCGGTTGATCGACTCCATTCCACCACCCTGCCTGATGATCACGGGAAGCAGCAGAGTGATGCCCAGCACCATCACCACGCCTTGCAGCACGTCCGTCCACACGACCGCTCGAAACCCTCCATAGGCCGTGTAAAAGATGACGGTAACTGCAAAAATGATCAGCCCGGCACTGTAACCCCAGTCGGCTGGAAGGTTGAACGTCTCCTCGATGATCAGGGCGCCGGCCTTGAACTGGGCGATCAGGTTGCAAACGGTAAAGAAAATAATGGTCGAGGTTGCAAAGAGCCCCAGGGCCGTCGAATCGTATCGGTCACGAAGCACGTCGGGGATGGTGATGGCTCCCGTCTTGCGGGCCACCTGGTTCAACCGCTTGCCCAGAACCCCCATGCTGCAGACTCCGGCCACCATATAGCTTGCAATCCAGAAGGCCAGCACCCACCCGTAGCTGTAAATGAGAGAGGGAAATCCGGTGAAGCTTCCCCCGGAAGCCGCCGTGGCCGCAAAGGTAAAGGCCAGAGCCCAGCTTCCCAGGCCCCGGCTCCCCAGAAAATATTCACCCAGGAATGACTTGGTCGCCAGGAGTCGATGGGAGAGAGCCGCCAGAACAAAGACACAGGCGATATAGGCGATAAAGGTGATGATGGTGGCCGGGCTGGTCTCAGTCATGACTCGTTCCCGGCTCGTCCCGCTCCAGGCCCGGAGGGCTCAAATCGTCCTCCGCAAAAAAATAGAGGCAAAACAGGATGGTGATCACCACCGCCGCCACCCAGGGCGTAATCACTCCGTAGAACACCCAGTCCGGGACACCCAATCCCAACGGCGTGGTCAGGGACTGCGGGTGCCGGTCAAAGGCCGTCAAGGGTCCGACGAGCTTGCCGATGGAGGGCCCGGTGGCATCGGGGTGGGGCTCATGCACCAGGTAGCCGCCCAGGTAACAGTAGGTCACCGTGTAGAGGCAACAGGCGAGCCACAGGAGGAGGAGGAAGAGGCATTCTCGAAGGGAGTTGCGAAAGACCGGATCAATCATCTTGCGTGACTCAACCCGCATTTCTCACCAGGTCGCTGGAGGCAGGACAAAAGTCAATGGTCTTCAACACCTTGATCGGCTTCATTTAAAGAGTTTGCGGATAACAGACGGCGCTGGGCATGCCCTGGCTTGTCCTTTTCCCCTCAGCGCGCACATGCTCGCTCGACCGTAGGAACCGCTACGCTCTTCACTCACGAGCACGCGCTGAGGGGAAAATTCCTGCGCCATGATCATGCCCCCTGGTGAGAAATGCGGGTTGATGGAATGGGCGGTCAGCGCAAATCACCTCGTTCGGAAGACCGGCTGGCCCGGACACTCTACCACGAAAATCCCGGCCGTTGAAGATCCGGTCCGGACGGGGAAACTGTCTCGTTCGAGCGCCTCCGGACGCCCTGGGGTTCTCCCGGGACTTCCCGGACGGCGACAATTCAGAAGCGGTTTCCGCTGTCGGCCCGCCGAAACGCCCCAGGCTGATTCCGCCAGTGTTCCGTCTCGGTAACAGGCTTGCCATATTTCTGAGACCGGACTCTCGGCTCGCCTTGACATCTGCGCCGTTTTTGTCGATGATCCATGCCGGCTGAGGTGACCGAGGGCGCCACGGAACAACCGCCATCCACAGAGAGCCCGGAACTCCTGCCTGCGCGATCGAGCCTGGCCGAACCAAACCGCAAACCCGCTGTGCCCCACTCTGAAACGCACGATTTCCCGGGGCGCCAGCATTCCCGCGAACAAGCCGCCGGCCTGCAAATTTAGCTGCAGCGGTTGCGTCCGAAATGGATTCTTTGAGCCCACTTGATTGAGGAGTTGATTGGATGATTCAAACCTGGATGACCTACTTTCCGATTGCAGGACTCATTGGGTTGGCCGTTGCCATGGTCATTTTTATTACCCTCAAACGCCTGCCGGCCGGCAGCGAGTTGATGCGCGGTATCTCGGACCAGATTCAACTCGGCGCCATGACCTACCTGAAGCGTCAATATCTGACTCTTTTCTTCTTTGTCACCATCGTAGCCGTGCTTCTGGGCTTCTTTCTGACGTGGAATACCTCGCTTGCCTTTGTTTCAGGGGCACTCTGCTCGGCATTGGCCGGCTTCCTGGGAATGAAGGCGGCCACCAGCGCCAACGTCAGAACGACACAGGCCGCCAAGGAGGAAGGACAGGGCAAGGCCTTGCTCACCGCGTTTAACGGCGGCGCCGTCATGGGAGTGAGTGTCGCCAGCCTGGGATTGATCGGCCTGGGGGTATTGTTCCTGATCTACGGGAAGCCTGAGACTGCCAGCGTCATCAACGGATTCGCCATGGGGGCCAGTTCCATCGCGCTGTTTGCCCGAGTGGGAGGTGGAATCTATACCAAGGCCGCCGATGTCGGCGCCGACCTGGTGGGAAAGGTGGAGGCCAATATTCCGGAGGACGACCCGCGCAACCCCGGCGTGATTGCCGACAACGTGGGTGACAATGTGGGGGACGTGGCCGGCATGGGGGCCGACATATTCGAGTCCTATGTCGGTTCGATCGTGGCCACCATCGCTATCGGGGCCACGTTGGCCACCCAACAACTGGCGGCGTTGAAGTCGACGCCTCAGGTGGGCGACCCGGAAGCCAGGATTATCCTGATGGCCCTGCCGTTGATGCTGGCGGTTACCGGTCTGATTGCCTCCTTTGTGGGCATCTTCTCCATGAAAGCCCTCAAGCAAATCTCTCCTGCCTCGGCGCTTCGCTACGCGACCTACATCGCCGCGGCCCTGTTCCTGGTAAGCGCCTACGGACTGGTCTCGACCTACGCGGTGAGCGACCAGGTGTTCTGGGCGATCTTCTGGGGCACCCTGGCAGGCGTATTCATTGGTTTGATCACCGAGTACTACACCTCCGGCAAACCCATTCGCAGAATCTGTGACGCCAGCAAACAGGGAGCTGCAACCAACATCATCAGCGGAATGGCGGTGGGTCTGGAGTCCGCCGCGTTACCGGTTTTGGCCATTTGCCTGGCCATCTTCGTCGCCAACGACACGGCCGGACTCTACGGGGTCGGGATCGCCGCGGTCGGAATGCTGGCAACGGTAGGCATTACCATGTCCGTCGACGCCTATGGGCCCATCGCGGACAATGCCGGGGGCATATCGGAAATGTCCCGGCTGGGGCCCGAGGTGCGCAAGATCACCGACAGCCTGGACGCACTGGGCAATACGACAGCGGCCATGGGCAAGGGGTTTGCCGTAGGGTCGGCCGCGCTCACGGCCCTGGCTCTGTTCGCCGCCTACTCTCAAGCCGTGGTCGGCGCGATCCAGAGCAAGCTGGAGGCGCTTGCAAGCGCGCAGGTCGAACTTACCGGTCAGTGGAAACAGTACGCGGCCCTGCTGGCCGACGGCGAGTCACCGCTCCGGATCGTGATCACCGAACCCACGGTCGTCATCGGACTCTTCATCGGCGGAATACTGCCCTTCCTCATTGGCGCCCTGACCATGACCTCGGTGGGCAAGGCTGCAGGCAATATGGTCGAGGAGATTCGCCGCCAGTTCCGAGAAATTCCGGGGCTGCTGGAAGGCAAGGAAGGAGTGGTTCCCGACGCCGCCCGTTGCGTGGACATCTCCGCCAGCGCCGCCCTGCGCGAGATGATCCTCCCCGGCGTCACCGCCGTGGTAGCTCCGGTGATCGTGGGCTTTCTGCTGGGACCGGCAGCCCTGGGAGGCATGTTGGCCGGCGCCACTGTCTCAGGCGTGTTGCTGGCATTGGTGATGGCCAACGCCGGGGGAGCCTGGGACAACGCGAAGAAGGCCATTGAAAAAGGCGAAGTGGCCGGAGAACAGAAGGGCAGCGATGCACACAAGGCCACTGTGGTCGGAGATACGGTGGGAGACCCCTTCAAGGACACTTCCGGCCCTTCCATGAACATCCTGATCAAGCTGATGTCGGTGGTGTCCCTGGTGATTGCTCCGCTGCTGGTGTAGCCTGGCATTTCTCACCCGGGGGGCAGCTTGACGCCCGGACCGGTCGCGTGTATAAATTGCGGGCTAGCGTTTCCAATGGCCCGGAGTTGCGATCAGGCGAGGTACCCAAGTGGCTAAGGGAGAGGTCTGCAAAACCTTTATTCAGGGGTTCGAATCCCCTCCTCGCCTCCAGATTCCCCAGTCTTCCCTGCTTGTTTCCAACTGTCGAATCCGGCGCCGACCGATTCCACGCCCCCCAACCCGCGGGCGACTTTCGGCGTCCGGCCCCACCTCTAGTTTGAAACATTAAGAAAAAAGAGTTGTCCACGAAGGCACACCAAGCGTGATGGCTCTGCGCCATCGGCAGGCCCCCGCCCGGCAACCCGGCCCGCGCTCCCGGGTGGAATTCATCCCATGACTTCTGTTGGCAGGCAACCGGTTCAACGACCAGCATGAATCGATGGTCTATAATCTTTTTCCGACAGGCTATAAACTTCTCTTGTTCCATTCTCGTATGATCCGTCCCGTCGAGGGGGCGGGGGCGGCACTTGTTTGATCGCGGCAACGGAATCTTCCAAGGAGTGGCGGCATTGTCCCACCGTAAAATCGTTCTGGCGGCTCGCCCCCGGGGCATGCCCAGGTTGTCGGACTTCGAGCTGGTCACCTCCCCGCTTGCGCCCCCCGGGCCGGGCGAGTGCCTCGTTCGCGGCATCTATCTCTCGCTCGACCCCTATATGCGCGGGCGCATGGACGACCGCAAATCCTATGCGGAATCGGTACGGTTGGGACAAGTGCTGGTGGGTCAGGTCGCCGGAAGGGTGGTGGTCTCCAGTCATCCGAGTCTTCAGCCCGGCGATCCGGTGGTGGGAGATCTGGGTTGGCAGGATCAGGCGGTCGCGCCGGCCGAGTCATTGACTCGGGTGGACCCGGGGAGGGAATCGCTGTCCACAACGCTCGGCATCCTGGGGATGACCGGCCTGACGGCCTACTTTGGATTGCTGCATGTCTGCCAACCTCAAGCCGGAGAAACGGTGGTAATCTCGGGAGCCGCCGGCGCCGTGGGATCCACTGTCGGGCAGATTGCCAGGATCATGGGGTGCCGCGTGGTTGGTGTGACCGGCTCTCAAGCCAAGGCCCGCACCCTCAGGGAGCAGATGGGATTCGATGAGGCGGTTGTTTGGGGCTCCCAACCCGAAGACCCGGACCGCTTGGCCTCTGCCTGTCCCGATGGCATTGACGTCTACTTCGACAATCTGGGTGGCTCGGTCACCGACGCCGTGGTGGCTCTGCTCAATCTCAAGGCTCGAGTGGCCGTCTGCGGCCAGAGCTCTCAATACAACCTCGATCGCCCCGCGCAAGGACCGCGCTGGTTGCGAAACCTGATCATCAAGCGAGCCAAGGTCCAGGGATTTCTGGTATGGGACTTTGTGGCGGAGCACGCCCAAGCCTTGCGGCAGTTGCAGGACTGGCTTGGGGCCGGCAAGCTTCGCAACCGGGAGCACGTGGTGGAGGGCATCGAAAACGCACCCGGGGCATTCATCGAGATGCTGGAGGGACGTCACCTGGGAAAGTACCTGGTCAAGCTCTCCCCGGAGTGATCGAACCAAAGGGTGGCAGGGGATCGATTCAGCCCTGTATTTCCTGGTACTTCCGGCACATCTGTCGCAGCACTCTTTCTCTTTCAGGACATGGCCATGCCTCCGCAAATGTTGAAGGCCTGTCCGGTAATGGCTGCAGATTCGTCCGAGGCCAGAAGTATCGCCATCGGAACGATTTCCCGCGGTTGCAATCGCCTCCCGATGGGAGTGAGACTCGCTTCCAGTTCGCTAAACTCGATACCCAACCTCCCCGAGTCGTACTGGATCCGACGGTCGTTCATCTCGGTCTGCACCGGACCCGGACAGATGACGTTGACGGTGATGCCGTCCCCGGCTATTTCCAGGGCCAGCGTGCGGGTGAGCCCCAGCAACCCATGCTTGGAGGCGGTATAGGCCACTCCATGGAATTGAGGCATCCTGGAGGCCATTGAGGCGATGTTGATGATGCGGCCCCGTTTTCTCCGGATCATGGACGGCAGGGCAGCCTTGCACAACCGGTAGGGAGCCGTCAGGTTGAGAGCCAGAGAGCGGTCCCAGAATTGGTCGTCGAATTCAATGACCGGCTTCGGATCCGAACTGCTGCCCAACCCGGCGTTGTTGACCAGGATGTCGAGGCTTCCCAACCCTCGCTCGGCCAGGCCGACCAGGCCGGAAACCGCGGACAGATCCAGCAGATCGGCCGGAATGGCAATGGCTTCCCTTCCCGAAGCCTGAATCTGTTCAACCAGTGAATCCAGATCTTGCACGGTTCGCGCCGTGACCGCCACCCGGGCGCCCTCCGCAGCAAAACCCAGGGCGATGGCTCGCCCGATGCCACGGCTGGCTCCGGTGATAAGCGCTGTCTTGTCTTTCAACTTGAGTGATTCCATCGATTCGATCCTTTCCTGACCGGCGGACGGACTGAATGGAAAGAATACTCCGAACTCCGGTTCCATTCAATGACGCGACCTCCCCTCGGCCATCACCCCCGGCGCGGGCTTCCGCGGGTGCTCTGAACGGTCAAGTCCCGGATGAAGAGCCCTGTCATTGAACCTCCGGAAAGGGCTCTCAACCCACCGTTTCAAGGATCCGGAGCCGGCACAAATCCGGCACAAATCCTTGACATTCATGGCAAAAGTGGCTAGGTTGGCGCGACCTGGCAATCGGAGGGCTCGAGACCATCCGGAATGGAAAAGTGGCCGTTCTTCAGCCATATCAAGCCCTTTCTTCCACTCATCGCAGCCGCCACCCTGCTGATGGGTCTGGCAACGGGCTTCAAGGGCTTCCAGGCCATCCTGGTCAAATTGGTGCTGGATTACGTTCTCGTTCCCGACCCACCAAGCCGCATATCTCTCGGCAAGCTGCCCATCGTTTCCAAGGAAATCTACCTGGAACAGATCAATCTCTTTCCCT
Organism: Acidobacteriota bacterium; assembly: GCA_009841055.1. Taxonomy (GTDB): domain Bacteria; phylum Acidobacteriota; class Terriglobia; order Versatilivoradales; family Versatilivoraceae; genus Versatilivorator. Next base: position 18,168 of record VXMN01000373.1, read on the forward strand.
TTGAGACTCCCTGGCTGGTAGTTGGATTGCTGGGAGTACTGGCGGCTCTGGCCAAGGGAACGTCCGAATACAGCTCGACCTATATTCTGAACTACGTGGGCCAGTCCTGCGTGGCCCGCCTGAGATCGTCTGCTTACGAAAATGTCGTCTATCAATCGTCCCATTTCTTCTACAAGCACACCACCGGCAATCTCATCTCCCGGATCACCAACGACATCGAAAAGATTCAGTTCGCCATCTCTACCAATCTGGCCGACGCCCTGAAGCAAACGCTAACCTTGGTGACGTTCCTTACCATACTGTTTGTTCTCGACTGGAAGCTGGCTCTCATCATTCTTCTGGCGGCACCCCTGGTCGTTCTTCCCTCCAGGGTCCTGGGCCAGTTTGTGCGGCAGCTCAGCCAAGCCGCCCAGGAAAAACTGGGTCAGGTCGCCGAGATTCTCCAGGAAAGCATCAGCGGCCAGCGTATCGTCAAGGCCTTCTCCATGGAGAAGTTCGAGCTGTCAAGGTTTCGGCGGGCCGTTCGCCAGGTGGCCAGGATCAATATCCGCCACCTTCGCCTGCAGGCGCTGCCGTCTCCACTCATGGAGTTCCTGGGGTTCCTGCTGCTGGTGCCTCTGCTCTACTACGCCCAGCAGGCGATCACTCAGGGCCGGATGAGCCAGGGAGATTTCGGGATGTTCTTCTTTGCCCTGGTAAGTCTGTATGAACCCATTCGGCGCATGAGCGGCATCTACATGAATTTTCAACATGCCAGAGGCGCATCCGGCAAGGTCTTCCAGATCATGTCCGAGCCTCGCCAGGTGGTGGAAGAGCCCGGCGCCGCCGAGCTGGCCGAATTCCGACACCAGATCGAGTTCCGCCAGGTAAGCTTCAACTACCCGGAGAGCGGCCTCCCGGTGTTGCAAGGAATAGACCTGAGAGTCGGCCGCGGCGAAGTGGTAGCCCTGGTTGGACCCAGCGGCTCCGGCAAGAGCAGCCTGGTCAACCTCATTCCCCGTTTTTTCGATCCCACCGAGGGTCAGGTGCTGATCGACGGCGTCGACATTCGGCAACTCAAGCTGTCCTCGCTGCGTGGCCTGATGGGCATGGTGACCCAGGAGACCATCCTCTTCAACGATACGCTGCGTAAC
>VXMN01000048.1 GCA_009841055.1 Acidobacteriota bacterium
CTGCAGAGCAGAGCCACCGCTCAGTGAACCGGGACCGTGGGAAGATATGGTCGACGTGGAACTGATTACGCAAGTCCACGAAGGGGAAAATGAGCGAAAGCAGAGCAAACGTAAGTGGGTTGCCGTACCGCATGTCCGCCAATTCCTCCAACTCCTCGTCCTCGAATACAAGCGGCCTCCCCCGGCGGGCCATCTCTTCACGAATCCGGGTGACGGGGAAATCCTTGTCACCGCTCTCTTTGTTTTCTCTAATGACCCGCCTAAGGGCGGTCAGCAGAGTATCCAAGCCACTGCCCCAGATGCCGGATTTCAGTAGACTTCGGACTAGCCACTCCCGAATTGCCTGCCTGTCCTGCGCGAACCGACTGTGCGTCACGTAGACCTGTCCGGGATTCTTCAGGGAAAGGTAGTATGCAATTGGCAGAATGGCGTTGTGCGCAGTAAGGCTCCGCCGGTTGAACCCAAAAGAGGAAACGAGCTGGACGGTCAACGTCAGGGCTTGCTTGATGTCATCCCATTTGTTCTCGAAGATGTCCATGTTCTTCCGATTGAAGTTATCCACTTTGAAGCCGACGCTACCAATGTCGCTCAGCATCAGTCCAGCCTTGAGAACCAGATCCTGGGAGAATGAGAATCCGATTCCGATATCGTTGAGCTCATCCACCAGCGCATGGATCTCTTTCCGTGCGTCGTGCTGAGACCACTGCGCTACTGCGACCGAAAGAAGCAGGTCCGAGTAGGAAAGAATCGTCCCACCACTGTTCGTGCGAATGAATATCTGAAGAACTTTCTCCAGTTTTTGTCCCTTCTCCTCATAGTAGGCTACAAGGTGCTTGTTGTGGATAACCTGATAGAGCTCATAAAGTGGTACATGGGCTGGGGTTACTTGCTCCTGTGGTAGTCGCTCATTCAGCCACTGTGTCATGGCAGGTCCTGCGTTCGCCATAGATAACACCTGACCTACAGGAAACCAACACTCGCCCTCCCGGGTTTCACGGGCTCGCCTCTGGGTCAGGAAATCGAAATGATATTTCAACCCTTCGTCGTCTTCATCATCGGGCCGCCCAAGCAGGTTCAGATAGAGATGACGGACAGGAAACGCGCCGGGACTGTTCCACCACCTGCGCGGCAGCTTCCATGCCATGCTCCCGCGCAGTCCGATGTTCAGGGCGGTCAATCGTTGCTGGCCGTCGAGCACCGCCGTCAACTGCCGACCCGGCATCTGCGGTAGAGGCGGGCAATGGGGATTGTCCCGCTGGTGATATTCTCGAACGAAATCGTAGAATTTGAATCTGCCGCTGTTTTCAGGCTCGACCTGCCAGTAGAGAAACGTGCCAAAGGGATAGCCTTGCATGAGGCTGTCGAAGAGCCGGCAAATCTGCCCAGGTCGCCAGACGAACTCGCGTTGGATGGCAGGCAGCACAAGTTTGTGCTGGTGGATTTCATCAAGAGTTTCTTGGATGGTGTCCCCTGGTTTATACATAGTACCCTTCCCAGTAGTTCAGATTTCTTAACAGCTTCATCGCCGTCACTCCAACTTCGGTTTCGACCGGCGTCGTCGACCCGACTTCCGTGCCTCATGATCCTCCGGGGTAATCTTGCCTATGGCTTCCATCTCGCGAATGAAGGCTCGATAGTCCGCCAACAACGCGGTCACGTCCTCCTCCACAGCCGGATACCTGGAAAACGCACACTCCCGAACGTCCCGCACCACAACCACTTGAGGGTCATATGAATAACCGCGAATGAAGAACTGATACCGAAACCGCTCCGCCTGCGGATAGAGCACGAAATAGGAGCGCCACTGAACACTTCCGGAATAGTTCTCCACCTTGGGGTAACGACTCAACAACTTGTAGTCCAGAATGGTCTTGCCCTGAATGGCATCCAGACGGCCAACCAGTTTCACAGTCTCCCCGCCAATGGCAAACTCACGGGACAAGGGCACCTCGCAGGAATCGGGCTTGATCGGAGTGAAATCCAGTTTGAACACAACCCGGTCAGCGTAGTCGCGACCTCCAGTCTCCAGAAACCTGTGAAATCTCGTGCCGGCTCGCATTGCCGGTGTCGGAGGAATCAGGCGCTTCCAGCGCGCCAGCCACTCTTCGAACGTCTGATCGGAATCCCTGAACCTCCTGTAGTCGGCCAGCTCGGTAACTGACACTCTCATAGTCCCTTCCCACCAATTTCTCGGTACGCAGGTGGCAAATCCAGACAGAGTACCGACCGGAATCATGTCAAGCGAACCTGCCGGCGCAGGACCGATTTCAGTTGTGGCTCGGTTCCGCCAAGACGCGCCAACCGCCGAGCGCTTTCACGCTCAATGAGCGCACCCAACCCTTCCCGAATCAGTGCCGACTTGCTCGTCAGGCCGGTAAGGCGTTGCGCTTGTTCCAGCAAGCGATCATCAATGTTGACGGTAGCCTTCATCCGATTCCCCCGTCTCAACGTGGTAGCCGTGCGCCGCATGGGTTGTACCCATCAAAGATTACATCATCTTGATGAAATTGCTTCCTGGTTCGCGATCGGATTCCCTTCGCGGAATCACTTGTCAAGGTACGCGATCACTCCACCGATTGGGCTTGAAGGCCATGGCTCGTTGGAATAGCCTTGTCGCGGCTCCGCGGCGGCGCGGCGCGATAGGCCCGGCTCGCTCCGTGCCGGAGCCCACCGGCTGCAAAGTTGCTGCGGGTCCGGGAATAGAGAGAATCCGATTCAATGCTCCTGCGCCCACTCATTCACACTCTGGAGAGGCGGTTCCACCAGCGCGACATCGACCGGCGCCTGGTCAGGCCCTTTGAATGGGGAGAAGAGTTTCTGGGTGACGGTCGCCAGGCCGGCAGCCCCCTCCAACGCATTCAGGAACACAACCGACTCGCCCTGGCCGACAGCCACGCCTACTTCGCCCCTCCACCCTCGGAGCCAGGCCGGTTCGACTTCGACGGCTTCCGGCTGCGCTTCCCCAGCGCCATCAGGACGCCCTATCCCGAGAACAACACCGTGCATGCGCGTTACTATCCGGGAGGCGAGATGGCCGCGATCGTCCTTCCCCAGTGGAACGGCGACGAGCAGGCCCACGTCGGACTCTGCAAGGCGCTGCAGCGCTTCGGTGTCGGCGCCCTGCGTCTCAGCCTGCCCTACCACGACCGGAGGCGCCCGGAGGGCCTGGAACGGGCCGACTACATGGTGGGCCCCAACATCGGCCGCACAATCCAGGCCGTCCGGCAGGCAGTCCTGGACGTGCGCCGGGCCGCCGACTGGCTGGAGGGCCGGGGGATTCGCCGCATCGGACTGCTGGGAACCAGCATCGGTTCCTGTGTGGGCTGGCTGGCCTTCGTGCACGATCCGCGGCTCGACCTGGGAGCCTTCAACCACGTGTCGAGTTATTTTGGAGACGTGGTGTGGCGGGGAATCACCACCTCCCATATCCGCAAGACGCTGGAACAGCACATGACCCTGGAGGAAGTTCGCGAGGCCTGGCTGGCGCTGAGCCCGATTGCCTACGTCTCCAGGCTCAGAGGCAAACCACGCCCCATGCTGATGCTGTCGGCTCTCTACGACCTGTCTTTCCCTCCCGACCTCTCGCGCCGCCTGTTCGATCAGGTGCACCGCGAGCAAATCCGGGTCCAGAAGGTCTTTCTTCCCTGCGGGCACTATACGGGGGGAAGACCGCCTTTCAGCTACCTGACCGGATATCACCTCGTCAACTTCTTTCGCCGCCAGAGGGAGGCTTTCCTCAAGAGCGAAGCCGCCGCCTGACAAACGAGTGTCTATCTTCTCGGAGCGGGATAGCGCCGGACGGTCATTTCAGGCTCAATGGTCTCCGGCATGGCATCCAGCGGGTAAACCGGTCTGCCAATGCGCCGGAAGGGCAGCATGCGCATATCGGCAGGCGTGGGTCCGGGAACGGCCACCACGAAGAAAGCCTTCATGATGCCGCCGTAGCCCACCCGGAAGTTCATCATGTTCTTGACGCAGACAAACTTGGCCCGGCGGGGATCCAGGCCCAACGAACGGTACTGCTCGTCGGCCCACTCGTAGGTGGGACGGCTCGTGACCAGCAATTGGAGACTGCCGGTCTCGAGGACCACCGAGCGCCCCATGGAGACTTCGGTGCCCCCCAGGATGCCGCCCCGGTAACGGAAGCGGCCCTCCGACTTCCGCTTCAGCACCGCCTCGAGCGCCAGGGGCTTGCCCCACCGGGGGGCCAGACGGTGTCCCACCTCCACCTGGAAACGGCTGCCCGGCTCCCGATGCCAGCAGTCGCCAACGGTTCGGGGATCGACTACCATGGCCAGGCAGGGCTCCTCCACCCCGATCTCGATCAGGTTCCTGACCAGCGCGATGCTGTCGCCGGCGGCGCCGCCTCCGGTGGTATCGGCGGTGTCCAGCAGAAGGATGGGGCCTCCCTGAATCCGGCGGCCGCGCTCCACGGCATCGGCCACGGTCAGTGGCTCGACTCGATAGGCCTCGCGCTCGTTCCAGTGCCGCAGCGCCAGCCGGCGGGCCAACTCCCCAGCCAAGGCCTCATCGCCCTCGGTAATCACCAGCGAGCTGCAGCCCATTTCCGGAACGTCGATGTAGGCCCCGACATTGAAGACCGAGGCCGAGAGCACCTCCGGCCGCGACTGCTCCATCCGGTCGGCCTCGCGCCGGAGCCCGGCAAAGGGGCCGTGGCCATCGGTGGAGGCGTTGAAGCTGGTCAGAATCAGGGGCAAGCGGGCCAGCGCCATGGCCGGGCGGCTCTGCCCCCTGACGGCCCGCAGCAACAGCCTGGCCGCGCGTTGACCGGTCTGGAATGCGTCCCGGTGAGGATAGGTATGGTAACCGACCAGAATATCCGCTGACTCAACCATGGACCGGGTCAGGTTGCCATGGAGGTCGAGCGTCAGGGCCAGGGCAACCCTGGGGCCGATGATTTCGCGGAGGGCTCGGGCCAGGTCCCCCTCGGGATCGTCCAGATCCTGGACCCCCATGGAGCCGTGGCAGGAAAGGAGGATGCCGTGAACGGGCCGGTTTCGCCGCAACCCCTCCTGCAGCCTTCGCTTCAGGGAGCGATAGCATTCCGCCGAAAGCGGACTGCCGGAGTTGGCCCGGGCGGCCATCAGCGGAACCGCCTCGACCGGCTCTTGGGACTGGAGGATGGAAAGAAAACCGCCGACTTCGGTGTCCGACCGGCCCAGGTCCAGCAACTCAGGGCCTTCCAGCAGGTAGCCGGTGCTGCGAAAGAAGTCCAGCCCGGCCAGACCTGTCACGAAATGGTTGGACTCGGATGAAATCTGAGCGACAGCGATGCGCAGGCTCATCTATCCCATCCACAATCCACCGTTGATCTCGATGACCTGTCCGGTGATGAAGGAAGAGGCCGTTCCGGCCAGGAAGACCACGGTTGCGGCGCATTCCTCGGGCCGGCCGTTTCGACCCAGAGGTGTCTGTCGGGCAAGGGCTTCCAGCGCTTCAGGGGTGTTCAGGCGATCATGAATATCGGTCAGAATGACACCCGGCGAAACGGTATTCACTCGCACCCGGGGCGCCAGTTCCTTGGCGAGACTCCGAGTCAGGCTGAGAATGGCCCCCTTGGATGCCGCATAGACGGAAACGCGCCCGGCGCCGCCGGTGTGAGCGGAAATCGAGGACGTGTTGACGATGGAGGGATCGGAACCTCTTTCCAGCAGGGGAATGGCCTCGCGAGTCACGTAGAGCGTGCTGTGCAGGTTCACCCGCAAGACCGATTCGATCCAGTCGTCTTCGGCCTGCTGCAGCAGGCTTCGGCTCACCATGTCCCCGGCATTGTTGACCAGAACGTCCAGCCCGTCCCAGCGCCGACTCACCTGTTCCAGCAGATGGCGGGCTCCCGCCGCGTTCGCAAGATCCGCCTGGACAGTCCATCCGTCCCCCCCGGCTTGCCTGATCCGATCGACCGTGTCTTCTGCCTCCCGTTTGGACCGCCGGAAGTGCACCGCTACCCGGGCGCCGCTGCCGGCCAGGGCCAAAGCCACCGCTTGTCCGATGCCTCGACCGGCCCCGGTCACCAGGGCACGCTTCCCCTCCAGTCCGAACTGACGGCTCAAGTAGTCAGGCATGCTCATTCACCCTCAAGCAGGGGCTAACGCCTGGAATTGCGTCCGGTCTTTTCATAGGGGCCGACATCGGGATCGTCGTCTGTCCAGAAGTTTCTGCTGATCAGATACTTGGTCTCCAGTTCGACGTCGCCGAGCCGAACGTGGCCGGTAGCGAGGTCCGGGTCCCGATGGGTGAGGGTCACCTCAAGCAGATTGCTCCCCTGCCTGGGCCAGTATTGACGATCCAGCTTGTAGACAAACCAGTAGCCTCCGACTCGCTTGCAGGGCGCGTACATCTTGTACATCTGGTTGATCTTTTTCAGGGACGATTCCGGCAGTGCCTTGCCGTTGAGTCGAATGTCCAGCCGCTCCCGCTCGTTGACCCCGATGCGCAAGCGCAGCAGCACCTCCCGGACGATACCCTCGCGGTCCCATTGCATCAGGTCGTCGGCGACCGTCACCTCGACTTTGGCTGTCTGGCCGGGTTTCAGCTCGACCGGCAAGGTCGGCTGCGCCTCGGAGGCCGGAACGCCCCGCGTCCCCCCATAGTCTCCCAGGGTCATCACCGTGTAGAACTTGTCCTTGGGGGCCATGATGTCGGGATGGTCGATCTCCCGCAACTGGGCGTAGAAATCGGCGCGATAGGGCCAGTTGGCGCCCGCGAACCACTGAGCCAGGTAGAGACCGTCCACGCCCTGTTGCCAGTAATTGCAGGCCGTGGCCCGTGTCATTTCGATGGTGCCGCTCAGCAGGCGGTCGGAGCTGACAATGCTGTTGATGGCGGCGAAGGCGCGGCAGTCGGACCCCTTGACGGCTTCCACCAGCGGCCGGAAATCGGCCATGGTGTCCAGCCGCCCCCAATAGGTCTCTCCCACCAGGACATCGACGATGCCTTGCCGGATCCATTCCCGGTAGTCGAGTCCCAGGGAATAGGCCTGGTCGATGTCGTTGGGAACGCGCAGCACCAGTTCGCGATCCGGGTCGCTGGCCTTCAAGGCTTCATGGACCCTCTTGAGCCAGGCGGTCATGAGGGAACGGCCTGCCGCAACCTCGTTGGGGTGAAAGAAGTAGGGCCCGGGGCTGATGTAGTTGAGCTGGAGTTCGAAGCCGTCGATGGGGTAATTCTTGATGACCTCTTCAATCAGCGCGAAACGCTCCCGGCGTACCTCCTCGTGCTTGAAATCCTGGTTGGTCTTCCCCGGGAACTTGGGCAGATCCCCCCTGGCTCCAATTTCCAGGTGTCGGTTTTGGAGGCGATAGTTGGAGGTGCGAACGTCCCCTTCGATGGAGTCGCCGCGCTGCCCCTGATTGAGCAGCAGGGTGGGATAGAGCAGCATCCCCTTGGCATGGGCTCGTTCGCAGCAGACCCCCAGGGGATCGACGCCCTGGTCCAGAGCCGCCCGCACGTTCTGCCCGGCGCGGTGGAAGACGGCGTGGGTCCACTTGTCCACCGGGTCCCCCCACACCTCGCTGACCTTGGTGTCGTGAAAGACGGTGCGCCCGTCGCCCAGGCCCAGACAGACCGCCTCCACCGAAGTACCCACCAACTCGTCCACCGGCGCCTGGAACTGGCGCTTGGACATGGGCGGCTCGTAGTGGTAGACCAGGTCGTGCCGGCTGTCGTTGAAGTAGAGGATGCGGGGTTTTCTTCTCCCCGAACTGGTGCGCTTGGCCGCAGGCGCGGACGCGCCGGCCGTGGAGGCGGAGGCGGCCAGGCTGGAAACCAGGCCGGCGCCCAGGGTGTGCTTCACGAAGTCTCTTCTGATCATGGAGTTCTCCTTTCCCAAATCGGTTGGGACATGCGGCAGGAAGCTTGCGGGGCGGTCCGCAGAGGGGGCGTCGCCCCCAAGCCGGGTTTTTCGATCCCTTGTTCTACGGCGCCTTCATCCTCTGGTCGACCCGGAGGTTGTTGGTCACCGAGAAGACCCCGCTGACCCCGTTGGCCTTGACGCCCACGAGGGTCTTGTCTTCCTGGCTGGCGACCAGACCCACCAGGATGACGTTGCCGTGTTTGACGATGATGTGTATGGGATGGATCCCCAGTGGCTCCCGCTGAAAGTAGAGGATCTCGTGCTCGTTGCGGGTAAAGGCTCTCCAGGTCTCGCCGCCAAAGCCGTAACCGGCCAGGTCCGGATCCTTGTAGATGGCCCGGAAGACGGCCATGCGTATGCGGTCGTCGTTGGTTGAGGCGGGGAGCACCTCGATCTGATTGTCCACCTTTGCCACGCCTCCGACCCTGGACACTTCCCGCTCCGCCCAGGCCTTCAGGACGGGCTGAAAGGCGTAGCCGCCCAACGTGACGCGGTCTTCTTCCAGTTCAAAGACCAGGTGGTCGAACATGCCGTAGTAGGGAAGCTCGGCCAGCACCTTCCGGATTTTTTCCACCAGCTCTGCCCGGACCGGCTGTTGGGGAAGGGCCTGACCGACTCCCACCCACCACAGCAGAGCCGCCACGGCCATCCGAACGAAAGAGCTCGATTGCCGCATGGTTCCTCTCTGAGGTCTCCTCGAGGCGGGCCACCAGCCAGGTGAGCGAGGTGGGGCGCCCGGCCAGCCGCCGCGGTCAGTGCACGATCCTGCCGCTCTTGCGCCACGGCTTCCAGCGCACGGCCTGCAGCGTGTGGCCTTCGCTCCCAGGCCGGCCATTCCTTCCCAGAGCGCCATCGCCCGCAACCGTGATGATGGTCCCGTCCCTGCCGGCCACCGCACTGCCGTAGCCGTGTCCCTTCATCAGGATGTAGACCTCCGGTTCCCAGGTCCTGCCCCGGTTCCAACTGATCCTGGCCCGAACATCGCCCCCTTGATGGTACGGGTAGCGGTTCTCGTAGACGGCCACGATCCCTCCCCCGGGAAGAGGGGCCAGGGTGCCGTGAGCCTGGCCGAAGGTCCGGGTCAAGGGCCTGAAGTGGCGCCAGGTGCGTCCGCCGTCGCTGGAATTGGCCAACTGGATGGTCTTGCCGCCCAGCCGGGAGTTGGGAACGCCTCGAATGGCGGCCAGCACCCGCAGCCCACCCAGGGAAACCAGGCCTGTTTCGGCGGCGGTGCCCCGGATCAGGGTCGGCTCTCCCCAGGTAAGCCCCTGGTCCCGGCTTCGCAAAAACACTTCAGCAAAGCGATCCGAGTGCTCCCCCTCCAACCCGGGATTGTAGGCGTCCAGGGCTGCCAGCAGGGTGCCGTCTCCCAGGGCGATGATGGAGTTGCCGTCGCCGGTCAGCGCTCGATAGCCGGGAGGCGGGCTGAGCGGATGGCTGCTCTCCCAGTGCTCTCCTCCATCCCTGGAACGGGAGACCACCAGGGGACGCAACTCGTGCTTGCCGGCGGTGACCGCCGGATTTACCACCAGCTCGGACATCACGGGCGGTAATCCGGTGGCGGCGTGGCAGACCAGGATGTAGGGTCCGGCCGCGCCGAAGGCCTGGGCGGCAACCGGTTCGCCCCTCGTGTCGGGCAACCCCTCAAGCCGCCTGCCGGTCCAGCTCCTGCCGTCGTCATCCGACCGGTAGAGATAGGTGCCGAAGCCGGCGTAAAGCGTTCCCTGCTCGGTTCGGACCACCCGGCCGTCCAGCCGCCAGGTGGAGCCCGGCACTGACAGGCGCAGGCGTTGCGCCGGAAGGGTGCCCAGCTCCCGGTGCACCGGCCTGAAATCCCCCTCGCCCGACATGTTGGTTCCGGGCCTCAGATAGGGCTCGGCCTCGACCACGCGGATCGCATAATCCAGGGACGGGTCGGCCCGGCTGGTGAGCGGGTTTTCCTGGGCGTTCAGGCTACCGGGCAAGAGAATGGCGGCAGCCAGGAAAAAGGGGAGTAGCGTTCGAGAAAACATGTCGGCACCCAAGGGGGAACGGGCAATGGAAAGAGAAGGAATCAAGGCCATCAAAGCCTAGCACAGTCTGTATCCACGAGCCTTTTAAATGGCGCTGGCCAAGGAACTGAAGCTAAACTGCCACTCACCACTCCAGTAGCGACCCGGTGGGGAGTGCGGGTTCAGATCAAATTTTGCGCGTCCGATCAAACCGGTCGCTTCTCGGGCAAGGAGAAGACAGGGAGCGAAATATGAAACGGTTGTGGATACTGCCGGCCTTGCTTGTAGTCGCAATGGCATTGAACGCCACCGCGGAACCTCCACCGCAGGCAGCCGCTGCAAAAATACTGAACAAATGGCTAGGCACCTGGAAGTCCCACACCGTTCTCAAGCCGGCAGCCTGGTCGCCCACGTCGCAGGAACTATCGGGAACGTCGAAGTCGGTGTGGATTCTGGACGGCCGTTTTCAGGAGACGTCCAGCCGGAGCGGCCAGCATGAAACGCGCGAGATTCATCGCTATGACTCCGGCAGCAGGAAATACCACAAGTGGACATTCGATTCGGATGGCTCGCACAGCTTCTGGATCGGCGAATGGGACGAAGCAACCTTGACCATGACCTGGAAGTACGTCGATTTCGGCGCAGGCATCGAAGGAAAAATTGTGGATCGATTCATCAGCGACGGGAAATACGAATCGACGGTTATTCTGAAGGACCGCGCGGGCGCCGTGCTCCTGCATATTCGCGCTGAACATGCTCGCACCCGCAAGCAAGATGAGTAGCACAAGGAGAGGTGTGTCGGTCTGTTGGTAAGGACGCCAGGTTCGTCCACGGAAGGTGTGGAGATAGCTTCACTGCGGAGCTCACCGGGTCCATCCTCTTCACGGCTCGGGAAGGTCGGGAGAAGCTCACCGTAGTCGATCAGGGAAATGGAAGTGGCCAACGGCATCGTCACCACATTTCCCGTGGCGTCGCTGGTAATTTCTGCCCCGGTCTGTCACCGAGGAACACGAAAGGGCAAAGAAGGAGCAATTATGGAATACACGGCCGTCGTAAAGCAGCGCGGCGAGTGGTGGATTGGCTGGATTGAGGAAGTCCCCGGCGTGAATTGCCAGGAACGCACACATGAAGAGTTGTTGCAAAGCCTCGCCGAAGCGCTCTCCGAAGCACTTGAACTTAACGGAGTGCTTCCATGAACATCGGCGTCGTCGGAGCCGGAATCTTCGGCATGGCGGCCGCGCTGGAGCTGCGACGGCGCGACCACCGGGTGACCCTTTTCGAACGCGGCCGCATCCCAAATCCCGAGGCCTCCAGCACCGATGTATCCAAGTGCATTCGCCGCACCAACTACCCGCACCAAACCTACGTGGAGTTGGCGACCCGGGCGGCCGCCCAGTGGCAGGAGTGGCACCAACGCACCAGCCGCTCCATCTACTTCCAGACCGGCCAGGTGATTGCCCTGAGCGGCTTCGGACCGGAACACCCGTCCCTGACCGGCTGGGAGACACTGAGCCGGCTGGCAACCGATATCCGGGAGTTGACGGCGAAGGAGGCGGAAGATCGTTTCCCCCAGTTGGTTCTGACCGGCCAGGACCGCCTCTTCTTCGATCCCTGGGCCGGCTACCTGCGCAGCGGCCAGGCGCTGGAGGATCTGGCCCGGCTAGCCCGGGACTCGGGAGTCACTCTTCGCGAAGACACTCCAGTGGAGGCCGTGGAGGAGGCCGGCGCCGGTGCCAGAGTATGCTGGGATGCCGGTCGCCAGGACTGCGACCGGGTGGTGGTGGCGGCCGGGCCATGGCTGGCGGAGCTGCTGCCGGCCATGCGAACCCGGATACGCCTCACACGGCAGCAGATGGCCTTCTTCGTTCCCACCGATCCAGCGCCATTCCGGCGCGACCGCTTCCCCGTCTGGTCGATCCTTTCGCCCGGCAATCTCTGGTACGGCTTCCCCTACCTGCACGAGGGGTGGGTGAAGGTGGCGGAAGACAGCAAGGTGGACGACACGCGCGCCGACGTCTCGCGTGAACCCACGGCCGAGTTTCTGGACTGGGCGCGGGAGTTCGTGGCCCGGCACATTCCCGCTCTCAGCCGGGGAGATCTGGTGGGCGGCCGTTCCTGTCTCTACACCAACATGGCCGACATGGAGGACGAGCAGTTCGTCATCGACTGGGCCCCGGGGCGGGAACGGGTGCTGATCGCCGGGTGCGGCTGCGGCCACGGCTTCAAGTTCGGCGGCTCCATCGGACCGGTGATCGCCGACGCGCTGGAGGACCGGGAGAACCCCCTGGGGGATCTGTTCCGGATTGGAAACAGGTTCAATCGAGGAGAAAAGGAGTGAGGGTTATGGACGCCAGGAAGGTCTATGACGAAGCCATTGTGATCGACGGCCTCAGCATCAGCAACTGGGAGAGCGATGCCGTCTTCCAGCGCCTGCGGGCCGGCAACATCACCGCCATCAACGCCACCGTGGCCACCTGGGAGAACTTCCAGCAGACCATGGCTCACCTGGCCAAGTGGATGCGGCGCTTTCGCGAGCGCCAGGACATCCTGCAAGTCAAGGAGACGGCCGATATCCACACCGCCAAGAAGCTGGGAAAGACCGGAATCATCCTGGGATTTCAGAACGCCTCGCCCATCGAGAACGAGCTGGACCGCCTGGGGCTGTTCCTGGCCCTGGGGGTGCGGGTCATTCAGCTCACCTATCACGAGACCAATCTGCTGGGGAGCGGTTGCTGGGAGCGGTTCGACAGCGGCTTGAGCAACTTCGGCGTGGATGCGGTGCGTGAAATGAACCGGCTGGGCATCCTCATCGACCTGTCCCACGTGGGCCCCAAAACCACCATGGAAGCCATCGAGATGTCGGAGCAGCCGGTCGCCATCACCCACGCCAACGCCCGCAGTTTCTACAACCACCCGCGCAACAAGGAGGAAGACGCTCTCAAGCTGCTGGCCGAAAAGGGAGGTGTCGTGGGCGCCACCTCATACACTCCCTTCCTTCCCAAGGGATACGATTCGACGCTGGAGGATTTCGTGGACGCCCTCGACAACATGGTGGAACGGATCGGTCTGGACCACGTGGCCATCGGAACCGACTCCACCCACGATCAGCCGCTGGAGTTCTGGCACTTCATCGTCTCCCAGCAGGGCACCAAGTTCCCCTCCACCTTCGCCGACGGCTCGGTGCCCTACACCGAGATAAACTTTCAGCCCAAGGGGATCGACACCCCGGCGGAGTTCCCCAACCTGGCCGAGGCGCTCGCCAACCGCGGCTACAGCGCCGAAGACATCACCAAGCTGTTGGGTGGAAACTGGCTGAAGCTCTTCGAACGGGTTTGGAACCCTTGAAGCAGGTTCCAGCGGGGAGCGGTCGCCATCCGCAACGGGTCAAGTGGCTACCCGCCTTGAGAAGACCACTGGAATCAGCGGTTGACAATTCCCCTGATTGCCAATTCCGGTTGCCGGATTTTGGGTTGGCCAAGGGAGGAAGAGAGCATCGCCTCCATCCTCAACGATCCGACCCGCCCTCTTGCAGCACCATCACTCACCCCGCGTCACAACCGACCACAAGTAGAGCAACATGCCGGCGCCCACCAACAGACTCCCCACGCACAGGAACAGGAAGAATGAAACCGGATGGTTCCAGTAGAGGGTGGCCACTTCGATTCCCAGCCCGGCTGCGATCAGCAGCCCGGACAGTTGCAGCCGGCCCGCCAACCCCGATCTCAACCCCATCAGTCTAAAGAGGCTCATGGCGCCGCCTCCGGGTCCCATCGCCGGAACCGGTCCAGCTTCGAGACCTCGTGAACCAGGTTGTGGCACATCAGGCATGACTTTTCGCCACTGAGCAGTTGGGCCCGGAAGGGCGCATGAACCGGCTGCTCTTCATAGGACCTGGCCCCGTTGTGGCACTCCAGACAGGCCCGGTTCTCATAGGGCTCATACAACTCTACAGGCTCGGATGCCGAGCCCCAGAAGTTGTGCCACACGTGCTTCACGCCACGCACTTTGTCATCGAGGTCGCCGAACATGGTGTAGTCGGTGTGGCAGGTGTAACAGGCCCGGTCGGCAGGGATGCGCTTGTTCTGATAGTGCGATGCGGGAAGAAAGCCGGCATGGTCAATGTACAGGCTCTCCCCATAGGGTTGAATGATGTGGCAAGAGAGACAGAACCGGGTTGTCTTTGCCTGTTCGTAGTGTCGTCCGGCGCCACCCAGAAGCAGCAGTCCCGGCAGCACGAAGAGAGCCAGGAACGCCAGTATCCTGCCCCCGAGCGTGCCGGTCGACTCGGGCCTGCGCACCAGAAACCCGATCAGTGCGATTGTCACGACTGCCAGGAAACCCAGGCTTATGGTGTAACCGGTCATTGGGAAAGGCCCCCGCGGCCTCGGCTACCGGCTCTTGCGCAGCTCCGCCGCCAGCGTCTTGATCTCGGTCAGATCCTGCAGCATCTCGCTCCAACCGTACCAAAGCGCGTAGTCGGGATTGTTGTGGAACACACCCTGAAAGGCGCGCATCCGGTGTTCCAGGTGCATCTTGAAGAGTCGCTGCTCAATCACCGAGGGCGCGTCGTGGAAAGCCAGCAAGTCCGGGAAGTCGTAGGCATAGTGATCCGGCTTGCGCAACACCCCGTCCCGATAGAGCGCGCCGACAATGCGAATCGCCTCGGCCAGCAATCGGTCGGTCTCCCGGATCATCTCGTCGCCCTTCTTGAGCTCCGCTCGAACAAGGTTTGCCGAGTGGCACTGCTCGCAAACCTCGATCATGCGGTCGCGCTCCGCCTGCCAATCCTCCTGGGTCAGGCGGGCGACGTCCGCTTGCTTGACGGCATCGAGACGCGCGGTCGGATTCCCCTGAGGGTCCAGGACCCCCAACGCCTGAAGAATGGTCGTGCGATCGGCCGCCCACTGCGGGTCTTCCGGCAAGGGCAATCGCACGGCCAGGAAGCCCCAGGCGGTCCGTACGCCGTGGTTCCCCTGCGGCATGTGACAGGTCTGGCAGGTGGGCGCCGCGGCCTCGTCCGGCAGCGTTCCGGTCTGCTTGAGCAGATGCCGAACGCCATGCTTCGAGGACGAGTACATTTCCCATTGCGGATGATCGATGCCCATGTGGCAGGTTCGGCACGCCTGCGGTTCTCGAGCTTCCTTGACGGAAAACAAATGGCGCGTGTGGCAGGCATCGCAGGAGGCGAGCCCGAACATCACGCCATCCGCCTTCAACTCCCGGATTTCCTCTTCGCTCTTCAGCCCCAGGCGATGACAACCGCCGCAGCCTTTCATGCCTTCGGTCATCGCCATCGGCAGCCAGTGGGTCGTCGGCATGGCGTTCATGCTGACCCAGGCCAGAGCGTGCTTGCCGCCTTCGAACTGCTCTGTCTGGATCGGATGGCAGGTGGCGCAGACGTCCGGCGTCGCCGTCCTGACCAACGCCACATCCTCCGCCGAGCGATGCTTGTCTCCATGACAAAGGGAGCAGTCCACGCCTTCCGTGCTATGCCGGCTCAATTCCCAATCGGTGACGATGCTCGGCGTCACGTCACGGTGGCACTCGACACAATCCGAAGCGGCGAGAGGTGTTTCCTTCCCGCCGCCGCAGGCTGCCAGCGCCACAACGACCACCAGCAGGCATCCGCGTTTCCAGCGCAATGGTCTCGCTCCTTTCCGGTCGCTATCGGACCGCGGTTGACGCCCTTCGGTCATTCTCCGGAATTGCGTTCCTCGGCCACGACCGGCGTTCCCATGGACATTACATAATATGCCGCGCGCGATTCCGCAACCTGACCCGAAAGCGGCTCCGGGCGGCAAGTCGTCGCTCCGACAGGAAGCGTCTCGGCGACCCCCGGTCTTCCCTGGGATCCTGTGGCTCCTTCAAGGGGGCCACGACGTCTATTTCGGCTCCCACATGTTTGACAAGTACCGGTTGACACAGTACATTCCATGAATGATACGGAGCTTCCGACATCGTGGGATCAAGTGTTTCTACGAGCGTGGCGACCGCAGTCTCATCCGTCCCGATCTACAAGACCGGGTAGAAGTGATACTGGCCCAGCTTGATGTCGCAAGATCCCCTGAAGCAATGCGCCTTCCCCACTACCGGTTGCATACCCTAAAAGGCAAGCTGAAGGGCAATTGGTCAGTGACCGTGAAAAACAACTGGCGCATCATTTTCCGTTTCGAAGGCGAGGATGTCTACGACGTTGAGTTGATCGACTACCACTAACTGGAGAGAAAACTGCCATGCCTATGAAAAACCCGCCACACCCGGGCAAAGTCGTGCGGGTGTCCTGTTTGGAGCCGCTTGGTCTTAACGTCACCAAAGGCGCTAGGGTCCTAGGCGTCAGTCGCCAGGCACTCTCGAACCTGGTGAATGGTCACGCTCGCATGTCGACCGAGATGGCGGTCCGGCTGGCGAAGGCCTTCGGCTCGACGACGGAGACCTGGATACGCTTGCAGGCGGCCTACGATGTCGCGCAGGCTCAAGTGCGCGAGGGTGAGATCAAGGTCGAGCGTTACCAGCCCCAGCCGACGGTATGATTAAACGGGCTTGATGGATCAATCCCTGCAAACTATGGATGAAAAAGGGAAGTGGGGGGACTGCCCGAAAAGTGCGACACCAATAAGAACAGCAGGATGACCTGCGTGGAGACCCACCCCTGTAGGCAAAAGATGCCCTTTAAGAAAGATCATTCTCTCTACAAGTGCATGACGGACCGCGATGGGGATGGGGGGCGGAGAGTCGGTAGGGTTATTCCGATTTTGAGGATTCAATGCGGTTGAAAAGCTCGGCGACGAGTTTCTGCGCCTTGGCTACTTGTGCCGGCGTCATCTCTTCCCGGACCCTGTCTCGCTCAGACACGGCGGCTTCTAACCAAGTATCGCCCATATCGCCACGCGAGGCAGCAAGATTCAACCAGGCATAGGCTTTCACAAAGTCCTGAAGCACTCCACGTCCATTGCTGTACATGAAGCCGAGTTCACCTTGAGCAATCCAAACTCCTCGCATAGCGGACTTGAGATACCACTTGAAGGCCTCAGTGTAGTTCCTGGGCACCCCCATGCCGTAGTAGTACATTTTACCAAGGCCGTACTGAGCCGTTCCATGTCCCAATTCGGCGGCCTGCTGGCATAACTTCAGGGCTCTACTGTAATCCTTGGGCACTTTCATAGCCCTGTTGTTAACAAATATGTAGCCCTGATAGTAAACCCTGCCAAGCTCCGCTTGAGCCTCGACGTGCCCATCCTCGGCGGATCGCTCCAAGGCTGCAAGCCAAGCTTCTCCGGCCTTGTCCAGGGCTTCCGCCGACTGCTCAATCATCTCATCAAGCTCTGGATATTCCTTTTGGCCAAAGCTGACGGGCGACAACAGCGACCAGGCTATTAAAGATAGAGCAAGCTGTTTCACGTTGTTCCCCCCAACCCTTGTGCTTTGCAGCTCAGTCTGCCGTTTCCCGAGCTCCGACATACCCCACATCCAAAAAGTCGCCACGTTCGCTTCTCTCAAGTCGTTCCAAGTGATTTTCCATAGCCGTCCAAGACTTGCTCTATGGTCCAGAGACAATGCTCGATGAACTCGGTACTCATGTATAAGATCCATGGTTTCTCTGTCTTTTCACGAGAATCTTTATAGGTCGTTTCTTGGAACCAACTCTGTGGCCAACCACCTTCTTTGATCCTCTTTTGAAATTCGTTGCGCTTGTTCTCCGGCCATATGAACCCATTGTGAAACATCTTGTTTCGATAAAGAAACAAGGCCTCTATGGTCTTTTCGTAATCATCGGGGAAGAAATGAGTGAGCTTCTTTGACTTTGAAAGACAAGTGATGGCCTTGGCGATACCTTGATTCTTTTTCTTTTTCTCCTTCGGCAGACACGGAAAGATTGCCGCAAAAATAGCCTCTATGAATGGAGCCAACATCCCGGCTGCCGCCATGCTGTGCGCGGCTTCCTGAAAAAATGATTGGTAGATATCATCCACCCAAAATCCGTTTCCTTCTGAATCCTGTTTACGGAGATCGTTGATTCTCCGATTCAAATCCTCATCCGCTTGCAGGTTGCGACGAATCAGGCTCTTAATTGCAAGTAGTTGCGCTTCGACATCAAGAGCTTGCAGTTCGATGTGCGCCCAGTCTCTATCAGTCAATGCGTGACGTAGCCCTCTCTCCACAAATGTCGCTATGTCCACCCGTTGCCCCCGGTTCCATTCTCTGACAGTAGCCGCGGCCTTAGCGTAGACTTCAATGGGATATTACTGGATTCGACGGTCAGTCCAGGAACCGGATAGCGGCAAAGAGCAATCCGGCGATGGCCAACTGGATGCCGACCAGCCCAGCTCCCTGAATCCACAAAGCCCGAAAGAATTCGGACTTGAGGTCAGTAATCTCTATGTGGTCGGCCTTGGTGGCAAGCTCGACATCCGAGCGGCTGAGGGCGGCAACTACCGCCTCGGCCTGCCTGGAGTCCATGCCGGCGGCCTCAAGCTCCCTGATGGTCGCATGGGAGTCAAGGGTGTAGGTGGTCACTGCCTCACGTATTTGCGCAGCACCTTGGAGCCGGGCGGGGCCTGGCGCTTGGTGTAGGAAAAGGTGACCTGGCCCACGTAGATGTCCCCGTGGGAGTCCACCGCCACCGAATGGGGAGAGAAAAATCGTCCCGTGCCGTAGGGATCCTCCTCGCACCACTCGGCCAGGATGCTTCCGTCGGCTGCCCTGACGGTCATTCGTGCGGCGGGCTTGTCCATCCGGGCCTCGCGGCCATACATGAAGATGCCGCCGATCTCGGCCACGCAGAAGTTCTGCTCGCGATCCTGGCACAGATCGTTGGGCCACCACACTTCGGTCCACTGGTCCAGGAATTCTCCCTCGGGCGAGAAGATCTGGATACGTGTATTCTGGCGGTCGGCCACGTAGACCTTTCCCTCCGGATCCACGTAGACACCGTGAGGCTGTCTGAACTGCGAGGGTCCGTCTCCGGGGTCTCCCCAGGAGATCAGCAGTTGGCCGTCGGGGCTGAACTTGTGAACCCGGGCATTGCCGTATCCGTCGGAGACGAACAGGTTTCCGTCGGGAGCCAGGGCCACGTCGGTGGGGGTGTTGAACGGGGGACCCGAACGAAGGATGGTCTGGACGTCGGTGCCGTTGTAGCCGGTGTCGGCCACGCCGTCGGTGGGGGCCAGCGTCATCAGCAGCGCACCCTCCGTCGTGAACTTGTGAACCCGGTGCCCGTTGTCGTCCACGCAGTAAACGGAGTCGTCGGGACCGATAAAAATCATGTGGGGCCTCACGAAGAGTCCCTTCCCCCAGGAGTCCAGATAGCTGCCGTCCCGGTCGAAGATGACCACTGGATTCTCGGCGCGGCAGAATGCGTAGACGCGGTCCCGCGAGTCCACCGCGATCCCCGGGACCTCTCCCAGGTCC
>VXMN01000351.1 GCA_009841055.1 Acidobacteriota bacterium
GGGATGAAGCCCCCCCGGGAGCGCGGGCGTCCCGCCCGCACACGTCCTGGCACAGTCTGGGCCATCTTCTCCAGCCGGGTCGACCGGCAACGGCTCCAGGACTCTGCTTGGGCCGAGTCCGTACGGTTCTCGCCGTCAGGGTAGCCGGGTGCGCCATCGCAGGGAAACTGAGCGGCACGCAACGGCAGTGCATGCGGGCGGGACGCCCGCGCTCCCGGGTGGACCTGCTCCCATCACTCTTGCCCCTCAAGGGGGCGGACGCTGGGTTGCTGGCTGCAGCCCTGCCGATGTGGCAGATCCGTCACGCTTGGTGCCCTTGGTGGATTACGTTTTTTCGCCTTTGCGGATAGCACTCACTTTTTGCATACGAGCCAGGATCCGAGGTGACCATGGATACCGGAACCGGCGTTTCTCTCTTTGGAGGTCAGCAGGTCGCGGTGGCAGGCAGGAGGTGGGCTACCCGGTCCGAGGTGCTGGCCCGCAACGGTATGGCTGCCACCAGCCAGCCGTTGGCCACCCAGGTGGCTGTGGATGTTCTCAGGAAAGGGGGAACCGCCGTAGACGCCGCCATTGCGGCCAATGCCATGCTGGGGTTGGTGGAGCCGGTCTCTTGCGGGATCGGCGGAGACCTCTTTGCCCTGGTCTGGGATGCCGATAGCAGGAGCCTTTCCGGTCTTAACGGGAGCGGCCGCTCGCCCCGTTCCCTGGAACTGGCGGAACTGAAGCGGAGAGGCCTGAGCCGGCTGCCCTCCCGGGGACCGCTCTCGGTCTCGGTGCCGGGATGCGTGGACGGCTGGTACACGCTTCACGGCCGCTTCGGGAGACTGCCCGTGGAGCAGTTGCTGGCCCCGGCCATCGAATACGCTCGCCGGGGATTTCCGGTCTCGGAGGTGATTGCCAGGGACTGGGAGCAAGGGGTGGAGATCCACCGGGAGTGGCCCGGTTTCCTGGAGACCTTCACCCTGAAGGGCCGGGCTCCCCGGACGGGAGAGGTCTTCGCCAATCCCCACCTGGCGGCAACCCTGGAAACGATTGCACGATCGGGCAGGGAAGCCTTCTACCAGGGAGAAATCCCCCGGAGAATCGAGGCGTATTTCAAGAAATTGGGGGGATTTCTGAGCGCCAGGGATCTGGCCGACCATCGCTCGGATTGGGTGGAGCCGGTGTCCACCGATTACCGGGGATACCGCGTCTGGCAGCTCCCTCCCAATGGGCAAGGCATCGCCGTGCTGCAGATGCTGAATCTGCTGGAGGCCTGCGACATCGCCTCCATGGGCTTCGGCTCCACCGACCACATCCACCATTTCGTGGAGGCCAAGAAGCTGGTTTTCGAAGATCGCGCCCGATTTTATGCCGATCCCGCCTTCAACCGGATTCCGGTCCGCCAGTTGATTTCCAAGTCCTATGCGGGCCGGCGCCGCAAGCTGCTGGACTCCCGGCAGGCGGGGAAAAACTTCGATGCGGGCAACCCGGCCCTCGGCGCCGGAGACACCGTTTACCTGACGACGGCCGATTCGGCAGGGAACATGGTGTCCTTCATTCAGAGCAACTTCATGGGCATGGGATCGGGAATGACTCCCGAGGGGTTGGGATTCATGCTGCAGAACCGGGGCGAGCTGTTCACCCTGGAGGAGGGGCACTTCAACGGCTACGCACCCCATAAGCGGCCCTTCCACACCATCATTCCCGGGTTCGTCACCCGAAACGGCGAGGCATTCCTGAGCTTCGGCGTGATGGGGGGTGACTTCCAGGCCCTGGGCCACGTTCAAGTGCTTCTGAACCTGATCGAGTTCGGCATGAACCTGCAGGAAGCCGGGGACGCCCCGCGCATCAACCACGAAGGATCTTCCTCGCCGACCGGAGACCGCATGACCGATGGAGGCGTCGTAGAGCTGGAGAGGGGCTATTCCGAAGAGTCGATGGAGGGGCTGGTTCGACGGGGTCACCGGGTCACCCGCAACGCGGGTCCCTTCGGGGGCTACCAGGCGATCGGGTTCGATCCGGCAGGGCGGGTTTATCGAGGCGCCTCCGAGTCGCGGAAAGACGGCCAGGCGGCAGGGTATTGAGGACTCTGCAGACTTTACTTGCCGGGCTCCAGAACGCATAATTAGGCAACGGCTCCGGCCGGGTTTCGTTCCACCGACGCCTTCCCCGAAGGGAATCCCCAACGTTCCGGCTTCATGGATTTATCTCCTTTTGAATTTCAATCGGCAGCCCGGGTCATCTTCGGTCTGAATACGATCGGACGGCTGGGTGAAATCTCGGTAGAACTGGGGTTCAAGCGGTCGCTGCTGGTGGCGGACCATGGCTTGCAGGCCTCGGGCCACGTGGACGAAGCCCTGGACTCTCTCAAGGCGGCAGGGGTGGAGGCGGCGCCCTTTCACGACTTCGACGTCAACCCCAATGCGGACATGGTCGAACGGGGGCGGCAGTTCGCGGCCGAACGGAGGCCGGACTCCATCATCGGACTGGGGGGAGGCAGCTCTCTGGATTGCGCCAAGGGCATCAACTTCCTGCTCACCAACGGCGGTCGCATGCAGGACTACCGGGGATACGGCAAGGCCACCCGGGACATGCTGCCCATGATCGGCATCCCCACCACCGCCGGCACCGGGAGCGAAGCCCAGAGCTACGCGCTCATTTCCGATCCGCATTCCCATGAGAAGATGGCTTGCGGAGATCCCAAGGCCGCCTTTAGGGCGGTCCTGCTGGATCCGGCGCTGACGCTCTCCCAACCGGCCCGGGTGACGGCCACGGCAGGATACGATGCCATCTCCCACGCGGTGGAGAGCTTCGTCACAACCAAGCGCAACGCCGTCTCCGAGTGCTATTCCAGGGAGGCCTGGAGATTGCTCGAAGGGAACTACGAGAGAGTGCTGACAGTCCCGGAGGACCTGGAAGCCAGGGGGGCCATGCTGCTGGGGGCCTACTTCGCCGGGCTGGCCATCGAGTATTCCATGTTGGGCGCCAGCCACGCCTGCGCCAACCCGCTGACGAGCCGGCACGGGGTCACTCACGGGGTTGCCATCGCCATGCTGCTCCCCCAGGTGGTGCGCTGGAACGCATCGGTGGTGGGGTCCAGGTACCGGGAACTGATGCATCTGGCCGGGGCAAACGGGTACAAGGGCGACGACCCGCTGGCGCTGGCGACTCGCCTGGAAGAAATGGCTGCCTGCGGCGGGATGCCGTCCGGACTCAGCGCCGTGGGGGTGTCCAGGGAGGATCTGGGGCGACTGGCGGAAGCAGCCAGCCTGCAGTGGACCGGACGCTTCAATCCCCGGCCGCTGGACCGGAAGGGAGCCTTGGAGGTGTACCAATGGGCCTTCTGAAACAGCGCCGGCGATTCGGTTCGGGGGAGGGGCAAGGCTCGAGTGCGGTTGTCCTGGCGGGGCTGCCGGTATTGGCCCTGATTCTCTGGCTCGGTCTGTCTCCCGGCGGAGTTGATGGAACCGGAAGCGCACCTTCAACGGAGGGCGGCGCCTGGAGCCAGTTTCGTGGGAATCCGGCCTTGACGGGAATCTCTGAAACGAACCTTCCCGATTCACTCAAGCTGCTCTGGACGCTGGAGGTGGGCGAGTCGATCGAGTCTTCGGCGGCCATCGTGGACGACGTGGTCTACGTCGGCTCGCAGTCGGGCGACCTGCTGGCGGTGAGCCTGAGCAGCGGCGAAGAACTGTGGCGCTATCGGGCCGCCGAATTCGGGATCGGGGAGTCCTCTCCCTGCGTGGGGCAGGGGCTGGTATACATCGGAGATCTGGATGGAGTGCTGCACGCGGTCGATGTCCGAACCGGCAAGGCCGTCTGGACCTTCGCCACCGAGGGAGAGATCAAGTCATCCCCGGTACTGGTGGGCAACCGGGTCCTGGTCGGCTCCTACGACAGCCATCTCTACGCCCTGGAGGCCGACACGGGGTTACTCCTGTGGAAGGTGATGACGGAAGGGTACGTCCATTCCACCCCCAGCGTGGCTGACGGGATGGCCTATATCTCCGGCTGTGACGAAATCTTTCGCGCCATCCGGGTCAAGGACGGCCGTGAAATGTACCAGGTACCCTCCATTGCCTATACCGGCGCCTCCCCGGCCCTGGCCGGAGATGCCGCCTACTTCGGAACTTTCAGCAACCAGGTGGTGAGTGTCAGCATGACGGAGCAGAAGGTGCTGTGGCGATATGAGTCCAAGGAGTCCCAGTTCCCCTTCTATTCCTCGGCGGCCGTGGTTGGGGGCCGGGTGGTTCTGGGAGGCCGCGATCGCAAGGTGCACTGCCTCGAGGCCGCCACCGGCGAATCTCTCTGGACCTTTGCCACCAGGGCACGGGTCGACTCCTCCCCGGTCGCGGTGGGGGACAGGATCTACGTGGGATCCAACGACGGACGCTTCTACGTCCTGGACCTCAAAGACGGCAAGAAGGTCTGGGAGTTCAACGCCGGGGCTCCCCTCTCGGCTTCGCCGGCGGTGGCCGCTGGAAAGATCGTCATCGGATCTCAGGACGGCCAGCTTTTTTGCTTCGGATGAGTACCGCCGCCGCCCTACCGGACAGATCATTCGAGGAAGAATCTACTGAATCACTCTTAAATGATGAACCACAAATGGACACGAATGAACACGAATAGGGAGAGATTCCTTTCAGTTTTTCTTCGTGTGCCTTCGTGGATAACTCTTTTTTCTTTTGTTTCGGGTAAGTAGGAGACAGACATGGGCCGGGAGATCGGTTTTCAGATGGCCACCTCCAACATCCGCTTCGGCCCCGGGGTGACCCGGGAAGTGGGGAAGGATCTGACGGACATGAAGCTTGGCCGGGTGCTGGTGGTCATCGACCCGGGTCTGAAGGAACTGCCCCCGGTGACGGTAGCGCTGCAGGCGATGGAGGACGAGGGCATCGCCTTCTCCGTGTTCGACCGGGTCCGGGTGGAACCCACCGATCGATCCATCCAGGAAGCCATCGCCGCGGCCCGGAGCGATCGCTACGACGGCTTTGTGGCCATCGGCGGAGGATCCACCATTGACACGGCCAAGGCGGCCAATCTCTATTCCACCTTCCCCGCGGACTTTCTCGACTACGTGAACGCGCCTATCGGCAAGGGGCTTCCGGTGCCGGGCGACCTCAAGCCGCTGGTAGCCATTCCCACCACCGCCGGCACCGGCAGCGAGACCACCGGGGTGGCCATCTTCGATCTGAGCGGCATGCGGGCCAAGACCGGCATCGCCCACCGCCGGCTCAAGCCGACGCTGGGCCTGCTGGACCCGGAAAACACCCGCACCATGCCGTCCCAGGTGGGAGCCTCGACCGGCCTGGATGTGCTCAGCCACGCCCTGGAATCCTTTACAGCCATTCCCTTTGCCCAGCGGCCCTATCCCGACCGCCCGGTGTTGAGGCCGGCCTACCAGGGGTCCAACCCCATCAGCGACGTCTGGTCGCTGGAAGCCCTGAGGATCGTGGCGGAATACCTGCCCCGGGCGGCGGAAGACCCCGGCGACGACGAAGCGCGGGCCCAGATGCTGCTGGCGGCATCCTACGCGGGCGTGGGATTCGGCAATGCCGGCGTCCACCTGCCCCACGGCATGTCCTATCCGGTGTCGGGGCTGGTCCGGGACTATCGCACCCCCGGGTATTCGGTGGACCACCCCATGGTGCCCCACGGGATCTCGGTGATTCTCAACGCTCCGGCGGTATTTCGCTTCACCGCCCCGGCCTGCCCGGAAAGGCACCTGGAAGCTGCCGCTATTCTGGGCGCCGATACCTCCGGCAAGTCACCGGCCGACGCCGGCAATATCCTGTCCGACCGGATTGTCGCCTTCATGCAGCGGCTGAAGCTCCCCAACGGCTTGCGCGGACTCGGCTACACCTCTCAGGATATCCCCGGCCTGGTGGAAGGCACCCTCCCCCAACACCGAGTCACCAAGCTCTCCCCCCGACCCGCCTCCCGAGAGGATCTGACCCGGATCTTCGAAGAGGCGCTGACGGCCTGGTAGGTTTTGGCCTGGCCGCTGCTAAACGCAATGGGCAGACAAGATCCCCTTTCCGTGCGTGCAACTTGGGTTTGATATCAGACAAACGTCGTTTTGGAGAGGTAGTGCGTTCCGGGACGGGTGCTTGCAATTCGCCGCGTTCGCGGCTGGGTTGACGCAGAACCGATACGACCCCGGGTTGACACCCGGGGCTACCCTGAGCCGCTGCTACGCATCTCTATAAGGATGGCCCGTAGTAAGCGTTTCTGTGGCCTACCCACGTCAACCGCAGCATTCGCAGCTCCCCCCAAACTCACAATACTGCAAGAGGAAACATGCTTTTCTATTTGGAATATGCCCCGGGCAACGCGATCGGGAAATGTCGGGTATGGGAGTTGAGCCGCGAACGCGGCGACAGGAGTATGCGCGACGGGCGACGTAGCGCAGGCATTGAGACTATGAACTGTCGGCTTTGGACGGGAAGTAGCGCTCGATGGTAGCGGCGCCGGGTCGAGCCGTCAGCCAGGAGACCACCACCATCAGCAAGCCCGAGACCAGGACGATGGGGACCACGGGCAGGAAGCCCAGAATGATGGTCCCGCCGGCCGTCCTCGAGATCAGGTCGAGCCCTCCCCAGGACAGGATCGCGGTCGGCGCTCCCGAGGGCGCGGGAACCAGCGCCTGCAGCAGGGCAATGGCGCCGACCGAGCCACCGGCCCACAGGGTGGTGGCCAGGGCCCCCCAGCGGGTGCTGCGCTTCCAGAAGAGGGCTGCCACCAGCAGGGGAAGGAGAGCGGCGTAGCCGGTAAAGGAGTACTGTATGGCCACCAGGAATATGGTGGCCGGAGACTTCAGGGCGATGACGAAGGCGACCGACGTGATCAGCGCCACGAACAGGCGGCCGGTTTGAACCTGGGCCCGGTCCCCGAAGCGCTTCTTGCCTCCATAGAAGGCGAAGATGTCCTCGGTGAACATGGTCGAGAGCGCCAGGATCTGGGAGTCGCTGGCCATCACGGCCGCCAGGATTCCCGCGCCCAGGATGCCGGCCAGCCACAGGGGAGCGTAGCGGTCCAGCAGCAGCGGGATGACGTCATCGGCAGCCATCCGGCGGCGGAGGTCACCTTCCCGTTCAGGAGTCAGTTCGGTTCCGGATGTCGCCAGCGTCTGACGGGCGGCCTGCTTTTCCTGGATTCGGGGAAAGTCTTCGGCGCCGTTGGCCGCCACCCCCAGGAAGACGCAGGGAAGCCAGATGGCCAGGATACAGATCGGATAGAGGATCACCGTCTTGCGGAACTGGGCCATGCGGCGGGCGGTAAGGCAGAAGATGCCGATGTGGGGAAAGCAGATGGCGGACAGGGGGATGAAGGTGTAGCTGAGGTAATAGAGCGGTGAGACGTTTTCCCGGGTGAGCAGGGGCGCCAGGGCAGGGGATTGGGCGATTCTCTCCATGGCTGCGCTGAAGCCCCCCATTCCGGCGCCGATCACCAGAAGCGCAGCCACGCCGAAACTCAGGAACAGCGTGGTCTGAAGGGTGTTCACCCAGGCGGTGCCGCGCATGCCGCCAAAGAAGACGTAGCTCATCACCACCAGCGCCACCAGGCTGCCGCCCATCCAGTAGGGGACCCAGCCGCTGCTGATCGATTGCAGGATGGTCCCGCCTCCCTTGACGGCGATGATGATGTAGGGGACCAGGAAGAGGGCTTGCAGGGCAAAGATGACCGTTCCGATGTGGCTGCACTCCCAACGGTCCCGAAACATCTGGACAGGGGTCATGAAGCCGTGTTGCTTGCCCAGCGCCCAGGTGCGGGTGCCGATCAGCAGGAGGGTCAGGGGAATGATGAGCGCCGAGGAGGAGCCCATCAGGCCGTAGGTGACGATCCCGTTGTTGAAGGCGTGCCCCGAGGCCCCCAGGATGGTGAAGGCGGTCATGTTGGTCCCGAACAGCGAGAAGAGAAAGACGAAGGACCCCAGGGAACGGCCGGCCAGAAAATAGTCTTCAGCCGCGTGCCTGGAGGCTGCACGGCGAAAGGCAAAAATTCCGATGTAAAGAACCAGAGCCAGATAGACCAGCACTACCAGGGTGGGGATCATGATGGGGTCGGTTTCTCGGAACGGGTGGAGGGAGTGGGCGCGGTGCCATCGGAGGCTTCCTCCAGGTGCCCTGGCCAACAGTACCGCACCAGAAGCCACATGAGGCCGGCCACGGCTACGGAATAGAGCGCATGGTAAAAGAAGCCGATGGGAATAAATCCCAGGATCAGCGGATCGGCCTGGCGCCAGAACCAGAAATCCTGATGGAGGCCATAGAAGACCAGGACGACAAGGGCCAGGAGGAATGGAATCCTATTTTTCAATTTCGATCGGCGACGGGTCCACCCGGGAGCGCGGGCGTCTCGCCCGCATACGCAAGCCACTCATTGTAGCATCCGGCTGGAAACGGGGCAGGGCCGAGTCCATGGGGGAGGAGAAGCTCGGCGTCCGGGTTTGCCGGCTCACTTGCCGAAGTCCAGAGTGGTTTTTGTGGCGAACCGGCGATAGTTCATCCACTTGTTTTCGTTCTGGTTGATCCAGCCGCGTCTTCCCACCATAACGTCCCGCGAGCTGAGAGGCAGCCAGTAGGTGTGGCCTTCGATGTCCACGGGGCCGTAATCGATCCGAAAGCGTGCCTGCCGGACCGGAAAATCGGCCGGGACGCCAAAGATTCGCTCGCCTACGATCCGCAGCACCGCCGACGAATCCTTGGCAACATGGATTTGTCCCTCGTAGCCGACCCGGACGAAATGCTGCAGGGTGCCGTCGTGCAGGACGCCCGTGTACAACTGGTAGCCGGACGGGTGGGTGACGGCATAGACAACCGCCGGCTGCCCGTCGACCAGGCTGTCTCCCTCGTGGAAAAACCGCGCGGGCGAACCCGGCTGGAAGAGGGCCTGCAACGTACTGCCGAACTCTCCCATGCCGCTGATTTCCCGAACGTGTTGTTGGGACGGTTTCCCGTCCACTGTGAGAGTCATATAGGATTCCGCCCCGTCGACGAACTGAACCTTGGTGACGATGTCGTGGCGTTTCTTCAGCGCCGTATCTTCCTTACCCTGGTTGTCGGACCGTTTTGTGATCTGGGTGCAGATGAAATCGGGGAGGTTCGCGGTAAAGCTCAAGGCCCATTTCCTGGCGCGATCCAACACCTCTTGTGAGCTCTGCGATCCGTAAACGTTAGCGCGGGCTTGCTTCAGCGCTCTCTGGCCTTCGGTGCCCTCCACACTGACCGCCTGAAGTTCCGGCTCGTTTCCCCCCAACAGCCGGGCCAGTTCCTGATGCCCGTGCCGAGTGGCGACCTGCGCCGGACGCAGCCCGTCTTGCGGAGTGGTTGGATCGATCCCCTGGGCCAGCAGCAACCGGGCCAGGCCGGCATGCCCGGTCCGTGCCGCCAAATGGAGCAGTTGAGAACCGCAGCCCGAGCAGCGGCCACCCAGACGGGCGCCGTACCTCAACAACAACCGGGCGATTTCACCGTCGCCGCTCCGGGCGGCCGACTGCAACGGCACCAGGGTTCTACCTTTCCCAGAGCGGGCCACCAGGTTGGGATTGGCGCCCTCCTCCAGAAGCAGCCTGGTGACCTCCTCGTGCTGGTGCTCCACGGCAAGGTGAAGTGGCGTGAGGGCCGTCCCATCCTGCCTCCGGTTGGGGTCAGCCCCCTTCTTCAGCAGCAGTCCGGCGATTTCGAGGTGGCCCCGGCGGGCGGCGACATGCAGGGGGGTGAGGCGGTCCGGATTCTTTTGGTTGGGATCGGCGCCATTGCCCAGCTCGCGACGCACCGATGCTACATCTCCCGCGGAGACGGCCTGGTGCAGCCGATCGGAAGGCGCGTCCGATCCGGTCGTGGCAAGAGAAAGAGAAATAGCGATGTTGAGAAGGCCGCTCACAGATTCTCCCTTGCAAGCTGCAAGGATAGTTGCCGTCTCAGAATACCGCAAGGCGCCTCCGTGAAGGAGCCTGGCCAATTCTTACTGGAGCCTCTCAGGAGGCGGGGTGTATGATATTGTCATGCAGGAAACCAGGGAGAATCGACTATGCCAGCCAATCAACTCGTTCAAGCGCGCATCGACGGAGCCATCAAGGAGGAGGCAGCTGCGGTGCTGGCTGCAATGGGCCTGACCGTGTCCGATGCCGTACGGTTGTTGCTGACCAGGATTGCGCGGGAAAAGGCACTGCCGTTTGCGCCGCTGACTCCAAACACTGTCACCATCGAGGCAATGAAGGAAGCCCGCAGGGGCGGCCTGTCTCAATTCGACAGTGTGGATGCCCTCATGGGCGATCTGAATGCGAAGGATTGAGCGGACCAGTCAGTTCAAACGCGACTACAGGCGTGAGTTGAAGGGCCGACACCGGACGTCGCTGGACGCTGTTCTGGTTCCCCTCCTGGTCGGGTCGGCAAATGACCAGCCGCTGGAATCTCGATATCACGACCATGCACTGAGCGGCGAGTGGAAAGAATTCCGTGATTGCCACCTGAAACCTGACCTGGTACTGATCTACCAGAAACAGGCCACAGACAAACTTAGACTTGTTCGCCTTGGGTCCCATTCGGAACTCGGGCTTTGAGACACCGCGAAGACAGGGGACGTTGTTGAACTACTGGAACAACCTTGCTCAGACCAGATTTCAGTAAAGAGTCGGGCGGAGATAGCGCATAGCTCCCCCATCGGCCAGACCACTCCTTTTATTCCAACTATTCAACAGCATTCCCTGGTTGCCCCATACTTGTCTGTACGCCGCGAACGGGCAGTCTTGGCAGATCAAGACGCAGACCTTGCCGCATCAGAGCTCGCCGGGCTTGGCGGTGGAGTCGTTCCGGACTTGATTCCTCAAACAGCGGAGTGGCCGGCACTCCTTTCGAAGGAGTCGTGTCGAAACTTTCCTCCTTTTTGGAGGGTTTCGGCATCCTTGCACCCGGTGAATCGGGCAGGATCTTGATGAAGGTGACGTCCTTGGGACGAAGGGCTCGGTTCACCAATATGGAGACTCCCGTGGCGATGGCGATACTCGCGGCGTAGCTGCCGTAATACTTGTCACCGGGTTCACCGGCTTCGGTTCCGGCGATTGCAACCATGCTTCCCATCATGGTTCCGATGAACGTTCCCACGGTCGCGGCAACCCGTACCCCTTTGTTCTCCTTGAGCCCTCGAACCTCGATTCGAGAGATGGTTTCGATCGGGATCTGAATCTCGCCCTTGGGGTAAGCCTTCGGCTTGCTGCTGTTCCTGACCTTGAAGACTAGCGAAGCAGCATTGGCGCTTCTGATTTGTCCCTCTAACCGTGCGTCTTCGGCGATTTGAATTGTAACTGTCCTGCCACCGATCAATTTCTTCAACTCGCTCCACCGGATTGTCAGAAACTCTTCCTGATCCGATCCCTGCAGACAGGTGCTCAGCACCAGAAACACCACCAGGAATCCAACGCCTCGATGCAAAGTCATTACAGAACCCTCCGGTAATTCATCCTCTCAATTGCTTAAACGTTTCCAAATCGCTGCGTCCAACCGGTCGGGCGAGCGTTTCTCGACTCTCAACATATGATAATGTCATGCAGAATGCCCGGGAGCGGAAAGAATTCCGTGATTGCCACTCGAGACCTGACCCGGTACTGATTTGCGGGAATTGCCCTCGAAAGACAATGGAGGCGAATCATGCCCCTTGATGCCGATGACCTGGTGGAAGACGTGGCGGAAGAAGCCCTTTTGGAAATGGCTTCCCGAAACCGCACCACTTCCCTCATTGGGTGGGTACTTTCAATTGTCGTGGTGGTGGCAATTGTGCTTGTGGTCGTGGTGTATTGGCTGGTTGTGGAGTGAAGAAGGGGAACAATGTTCAGGAAGTTCAGTGAGCTATTCACAGTGGTCGCCCTGGTGCCGGTTTCATTGTTGCAGGCGGGGAAGCAAGTTGAGAAAGTCTTCCTGAGGCAAGAGTCCAAACGCTGGCTGTCGGGCAGTTTGCTGGTGGTTTTGGCCCTGGGGGCCGTAGCCTGCCAAAAGGGGGAGCGGCACCGTTTCCTAAGCTTCGGGACGGCTCCGGTGGGGGGCACCTTTCCGGTAGTGGGCGGGGCCATTGCCGAGGTGCTGAACCTCCACCGAGGTTCCCACAACTGGAAGGTTCAGATCAAGGGTAGCAAGGGCAGCCAGGAGAATATCCGGCGTCTGGCCAGCGGCCAGTTCGAGCTGGGGATGAGCAACTCGGCCATCAGCTTCTTCGCCAGCCAGGGCGGGTCCAACTGGAAATCGGAAGGCAGATACGACGTGCGTGCCGTTTGCACGCTGGCTCCCCTGGTGGCCATGTTTGTCACCAAGCGGGATTCGGGTATCCGCGCCATAACTGATCTGAAGGGGCGGCGGGTGGTGATCGGGCCGGCCGGGGCGGGCTTTGAAATGTTTGTGATGCCCATCCTGGAAGCCCACGGGGTGGCGGCAGGCTCCTTCAGCGCCATCTATGCGCCTCAGGGCGTGGCGGTCGAAATGCTCGGCGACGGGGCCGCCGATGCGGCCTTTCTGGGAGGGGCCCTGCCTGCCCAGTCGATCATC
This sequence comes from Acidobacteriota bacterium, assembly GCA_009841055.1. Taxonomy (GTDB): domain Bacteria; phylum Acidobacteriota; class Terriglobia; order Versatilivoradales; family Versatilivoraceae; genus Versatilivorator. The sequence goes on from VXMN01000351.1 coordinate 12,519, forward strand.
CAGGCTTCCGGATCCTTCGAGGTCTACGTGATCCCCTTCGACCCCGGGGTCCGGGGGCGGTTGGTCCGGGACTATGCCTTTTTCAAGCCCATTCCGCACGCCCTGGTCAAGTCCAGGTATCCGAAAATACTGCACTATGAGCTGGAGGACCGTATCGCTCAAATGAGCCGAGCGGAAGCCCTGGTCTTCATGGGGGACGAGGGACTGCGGGTGCCGGGAGCGGAAACGATGGAGCTTGACGCGCTACGCAACGCCCTTGCCGGAGCCCGCTTCGGTTGGCTGAACGTGGGTTCGATGCAAGTAGTGACTCATAAGAACACTGACAAGCAGTTGATTCGAAACCTTTTGGAAGTCTTGTGGGAGCAGCGGGAGGAACTGGCCCGCAGGCATCCGGCCCTGGGATTTCTCCAACTCAGGTCGGTCCCGCTTCCCGGCGGACAGAAACGACTCATACAGGGCGCCGTCCTCTATACCGGGATCCCGTTTCATCCCGGAGCCGTCGAGTTCTATGAGGGTCACCCGGAGATCGGCTTCCGGCCCAACCCCGGCAACCGGATCCCGGCCGAACCAGGTGAATAGTGATCAGTGGTTAGTGGTTATCCGTGCCTCCACCCTGGCGGGCGGAACATACAGCGGAACATACGAGAGTGAAACAGATTTGTTTCAGTTGCTGAACGTGTCCATTAAATAACTATCCACTAACCACTGGACACTGATCACTTTTCACCTAGTTGCGCCGCCGTCCCCTACGTTGAGGCGGCTCATACGGGCCGAAACAGGGGAGTGTCAGGCAAGAAAGGTTGGTTCATGTTCGAGCCCGTCAGCAAGCGGCTGATTCCCATCCTGAGTGTGATCCTGTGCCTCTACACTCTGGCCGAGGTGAACTTTCCCCGACTGCGGCCGCAGTCCCAGCTGGCCTTGTTTGTCATGCTGGGGCTGGTGCTTTGCTTTCTCAGCACCCCGGCCCGTGAACGCTGGCGGGACTGCCGGGTCGCGCGTCTGTCCGACCTGGCCCTGGCCGTCGCCAGCCTTGCGGCTTGCGGTTACGTGGTGCTGATGACGGAACCGATTTTTCATGGGTGGTTCCCGGATCTCTGGCCTTACGGCAAATCTCTGGGGAACCGCGCCGGTATCGAAGGACCCGCCGACTTTGTCCTGGGTGCGGTCGGCTTGTTGCTGGTGTTGGAAGCGACGCGCCGCTCCATCGGCTGGGTGGTTCCGGCTCTGGCGCTGCTCTTTCTGGCACACAGCTACTACGGGCACCTGGCTCACCACGACCTCCTGCCCGATCTGCCGGGATGGCTGCTGCCGCATGCCGGCCAGGATGCGGCCTACCTGGTGAGCACGACTTTCTCGCAGTCTTTGGGCGTGTTCGGCCCGGCCGCCGGCGTCATGTTCAAGTATGTTTTCCTGTTCGTCATCTTCGGAGCCTTTCTGGAGATGTCGGGCGCAACCCGGTTCATTATCGACTTCGCTCAAAAGGTGTTTGGCGGCACGCCCGGCGGACCGGCCAAGGTGGCTGTGCTGGGCAGCGGGCTGATGGGGTCCCTCTCGGGCAGCGCCGTCGCCAACGCGGTGACCACCGGCACCTTTACCATCCCCATGATGCGTCACGCCGGGTTCGAAAGGCACGTGGCCGGAGGCATCACGGCCGCGGCGGCCTCGGGGGGCGCCCTGGTGCCTCCCGTCATGGGGGCCGGCGCCTACATGATGCTGGAACTGGTGCAGCCCCAGGTGACCTTCCTGCAGGTAGCCAAGGCGGCCCTGATTCCCGCCATCCTCTACTACTTGTCCATTTTCCTGATCGTGCATTTCTACGCCCGCCGGGCCGGAGCGGTCGCGGCCGACCGGGGACCGGCGCGCCCGGTCTCGCGGTTTCAGGGACTGGTCTTCTTTTCGGCCCTGGGGACGTTGATCCTCTTCCTGCTGATGGGCTTCACCCCCTTCAAGGCGGTGAGCGGGTCCCTGGTGGTGATTCTGCTGCTGAGCATGGCCGGCCCCGGGCTCGGTTTGAGCGCGCCCCCCCGCCGGTGGGCGCTTTCCGCCTTCGCCCTGGTGGTGGTCCTGCACCAGGCGGTTCTTGCCCAGCCCCCGGCCGTGCCCAAGCTGCGACTCTATGCCGAGTCGCTCATCAACTCCTGCCTGGTGGGCATGTTCGGACTGCTTCTGTTTGCCCTGCTGCACCCCAGGTTGAGGCCTTCCGTTCTGGAAGCCCTAGTCAAGGCGGCCAGGAACGGAGTGGCCCTGATCGCAGCCAGTGCCTGTGTGGGAATCATCATAGGTGTCGTCCAGTCCACCGGAGTCGCCACCGACTTCAGCAATGTGATCAAGGGAGTGGTGGAATCGAGCCTGCTGCTGGCCCTGGTGGGAATCATGATCTGTTCCATCATCCTGGGCATGGGGGTGCCTTCGGTGGTCTGCTACCTGCTGATGGCCACCCTGATGGGATCGCTGCTGGAACAGATGGGCGTGCAGCCCCTGGCGGCCCATCTGTTCATCTTCTATTTCGGAATGATGTCGATGGTGACCCCACCGGTGGCGCTGGCCGCCTATGCCAGCGCCTCCATCGCCAGGGCCAGGATCATGAAGACGGCCCTGGCTTCGTTCCGCTTCGCCCTGGTCGGCTTCACCTTGCCCTTCATGTTCGTCTACCGGCCCGAGTTGCTGCTGCTGGTCCCGCGTGATACCAGCACCCGCCTCAGCGATCGAATCACCTCCAACGCCTCCCTGGATCTGACACAGTTCGGCAACCTTTGGGGGCTGGGACTGGAAGTGGGCACGGCCATTCTGGGGATCTTCGCACTGGCGGCCGCTATCGCCGGCTATCTCAGGCGGCCCCTGCGGCTGGATCACCGATTGATCCTGTTCGCCGCTGCCGCCTGCCTGCTGTCGCCTGAAATTCAGGTTCAGGGATACAACCTCGGCCCTGGCCTGAACCTTGGAGCCGCCGTCGTCCTGGCAGGAGTAGTCGTGGCCAACCGGTGGTGGGCAGGACCTGAGCCCGTTGTGAAGAGTGGAGAGTGAAGAGTGGAGAGTGGGCAGCTTTTGTTTGTTTCAAATGAGTGGCGCCCCTGTTGTCGGGCGGATCATTCGAGAGTGACACTACGAAACCCCATGATCTTTCGCGAATAAGGGCCATGCCGCGTCAAACCGGTTTTTTACCTATTGAACATGGATGCACAGGATAATCAGGACGGGAGGCTGCTGCACGACCTGCAATCTATTAAGTATAAACCATTAATTATAATAGACTTAATACGGAAAAGCCTGCTGCAGTTCCCTCATTATATCCCTCTTTTTGAAAAGGAACCCACTGGACGGTTCAGGATGTTGGCGGACGTAACGGTTCGGCTAAGCCGTGGAAGAATGGTCGATCGTCATCCTCCCCGCAGCGATCAAAACACATTGCGTCGGTGTCGCCGCTGTGCCACCAACGCAGCGCCTAGACGACCCCCCGGGCAGGCCAGCCGAGGGTGCTCGCCAGCCGCGAAACCCCACTACAAGGCTGGCGAACCGACCATGTCGTTCCGACACCACAGGTCGCATCTTCACTCTCTGCCCCCAGTCCTGATGGAGATGGAAGGGGGACGCTTCGTCGTTTGCTCGGTCGGCAAAAAGGACAAACCCGCAAGAGGTCGAGCCCACGGCTTGACCGAACAGTTACTGGCGGACAGGTCAGCTGAGTATCAACCGTGAGTCCGAGACCGTCAAGTAGAGCGGCAAGCTGCCCGTGCCCTGGATTGGAGATATCGGGTTGCGTATATCCTCCAGGCTTCCACTCTCGCTCCTAAGGCCATCTGTGGTTTGCTGTTCTTCGAGTGGCCTTCCCGGCCGACTCGACAGTCTTCCCGCAATTGGAGATGAAAGTTGATGCGGACAAATAATCGAGAGCGGGCAAAGGCATTCACGAAGCTCACTCCTTTTTCTTTTTGTGCTTTTCCCTTTCCATCCATTCCTTAAGTTTCATTGGTCATCGCATAGGCACACTGTACCCGCTGTACCCGCATAAGTTCCAAGGGTACTCCACACAACAACAAGATTATTGGTTTTCCTGAATTCTCAATTCCGGCCAGCAAGGCGCCACCAGCGATACAGGCAATTCCTTACCAACTCGTCGGGTAGACGGTTTGTGACAGGAGTAGTCTGGACGTGCGCAACGATTTCATCTTCTTCAAGGATTGTATTCGGGTCTAAGTATTCCTGCTCCTCGAAGAAATTCTCTAACCGGTTAACGACACCGGACCGGAATCTATACAATCGCTCGTCACTTCGCTCCCGAAGTTTGTCGAGAAGCTGTTCAGCATTTCCATCCACACTAGCTGCAATCTCCACGACAACGTCGAGAAAACGTTTGGTCACAAGACCGCATTCTTCCAGAACTCCTCGGTCAACCGGTCGTCCACGTCCCACTCGCCAAAATCGAATGAAATTCTCAAGCAACTCTATGCGATCGTTCAGTTGCTTCCCAACCATGCTTCCTTCAGTGATCGTGGCACATCGCCGAGTTCCTCTTGTCCAGAGAAAGCACCATTGGCCCACGCTGCGGATTCCAGTTGTCACAAGTCGGTGAAGAAGCGTTAGATCATCCCAGGTGACATGGAAAATGTGCTGGGAATGATGCGACCGGCGTGGGTCAAATTGAGAAACACCCAAAACCTCGGCGTATTGCTCAGCTGTGGCATTGCCAGGGAGAGGCACCTTCTGAGGCAGTGCTACTTTTAGATCAGCAACTCTGATAGCAGTAGCTTGCTCGCGGATTTTGGCTAGATCAATTACACAAGGCGGTGCACAGCCTTCATCTTTGAACGCCGCCGTGAAGCGTTGAACCTCAGAGGGGTCTGAGGTTAGATAGAAGATCTGTCGGTTGTCATCATGTACGATTCTCCCGAGACTGCGTGCGATCGCGTGGAAGCGAGCTGGGTCGCATTGGTCAAGCGCTTCATCGAGAAAGAGGGGTAAACGGGTTCCCCGTTCTGCCTCCTCGGCGAAGGCAAGCCGCGCGGCAACAAAGAGTTGAGCACGCGTTCCGTCGGAAAGTTGTTCTAGGTTGCGAACTCGTTGCGTTGCCACTTCCTCCGCAAGAAATGTCGAGTCATCTTCACTAACAAATCGAAGCTCCCATTGATGGTGAGTGAAATCTGCGAAGAGTTCTCGAGCACGATTAAGTACGTCAGGCATTTGGCTTTGTTTCTGTTCTGCATGCACGTTCTTGATCAGAAACTTACAGGCCGAGGCATATAGGGCTTGCTCGCGCTTTGCGGACAGAGTGTGGAGAGCCGTTGCGTGCTCAGCAAGTAGATTCTCGATTTCGTGCCCTGCCCGCGTGTGTCGCACATCAGCTTCAATGGTTGCAATTTTTTTCTGGGTGGCTTCAAGCTGGTCCACCAACTTCACTAGGTTGGATTTGATTTCAGCCAACTCTTCAGGGCCAGCGGAGGCCAGGGCTTCTTGTCCAACCTCCAATAGACCACGCTCAGCCGAGTTGATACTCCAGTTTAGGCTTTTCCGTTCGGTGCACAGACTTCGGTAGGGCGGCAACGAGTTCAGGCGATGCATGAGACCAGAGCGGTCTCCTGCTTTGACTCCTGCATCGAGAAACACAGTATCTGCCTTGCCTTCAAGACGTGAAATTTCCTGAGCCAGACGCTCTAAATCCCTCTCTGCAACATCCCTGTTCAGTTGCGCTCTTCGTAGTTGTTGGTCCCAGGCGCGAAGGGTGTCCACGGCGGCACGTACAGACGGAGCGTCTTCAGGCTTCTCAGTACCCTTCGCAAGTAGTTCTTGGCTGAGCTTTTCAAAGTCCCTACTGTAACGCTCTTGTAGCGAGGCCACACGCTCGGCACACTCTCTCTCTGCCATTTGGGCTTTCCGCAACTCATCGACTGCGCGAACGATATCGATCAACTCAGCATCTAGGGGTATAGTTTTCAACTCAAGACGGCGTGCTAACTCCGTACGACGATTCTCTATTCCCTCTTTGTCTCTGAGCGCAGAAGCAAGCTGGCTTTCGAGGGGAGCGGCTTCTACTTGTCGGTCCCGTGCTCTCTGTTCAGCCGCGTCCAGTCTTGTGAACTCAGATTCGAATTTACGTAACGACTCGTTTACGGAAGGGACAGTCCAGTCGAAAGGCGTTTCAAGCTTTGAAGGGAAGTCTTTTTGGGTAGTCTCCCGGACATTAGCGGAAGTAAAACTCGTTCTCAAAAAAAAATAAGAAATTGCTAAGCCCATTCCAAAAGCCACTGCTAGCCAACTTAGAGGTTGCTCAAACAACGCACCTAGGGTTCCCAATCCTATGAAAAGCAAGGCAGCAACCCCGAGATTGCGGGTTGCTCCTCCCAAGGATTTGTAATCGGGTGCTCGCAACCAGGATCGAAGCGACTCCATCCCAAGTCGAAGCAGCTCCTTCCTTTTGCGGTCGGAATCTGCAAAGGTTCGCTGTTCCAGGAGTGCTTTTCTCTGTTCCAGGACCTCGATGTTTGATGTCAGGTTCTGAGCTCTGCGCAGGTAGTCAAACAGTTCTCCGGCCTTGGGAAGGTCTAGATCCGGTGGTGCATCAGTAAAG
>VXMN01000293.1 GCA_009841055.1 Acidobacteriota bacterium
GCCCACCACCGTGATGCTCCCCTGCGGCCCCCCCAGGTCGCCCAGCACCCCCAGCGCGTCCCTCAGGGAGAAGGCCGTGCCCTCGTAGGCGGCCCGAACGAAGTGTTCCGGACGATGGCCGAAGGTGGCTCCGGTAAAGCTGGCCCGAAGCCGGCCGTCCCAGTAGGGGCAGCGCTCGCCCGAAAGGTAGGGATGGAAGAACAGCCCCTCGGCCCCCTGCGGAACGGCTTCCACATCCGGATCCCACTCCTGGAAGGTCCCCGGTCGGCCGGCGCCGACACTCCGGAACACCCACTGGAGGGCTGAGGTGCAGGAGTTGGTGCCGGCTTGAGAGTACCAGAGCGGAGACACCGGATGCGGGTAGCTGATGAGTCCGGGGTGAGGACGAGCCTTCTTCAGCACCAGGTGAATTCCTCCCGCCGTGGCCAGCCGCAGCAGGCAGTCTCCGGGCCGCACCACCCCGGCCCCGTAGGTCTCGGCCGCGCTGTCCAGGGTCCCGTTGATCACCGGCACCCCGGAGGGGATTCCCAGGTCCCGGGCTGCAGCCGCCGCCAGCGAGCCGACCCGGGCCGTGGAAGGAAGCACCCGGGGCAGCACCTCGGCGCTCAGCCCCAGCGGCTCCAGCAAGGGCTCGGACCAACCCCCAGTTTGAGCATCCAGGAGCATGGAGGAGAGGGCGGTGGCGGGATCGGTCGTCCAGCGGCCCGTGAGCCACTGGGACAGGGTGTCCTTGGAAAGGGCCACCCGGTGGACTCTGGACCACACATCCGGTTCCTGCCGTCGCACCCACAGCAACTGGGGCAGGGTCCAAGTGGGAGAAACGCTGTTGTGAGACAGCCTGAAGATCTCCTCGCCCCGCTGAGACTTCAGCTCCTCCACCTCGTTCAGGGAGCGCTGGTCATACCAAAGGATGGCGTTTCTGAGGGAATTGCCGCCGGCATCCAGCAGCACCGGAATGTGGGCCGCGCTGGAAAGGCAGATGCCGCCGACCCGGTCGGGCGGGACAGGGCTTTCCGAGAGAAGACGGCGGGTGGCCTCGATGGCCGCGGGCACCCAGGCTTGGGGGTCCTGCTCGGCCCAGCCGGCCCGCGGGGTGAGGGTGGGATAGCCGGCGCTTTGCGCCCCCAGGTGACGGCCGGAAGTGTCAACCGCGCACACCTTGCAGGAGGAGGTTCCCAGGTCGATCCCCAGGAGGTAGGGAGGGCGACCGGGCTGGCTGGTGGCAGTGCTCATCGATCCTCGGTTTTCAGCCCGGGACCCGGCGCATGACCGGAGACAGCGCGGCAGGTGGAAGGCTCCGGGTCAGGCCGATCCGGCCTATCGGCCCACCTCCGCCCGGTCTACACGGGTCAGGCCGTGCCGCTCCAGAAATTCACTGATGATGGTGTGGGCCCGCAACGTCTCTTCCGGACTGAAGGGGCCGTGCGGTCCCTCGGGTATGGTCACCAGGCGATTGGGGACACCGGCCTCGGTCAAGGCCCGGTGCAACCGAACCGCCTGCTGGTAGGGAACCAGCGGATCGTTCTCGCCGTGAACCGTCAGGATGGGAGGCAGGTCCGGGCGGACGTAGGTCAGCGGCGAGACCTTTTTGGCCAGCGACTCCCTGTCCGGCCGCACTCCCACCCAACGCAGCGCGTACCGCTGAACGTTGTCTCCCTGGATCAGATCCAGCACGTCGGTGATGCCGTACCAGTTGACGATGGCCGCCACCTTGGGCTCTTTTTTCCCGCCAAGGCAGCGGTAGTCCAGTCCGGCCGCACTCGTCAGCATGCCGGTGGTCAGAGCCAAGTGCCCCCCGGCCGAATGGCCGGAAACCACGATGCGGTCGGTATCCAGGTTGTACCGGCCGGCGTTGTCCACAACCCAGCGCAGGGCGCAACGGCAGTCCTCCACCGCGGCCGGCGCCAGTGAAACCCCGCTGCGCCGGTACTCCACGTTCACCACCGCCCACCCCATTTCGAGGTAGGGCAGCAGCCGCAGTATGGGCTCGTCCTTGTCGCCGGTGTACCAGCCTCCTCCGTGAAAGTAGACCAGCGTCGGCGCCGGCTCGTTCAGCCCGGTCGGCTGGTACAGATCCAGCTCGGCCCGCCAGTTGTCGGCGGTGAGATAGGTGATGTCCGGCTGCACCCGGTAGTTCTTGAAGGCAGTGGCCGCCCAGGCGGCCCTGGGGGAGAGCTGTCCCCAGGCCGGCAAGGCCCAGAGCGTCGCCAAGAGCATTGCCGGAATGCAAGCTCGCAGGAAAATTTTCCGGAACACATGGCCTCCTTCCTCCACAATATCGGAAAACCAGACCGAAACCCGGGCGAAGTCAACGTCCTTCAGCTATAACAGAATGTCGTGCACCACGTTGCCGTAGACGTCGGTGAGGCGCATGTCGCGGCCGCTAAAACGGTAGGTGAGCCTGGTGTGGTCCAGGCCCAGCAGATGGAGGATGGTGGCATGGAGGTCATGGACATGCACCTTGTTCTCGACCGCGTAGTAGCCGTACTCGTCGGTGGCTCCGTAGATTGTTCCGGGCTTGACCCCGCCTCCGGCCAGCCACATGGTGAAGCCGAAGGGATTGTGGTCCCGCCCCACCTGGGAGAGATCGCCGTCATCCGGGGTCTGGGCCGTGGGCGTCCTCCCGAACTCGCCGCCCCAGACCACCAGGGTCTCATCCAGCAGACCGCGAGCCTTGAGGTCCTTTAACAGCCCGGCAATGGGCTTGTCGGTGGCCTTGGCGTTGATGCGGTGGCGCTCTTCCAGACGGATGTGCTGGTCCCAGCGGTCGATCCGCCGCTGGGGGCTGAGGCATTCGATGAAGCGGACGCCCCGCTCCACCAGGCGGCGGGCCAGCAGGCACTCCCGGCCGAATTCCTCGGTTTCGGGCTCATCCAGTCCGTAGAGCTTGCGGGTCGCTTCCGATTCGTCGCCCAGTTCCAACAGTTCCGGGACCGCCGACTGCATGCGGAAGGCCAGCTCGTAGTTGGCGATGGTGGCCTCCAGTTGGCTGACCGCGCCGAAGCGGTCCACCACTCCGGCATTCAGCTTGCGGATGAGGTCCAGCTTGTCGAGCTGCAACTCCGGGGCGGCCTCGCGCGGACGGATATCCGCGATCGGATGCTGACCCTTGCGGAACAGGGTTCCCTGGTAGGAGGCCGGCAGAAAGCCGCTGCCGAACAGGTCGAGCCCTCCGGGAGGAATCATTTCGCTTTCCAGCACAATGAAGCCGGGGAGGTTGTCCGACTCGCTTCCCAGGCCGTAGGTTACCCAGGACCCCAGGCTGGGCCGGCCTTGAAAGCCGGTCCCGGAGTGCATGAAGTAGTTGGCGGCGGTGTGCTCGGAGTGGTCGGCCACCATGGACCGAACGAAGGTCATGTCGTCCACGCAGGTGGCCAGGTGGGGAAAGAGCTCGCTGACCGGCGCGCCCGAGTGGCCGTAGCGCTTGAAGCTGTATGGCGACCCCAGCACCATCCGGCTGATCTGGAAAACGGTGGCCGGCGTCTCCATCCGGATGGGTTGGCCGCTCTCCTTCTGCAGCCTGGGCTTGGGGTCGAAGGTGTCCATCTGCGACGGCCCCCCGTCCATGAAGAGAAAGATCACCGACTTGGCCCTGGGCGGGTGGTGAGTGGCTCTGGGGGCCAGCGGGGAGGTCGCGGTCGAGGCGGCCAGGCCCTGCTGCTCGGCCAGGAGGCAGGACAGGGCCAGGCCGCCGAAGCCGTTGGCGCACCGCCACAGCATTTCGCGGCGGCTGATCGCAAGCGGGGAAGAATGTGCCCAATGCATGTCAGTCCCTCAGCGCAGATAGATGAACTCGGCCGAGTTCATCAGGGCGTGCCCCAGGTCGGCCCAGACTCGTTGTTCCACGCTCTCCCCGTTTGTCTCCTTCTTGGCCAGACTGCGGTAGCGGTCCTCCGCTGATGCCGCGAACTGCAGCAGGTCCTTCAACTCACGCGGCTCCGGGCGCCGGCCGTAGGCTTCCAGCACCATGCGCTCGGCCCGCCGGCCAGCGTCGGCCTCCGCCGCGACCATGCGCCGGGCCCAGGATTGAGCTTCTCCCGCAATGAACTCGTTGTTCAGCATCATGAGAGCCTGGGAGGGAACGGTGGAGACCCCCCTGCGTCCGATGGTCGATATGGGCGGGGGATAATCGAAAGCCAGGAAGAGTGGCGTCAGAAAGTTGCGGCGGACCTGCACGTAGAGACTGCGCCGGCCGTTCCCATTCAGCGGCCCCGACTTGGGCTTGCCCCGGCCGTCCTGGTAGGGGCTGATGTGGGGCGGCACGCTGGGGCCGAAGAGTTGGCGATCGAGGTTGCCGCTCACGGCCAGCACCGAATCGCGGACCGCCTCGGCTTCCAGCCTGCGTACGGAGACGTGATGGAGAAGCCGGTTGCCGGGATCGAGCCGCATCGCCCGGGCGTCCCTCCGGCCGGACATCCGATAGGTGCTGCTCAGCAGAATCAGGCGCTGGACGGCCTTGACCGACCACCCTTCCCTCATGAAGCGATGGGCCAGAAAATCCAGCAGCTCGGGATGGCTGGGCCGGTCGCCCTGCTTGCCGAAATTGTCCACCGAGCGCACCAGGCCTTCCCCGAAGTGGTGTTTCCAGATGCGATTGACCATGACCCGCGCCGTCAGAGGATTCCGCGGGTCCACCAGCCGGTCGGCCAACTGCAGGCGGCCGCTTCCCTCCGGAATGGGGGGTTGATCCTTCCCGGCCAGGATCTGCAGGAAGCGGCGCGGAACCTCCCGGCCCAGGTTCTTGTGATCCCCTCTCAGGTGGACGCGCACATTGCGTGGATCCCTGTCCTGGCTGCTCATGGCGAATCGCGAGGCCGGCACCCGTTCGTCCAGAACTTGGCGTTGACCCTGCATCCGAGCCAACGCATCCCGCTCTTCCGGCCACAGGAGAGCGCCGAGATCTTCCAGGCGGCCGCCGGGACTGAGAGAGGCCAGCAGCCAGCGGTGGCCGGGAGCCAACGGGGCCGGGGCGCCCAGGGCCTCCAGGAACAGGACGCGGTAGGTTCGGACCAGGGCATCCAGTGAGGATGGGTTCCCCGAGACGATCCTTTGCAGCAGGTCCCGGTGGGGAGCATCCAGGTAGAGGGGAGGTTCCTTGGAGTTGGAAAAGACGATCTTGTCCACAACGATATGCCCGCCGGCACTGCGATCCAGGATCTCGAAATGGCAGATTCGTCCCACCTGAATGGTCATGCGGGAGGTCTTCCACTGCAGTCGGCTGCCCTGCGGAACATAGGTCGAGCTTCTCACTCCGTCCGCAATCAGGCTTAGGGCCAGCGTAGGGAAGGGTTGGCTGCCGGAAGACTCCTCCGGTTGGCTGCCGGCCAGCCTCACGTGCAGGTAGATGCCATGATCCCGGTAGTCCCGGGGCAGCTCGGGCAGAGTGAACTTGCGGGAGGTCAGGCTGCCCATGAATCGGTCGGATCCGGTTCCAAAGGAGTTGGCCAGGGGCTGGCCCTGGAAGTCGCGGAGTGGTTGGTTGGCCGCAATCCCCCGCGCCGGTCCGGTCCCGAAGGCCTGTCCCCGCACGGTCCATCCCTCGAAGTCCGGTTTGCCGAAATCCTCGAAGAGCACATCGACTCGCTCCGGACCTGCGGCCTTCTCATTCCCCTCCGGTTGAACCCTCCCGCCCACTTGGCCGCGAACGGCCTCCATCCCCTCGGCAAAGGAGCCGAAACGCCGGCTGGCCAGACCGTCGATCAGGGCGGCCAGGGGGTAGAACAGATCCTGCGGCTGCCCACAGGCCTGCCGGAGGGTCTCGACCCAGGCTTGCAACAGGCCGGCATCCAACAGCCGCCGGCCGGCCAGCTCAGCCACCGCGGAGGGCTCGGTCGAGGCCCGAGGGGAGGCCAACTCGGCCGCCGCCAGCAAATAGGGCTCGATCTGGCGGGCCATGCTCCAGCGGGCGGGTTTCAATAGAGCTTCCATACCGGAGGTCCGATCCTGGATCTGCTGTCGGAGGGAGCCAATCGCCTGCCGTCGGGTGGCCGAATCGATGACCGCCTGGGCGAAATCGGTGCTGTGCAGAACCCCGGCCAGGGCGTAGTAGTCGCTGGTGGGGATGGGGTCGAACTTGTGGTCGTGGCAGCGGGCGCAGGCCACCGTCAAGCCCAGGAAGGCCTTGGAGAGAACGTCGATCTGGTTGTCGACCTCGTCGGCCCGGGCCTTGACGGAATCGATGGCGCCGTTGAGGCGTTCACCCAACCAGAAAAAACTGGTGCTGACCGGAGATTCCCAGTGGATCCCGTCCGGCCCCAAACGTTTCTCCGCCAGCAGGTCTCCGGCCACGTGCTCGCGAACGAAGCGGTCATAGGGAACGTCCTGGTTGAAGGCCCGAATGACGGCGTCCCGGTAGCGCCAGACATCGGCCTTGGTGTGGTCGAACTCGTGACCGTTGGTTTCGGCAAAGCTGACCAGATCCAGCCAATGGCGTCCCCAGCGCTCGCCGTAGTGGGGAGAGGAGAGCAACCGGTCCACGACCTTCCGAAAGCTCTCGGGGGAATGATCGGCCTCGAACCGTTCGACCTCGCTCGCCGAGGGCGGCAGGCCGGTCAGACCGAAGGTCACGCGGCGGAGCCAGTTCCGCTTCCCGGCGGGCGGAGCCGGCGTCAGTCCCTTGGCCTCCAGCCTGGAGAGTACGAAGGTGTCGACGGGAGAGGAAACCCAGCGGCCATCTTCGACCGCCGGAAGCCGGGAGGGCTCGATGGGCCGGAAAGACCAGAACCGGCGGCCCGCTTCCCAGTCGATGCCTCCACCCTGGTCGGTCGAGGTCGACCCGGATTGGGGAAAGAAGGCCCCCGATTTCACCCACTGGACCAGGTCGGCGATTTCCCTATCGCTCAGCCGGCCCGTGGGAGGCATCTTGAGATCCGGGTCCTCGAAGGAAACGGCACGGATCAGCAGGCTCTCCTGCGGACTGCCGGGCATCACAGCCGGGCCTCGGCCGCCCCCTGCCAGCATGGCCGCTGCCGAATCCAGCCTCAACCCTCCCATGGGACTGGGGGCTTCCCGGCTGTGACAGGCATGGCAGCGTTCGATGAACAGTGGCCGGATCCGCTTCTCGAAGAACTCGGCCTGGCCCGGATCGGAGGCGCCCAGCCCCAGCGGGGCCGAAAAGACGACCAGCCAGGCGGCGATACTGAGGCGATGGAACGACATGCCGAGGGCTCCCCCGTGGGACGAGGCGTCCGGGAGTCCCCGACTCTCCGGCGCCTCCTGCATAGTCTAACCAAGCCCCTTCCAGGGCTCAAGACCGCTTTTGGGTCAGTCGCGGGCGGCTTGACTCGCGGGATGCCCGTTCCTAGAATCCCGGGGCTGACGGCCTTGACCGAATCCGGATTGGAGTTGGACCCTTGGGATTGCTGCACCCTCTGGACTGGACCCTCTTTGGCGGCTACCTGGTAGCGGTGCTGGCTCTGGGCCTGTGGTTCGCCCGCGAGCAGCACTCCAACGAGGACTTTTTCCTGGGGGGGCGGAAAATGTCCTGGATGCCGGTGGGCCTCTCCATGTTCGCTTCCATCTTCAGCTCCAACTCCTTCGTGGGCCTTCCCACCCAGGCGGCCTTCGGCAACTACCACATCTACTTCGCCATCATCACCATTCCGTTCCTGGTGGTGCCAGTGGTCGGCTGGATCTTCGTGCCGCTCTTCCACCGCCTGGGGGTGACCAGCGCCTACGAATACCTGGAGCTGCGCTTCAACCGACCCATCCGGCTGATCGGCAGCTCCCTCTTCATGATCTACACCTTCGCCTGGATGGGGAACCTCCTCTACGCCGTCAGCCACGTCATCGAGCCGGTGCTGGGGTTGAGCACGGACGACCTTGCCACCACGGCCTGGCTGCTGGTGGGCATCGGCGCCTTCGCCACCCTCTACACCGCCCTGGGAGGGTTCAAGGCCGTGATCTGGACCGACATCTTTCAGGCCGTCGCCCTGGGAGGCGGCATGCTGGCCGTCCTGTGGCTGGCGCTGGGCCGCATCGACGGAGGCTGGGGCGGAATGATCGAAGTCGGTCAGTCCCACGGCAAGTTCGAGATGTTCGACCTTCGCTTCGACATGTCCCCCGGCGTGGACAACGTCTATTCTTCCCTGGCCATCGGGCTGTTCGCCTTCTTCCCCTGGTACGCGGTGACGCTGACGGCGGTGCAGCGGTACGTGTCCATGCCCACGCCGCGCGCGGCCCAGCGCTCCCTGATCGTCAACGGGGTGATGTCGGGCGCCGTATGCCTGATCTTCTTCCTGGTGGGTTCCACCCTGTACGCCTTCTACCACCAGGACGTCCCGGGGGCCGCCACAACCGCCGCCGGGTTTCCCCCGCTCCATCAGAACCAGATCCTGCCCAACTTCGTGCTGACCGAGATCGCCCAGGTGGGCCTGCTCGGGCTGTTGCTGTCGGGGCTGTTCGCGGCCGCCATGAGCAGCATCGACAGCGGCATCAACGCCCTGACCGCCACCGTCGTCTGCGACTGGATGTCCAACCGCCAGTTGAAGGTGGGGTTCAGCCGGATGCTCTGCGCCGTGTTCGGTGCCGGCGGCATCCTGGCGGCGGTGCTGATCCTCTACCAGCAGTCCGAGGTCTACCAGCTCATCATCAGCCTCTCGGGGACCTTTCTGGGTCTGCTGCTGGGCATCTTTCTGCTGGGAATGCTGTCCAAACAGGCCAATGCGGCGGGCGTGCTGATCGGCCTGGCGGCGGGCTCGCTGACCTTGGCCCTGGCCTGGACCCACGTCGGCGGCCAATGGTACGGCGCTTTCACCTGCCTGCCCACGGTGGCGGTGGGCTGGCTGGCCAGCCGCTATTTCGAGGCCCCACCCGAGTCCAGGTTGAAGGGGCTGGTGTGGGGCCAGCACCGGTAGACGGAAGACTCTCCGGGTTAATCGTCAGGCTCGGGCCCCCAGGCTACATGCTGATGTCCTTTCCCGCGTTCGGTACGGATCCCGGCCAACGACCGTCAGGCGAGGGCGGGAGTGTCAGCAGGGCGTCGATCTTGACACGGGAGAAGGCTATCGTAGGACACCTATCGTCCCTTCGTCCTCACCGTCACCCACCCCCATTCCTTTGCCCCCTTCCGGCCACTTCGGCAGTCTGCTCCCTTCCGGATCTCGACCTCGACGAGTCAAAACCATCACATCCAAATCTCTAGTTGGGGCTCCGGGTCCTTTCGCCACCCTCTCATAACCGCCCGCGAAAAAGTTCGCACCGCTGATCCAGGCAGAGTGTCTGAGGCTTCGTCTGCAGGGCTAACCTCTATTCCGTGGGAGGCCACCCCCCCCCTTAAAGGAGGAATGCTCGTATGCTGAACTTGACCCGCGGCTTACAGTCCAACTCGGTCTTCGTTTCTCTACTGATGCTGGGAACGGCTATGCTCGCCGTCCAGCCGGCGCGAGCGCAGAGCGGCAACGCGTCGCTCAGCCTGAGCGTGCTGGACCCCCAGGGACTGGCCGTCTCGGAGGCCGCAGTGACGGTCGAGAGCCCATCGACAGGATTCCGCCGGCGCCAGATCGCTGGCGAGGACGGGGTCTGTCTGTTTCCCCTACTGCCGCCCGGCGAATACAGCGTCACGATCGAGGCCGAAGGCTTCAGCCCGGCGCGCCTTGAAGGCGTGCGGTTAAATGTGAATCAGCAGGGCCGCCAAAACGTCTCGATGTCGCTCGCCGCCCAGGCCAAGACTGTCACCGTCGAAGCGCCTCCCCCACTGCTCGAGTCGGCGACCGTGGCCCAGGTGGTGGACCGGCAGTTCGTCGGAAACCTCCCGCTCAACGGGCGCAGCTTCCAGTCGCTGGTCGCCTTGGGACCGGGAATCGTCAACGTAGTCGCCTCGTCCCACTCTCCCGGGCAGTTCAGCGTCAACGGGCAGCGTCCCAACTCCAACTACTTCACGGTCGACGGCGTCAGCGCCACCTTCGGAACGGGCGCCTCGTTCATCCCCTCCGCGGGCGAGGACGGCAGTGCGCCTGCCCTGACGGCGTTCGGTGGAACCAACTCGCTCGTCTCCGTCGACGCCATGCAGGAGTTTGAAGTGCAGACCTCGACGTTTGCGCCGGAGTATGGGCGCATGCCCGGTGCGCAGGTCTCCATCGTGACGCGCGCCGGTACGAACGACTTCCACGGCACGCTGTTCCATTACTTCCGCAACGAGGTCCTCGACGCCAACGACTGGTTCGCCAACCGCGACAGCCTGCCCAAGCCGCAAATGCGGCAGAACAACTTCGGCGTTGTGTTGGGCGGGCCGATCGTCTCGAATCGCACCTTCTTCTTCGGCTCCTATGAAGGCCTGCGTCTTCGCCAGCCGCAGTTCTCCACGGCGGCCTATCCGGCCTTGGAGGCGAGGGAGAACGCCGCTCCGGAGTTGCTGCCGGCCGTGCGCGCGTTTCCGGTCCCGCAACTCGAGTCCTTGGACGACGGGCTGGCGCGCTTTGCTGCAACGTACTCGAACCCGTCGAACCTGGATGCAACGAGCTTCCGCATCGACCATCGATTCAGCGACAGCGTCTCGCTGTTTGGCCGCTACAACTATGCGCCATCGTCGATCGAGGTGCGTGGCGGACCGGGATTTCGCGACCTGAGCCTGAACACGATTTCCACCACGCGGAGCGGCAATCAGACCCTCACTCTGCGCTCGAGCTGGGTGATCGCTCCCAATCTGCTCAACGATCTGCGCTTCAACTGGAGCCGAAGCACGGCGTTGCTCGACAGTGTAATCGATGACTTCGGCGGCGCGGAGGTTCCGCCCGAGTCCGCGCTGTTTCCGCCCTTCTCCTCACCGAAGACGGGCGTCGTCGGCCTCTATCTGCTCAATACAGCCGGCTACGCGCTGGGCGTTTCGGCGGACAACGCGCAGAACCAAATCAACATCGTGGACACCCTCGCCTACATCGCCGGGCGGCACGAGTTGAAGTTCGGCTTCGACTATCGGCGCCTGACGCCGGCCAAGCGCAATCCCGACTACCGCCAGACGATCGCGTTCCGCAACCTGAGCGGCGTCGGCGGCCTGCTGTCGGGGGTGGCGCTCCAGAACGTGATCGAGATCTACGACCCCTCGCAGCTCGCCTTCGAGAACTTTTCGTGGTTCGCGCAGGACGCTTGGCGGGCGAGCACGGCGCTGACGCTGACCTACGGAGTGCGCTGGGATTACAATCCCGCGCCGTCGGCGCTCGGCGGCAAGCAGCTCTACGGCGTCGCCAACGCCGACGACCCGGCCCGGCTGGCGCTCGGCGGCGCCGGCGAGCCGCTCTACGACGCGCCGAAGAACGCCGTGGCTCCGCGGCTGGGCGTCGCCTGGACACTCCGTCGCAAGATTGGCTGGGAGTTGACCGCGCGCGGCGGCGCCGGCTTGTTCTATGACCTGCCACGGGCCGCCCTGTTCTCTGCGTTCTTCAACCCGCCGCTGCGTAGCGTCCAAAGGCTGTTTAATGCGCCGTACCCGTTGCCGCTCGATCGGGCCGGAGGGGCTCCGCTCAGCACCCAACCGCCTTTCGACGGGCTGTTGGGCTTCACCGACCACTTCCGCATGCCGCGCACGGGGCAGTGGAGTCTGACGCTGGAACAAGGCCTGGGCGGCGGACGCACACTATCGGTGGCCTACATCGGCTCAGCCGGACGCCGGCTGCCGCGGCTCGAGACGCAGAGCAGGCCGAACGCGCAGGTCAATTTCGCCAACATCTACCGGACTGCGGCGACGAGCGACTATCACGCGTTGCAGACGCGTTTCCGGCAGCCGTTGCTGCGCGGCGTGCGGGCAATGGCCTCCTACACTTGGTCGCATTCGATCGACTCCGCCTCCGACAACGTCGTGCGGTTCTTCTCAGCAGACGTGGAAGCGCCGGGAGTCAATCGCGGCTCGTCTTCCTTCGACGTGCGCCACGTCGCCAACGGGGCCGTCATCTGGGAGATCCCCGGACCGAAGTCAGGAGGCGGCTGGCGTCACGTTTTCCGGGATTGGGCGGTCGACACCATGGTGCGGCTCCAGACGGCGTTCCCGGTGGACCCCTTCTCGAGCGTGCGGACAGCGCTGGGCAGCTTCAATCTGCGTCCCGATCTGATCCCGGGTCAACCCGTCTATCTCGAGGGCGACGCCTTTCCGGGCGGCCGTGCGCTCAACCGGGCCGCCTTCCGGCCACCCCCCGGCAGCGAGCTACGGCAGGGAACCCTGGGCCGCAACGTGCTTCGCGGCTTCGGCGCCGGGCAGATCGATCTCAGCCTGCGGCGGGAGATTGTCTTGGGTGAGGCGTTCCGGCTGCAACTCCGAGGCGACTTCTTCAACTTCACCAACACGCCTTCGTTTGCGTCCCCGGTCGCCAATCTCAGGAGCCCGTTGTTCGGCGTTTCAAGCCAGTCGTTCAACCAGGGTCTGGGGCAGGGCGGTGCCTCGGGCGGTCAGAATCCCCTGTACAGCCTGGGCGGCCCGCGGTCCGTGCAACTGGCGCTCAAGCTGCTGTTCTGAAGAAAGACCTCTTGAGACATACGCTGCCAAGCTTGCTACTCGCGCTCGTGATCGCTCCCGGGGCAGCCGCCAAACCGGGCGGCGGCTCGTCGTGGGTCGACTTCCGCCACGGGGGCGACGGCGTCACCGCAGCGAAGGATCTGCCGCTCGAGTGGTCGCGCGACCGCAACATCGCCTGGTACATGGACCTGCCGGGCTACGGACAGAGCACCCCCGCCGTCTGGGACGGCAGAATCTACGTCACAGCCGTGAGCGGCAAACGCAAGGAGACGCTCCTGTTGCTCTGTCTGGCGATCGAGGACGGCCGCGAGTTGTGGAGACGCACCCTCGAGTCCTCCCGTCCGCAACAGGCGGGAGACCGCACCTCCAGGGCGGCGCCGAGTCCGGCGGTGGACGGCCGGGGAGTCTACGTGTTGTTCGACAGCGGCGACTTCCTGGCATTTTCGCACACGGGCGAGTCTGTTTGGAACCGCGACTTGAACGAGACTTTCGGCCCCATCCAAAACGGCCATGACTTCGGCAGCTCGCCGCGGCTGGACGGTGATCTCCTGTACGTGCATGTGTCCCACCTCGGGCCATCCTACGTGGCCGCTGTTTCCGTTGAGGCCGGCAAGGTGTTATGGAAGGCTGAGATGCCGCCCGAAGGCGGTTGGAACACGCCGCTAGCCGTCGACGGACCGGACCGGAGGGTCGCTCTGGTCAGCCGGGCCGGCGGAGCAACCGCGTTCGATGCCGCCACCGGCGAAGAACTCTGGAGCCATCCCGGCGAGTGGTCTCAGGCGACCGCGATCCCGTCTCTGGCACACAGCCGGGGGATCGTCGTGGTACCGTCCATGAATCGTGGAGAAACCTTCGCGATCCGACTCAGCGCTCCTCAGCAGAAGCTCTGGACGGCGGAGCGCGCCACCAACCACTACAGCTCGCCGCTGGCGCACGACGGCCGGGTCTACCTGACGAATCCCGTCGGAATCATCTTCTGTCTCGATCTGGAGACAGGCCGGGAGCTGTGGGCGCATCGTGCCGGAGGACCGTCCTGGGCGTCTGCCATCGCCGCGGGCGACCGGCTGTACTTCTTCGGTGAGACGGGCGTCACGACCGTGATGCAATCCGGCCCCAAGCCGGTCGTCCTGGCGCGGAACGAAGTCCCTGTGGAAGACCGCATCTACGCAGCGGCCGCCGTCGACGGTCGTCTTCTGCTGCGCACCGGAGCCCGCTTGATCCAGATTGCCGAGACAAAGGACGGAGCGCAACTGCCAGAGGTAACTCGTCTCAACCCGGCTGAAGCGGCGGCCGGCGAGCGAGCCCGCATCACGCCGCCGCAACTCCAGCCTCCGGCGGCCCCTGCGCCGGGCACAAGTTGGCGGAACCCGATCGACGGGCTGCGCTACGTGTGGATTGCGCCTGGGAGCTTCCGCATGGGCTGCTCAAACGGCGACGAGGACTGTTCCCCGGATGAAACGCCGGCCTTCGAAACGTCAGTCGACAAGGGCTTTTGGATGGGGTCTTCCGAGGTCACCGTGGAGGCCTATCAACGATTCACGGCCACGATCGGCAAGACCATGCCCGAGGAGCCGAAGCAAGGTGCCTTCGAGCTCAATCCGGGTTGGCGGAGCGGGCAATCCCCCATCGTCAACGTGACATGGTACGACGCCGACAACTACTGCTACTGGGTCGGCGGGCGCCTGCCGACCGAAACGGAGTGGGAGTACGCGGCCCGCGCAGGCGAGAATCGCGCGCGTTACGGCTCCCTCAGCGAATTCGCTTGGTTCGCCGACAACAGCGGCGAGAACCCCATCGACAGCGAGACACTGGTCAAGACCGACCGCCTGCGCTACGTGGAGACGCTCACCAGGAATCGCAACCGTCCGCGAGATGTCGGAACACTACAGCCCAACGCCTGGGGCCTGCACGACATGCTGGGCAACGTCTGGGAATGGACGGCGAGCTGGCACGGCGACTACCCTCAGGAACCGGAACCGCACCTCAGCGGGCGCAGGTCCACCCGGGGAGGCTCGTGGAGCTTCTTCCCCAGCCGCGTCAGGCTGAGTAGCCGGCTGCGCTTCGATCCGGGCCGCGCCTCAACCTTTCTCGGTTTTCGCTGCGTGGTTCCCTAGTCCGAAAACCTCGCCAGAGGCAGGTCGCATCGGTTTTCAGAATCTGGTAATATACTCTTTTATAAGGAGTTATACAGATTTTTTGTAGGAAAACCGATGCCGACACAGTGTAACACCAAGCCCCTGGAGTTTGAACCCCACGGACGCCGCCGCGTGGTAGCGGATTTCGACGGCGGCCCCATCACTTCCGATGCCGGCGCCCTGCTGTTGCGCCGGGTGGACCGGCGCCTGTCTCTCTCTGACATGGATTGCGGCTGTCCCTACCAGAGGGAGTTCCGCCTCGGCTCACCTGCTTCCCTGAATTACACTGACCTGACCGTCACTCCTGGTCCTTGAAAACACGGCCACCGCGCCCGGTGGGCAGAGGTGTCGCTGCTTTCGGGGGAAAATGCTGTCTGAGTGTCCTCGGAGAGGCTCAGACACCTCCAGCGTTGGCCCTAGCCTGCCGATCCAGCCACGAAACTTGACAGACTCGGCCTCAAAAGCTTCGATGGCCCCTTTCACAGCTCTTCTGTAAACTCTGGGTGGATTTGCGGGCTAGTGGTGGGCCAACATCGGTAGACGGAAGACTCTCCGGGTTAATCGTCGGGCTCCCAGGCTACACCCTGATGGCGTTTGTCGTGCTCGGCAAAGATCCCGGCCAACGACCATCAGACGAGGGCGGGAGTGATAGAATGGGCATCCGGGAAGAGTCACGTCACGCCGAGTCAGGAGGGCAGTTCAACCCTTGGGAGCTCAGGGACTCCACGGGAGGACCAATGACCAGAGATGAAGTCCTGAGGGTACTGCGAGCGCACAAGGCGACCCTTTCGCAACTGTATGGGGTCTCCGATCTGGTCCTCTTCGGCTCGGTGGCTCGCAACCAAGCATCAGCCAAGATGAAGGCCGCCCATTAGTGCCAAATAACTGGGTGGTGAGCCTCGGTGCTCATCCTGCCCGACAGAAGAACAGAACAGGGGAGGTTGCTAAATTACGAAAATAGCTGGGAGTCGCCATTCATTCCGAAGACGATCAGGGTTAGTGTATAGGGCGACCCACGCGTCGCATTTTCTCGGAAGCCCGTCAAAGTTATTCCAGTAGTTCAACAACGTCCCCAATTTTCCCCAGGAGGTAAGCAATGGGTGCTGAACTCATTCAATCTGATCCCGCAGTCATGATGGGGAAGCCCGTCGTCGCAGGCACACGCATTACCGTAGAGTTGATTCTGGAAAAGCTCTCTGCAGGTGAAACGATTGACCAAGTCCTGGAGGCTCACCCCCGTTTGACCAGAGAAGGAATTCTGGCAGCCCTGAATTTTGCTGCTCGAGCTCTGCGCGCCGATGTTGTGTATCCAACCGCTGAGCAAAATCCATGAACCTGCTGGCAGACGAAAGCGTGGACAAACCCATCGTTGAGCGCTTGCGCCAGGACAGCCACACCGTGCTATACATTGCGGAATCGGAACCTGGCATTGATGACGATTCCGTGCTGCATCAAGCGAACCGGAATGGCGCCTTGCTGATTACAGCGGATAGGGACTTCGGCGAACTGATTTTTCGAATGGGACAAATCCACTCGGGCGTTGTGCTCATTCGTTTAACGGGGCAATCCGCTGAAACAAAAGCACGGATGGTATCGGCTGTATTTACGGACCGAGGCCACGAACTGCTCTCTGCTTTCACTGTCGTTTCACCGGGGAGAGTACGGATTCGTCACTAGGCATCCGGCCCGCTCCTCTTCCTGACATGCTGCCAAACAGGGTTAACCCCTGGCCGTTTCCGACCCATCCACGGGAGGACCAATGACCAGAGATGACGTCCTGAAGGTACTGCGAGCGCATAAGGCGACCCTTTCGCAACGGTTTAGGGTCACAGATCTCGTCCTCTTCGGCTCCGTGGCTCGCGACCAGGCATCGGAAGACAGCGACATCGACATCCTGGTTTGTTTCGACGGACCGACAACCTCCAAAGACTACTTCGGTACCCAGTTTTACCTGGAAGACCTGCTG
Source organism: Acidobacteriota bacterium (assembly GCA_009841055.1). GTDB lineage: Bacteria > Acidobacteriota > Terriglobia > Versatilivoradales > Versatilivoraceae > Versatilivorator. Next base: position 16,544 of record VXMN01000293.1, read on the forward strand.
GGGCGTTCCGTCGATCTGGTAACTCAGAAGGCGCTACGGGCCGAACTGCGTCCTTATGTCGAGCGGGAGGCTGTCCATGTCTAGCGGCGGTGAAGGATCACGGGAGTGGCGTTTCTATGTGGCTGACATGATTGAATTCGCTGAAACGGAGGCAGACTCGTGCGCAAGATCTATTTCGATGAAGACGTTGACCTGGCCCCTCTGAAAGACCGCCTCATCGGTGTGATCGGATACGGCAACCAGGGGAGCGCCCAGGCCCGCAACCTGCGGGACAGCGGGCTGGAGGTGATCGTGGGCAACCGCCGGGATGCCTACTATCAGGAAGCCCAGCGAGACGGGTTTCCGGTCTTTTCCATCGCTCAGGCAACTTCCAGGGCCGACCTGGTGCTGGTGGGGATACCGGACGAAATCCAGCAGCAGGTCTACGAACGGCACATGCAGAAGCACATCCGCGGCGGGCAGGTGCTGGACTTCGCCAGCAGTTACGGTTACCGCTTCAAGTGCATCCAGCCTCCCCCGGACGTCGACGTGGTGATGATGTCCCCCCGGGCCATGGGCGTCACCGTGCGCGAGCTGTTCGTGGAGGGAAAGGGCGTTCCGGCCTTCGTGGCCGTGGGCCACGACGCCTCCGGCCAGGCCCGCCAAGTCGCGCTGGCGCTGGCCAAGGGGGTGGGGTGCACCCGCGCCGGGGTCCTGGAGTGCACCTTCCAGGACGAGGCCGACGTGAACCTCTTTGGCGAGCAGGCCTTGTGGCCGCTCTTCAATCAGGCCCTGCTGCTCTCCTACGAGGTGCTGGTGGAGGCGGGAGTGCCCCCCGAACTGGTTGCCCTGGAGTTTTACGCCTCCGGAGAGGCGGGCGAGATTTTCCACAAGATGGCGGTCGAGGGAATGTTCGAGCAGACCCGCTATCACTCACCGACCTCCCAGTATGGAACGCTGACCCGGCACGAACAGCTCCCCGCCGAAGAAGTCAGGCAGCGCATGAAGGACACCCTGAGGGACATCCGCAACGGGCGTTTCGCCGAAGAGTGGGCCCGCGAGCAGGCCGACGGATACCCCAATCTCAAGAGGCTGCGGCGGCAAGCGTTCCGTCATCCCCTGAATCGGGTCGAGAAGAACATCCGGCCCTTGACCCCGCGCTGACCCCGCCAATGATGCACGCGACCGGCCGCAGAACCCTGCGCGCCCTGCTGATGCTGCTGGGCCTGGGCCTGGCGATCTACCTGGTCTATCGGCTCGGTCCCGGCCGGATTCTCTCCCTGCTGCTGCAGATCGGCTGGCACCTGGCGGCCCTGGCAGGCATCCACGCCCTCTACCAGGGTGTGCGGGCGGCAGCGCTCAACCGTTGCCTGCTCGGCATCCGGATGTCCTATTGGGATGTCCTGTGGATTCGAATCTCCGGGGAAGCCGTGCGGGTCCTGACCTCCACCGGGCCTCTGCTGGCGGAGCCCGCCAAGGCCTGGCTGCTCAAGAGGAGAGGGTTGGCTCTCCACCAGGCCTTTGCCTCCACCCTGTCCGAGATCCTCTTCTACAACCTGAGCGCTGTGGCCATTGCCGCCGCAGGATTCGCCGTCCTGGCCCTCCGGTTCCCCCTGGAGCCTTCCCTGCGGGCTTCGGTCTGGGCCGGCGTGCTCCTGCTCGGCGGAATCCTGCTGGTAGCCGTAATTGCCTTTGTCCGCCGATCCTATCTCTTTCATTCCGTTCTCGAGCGGCTCAGCCGGCGACCCCGTCTCGCCAGCCGCGTGACGCCCCATCTGGAACGGGTGAGACAGATGGAGGAGGTCCTCTTCCGGGTGGTTTACGACCGGCCGGCACAGTTCCTGGTGGTCGTCGTGCTGGAAGTTTCGGCCCACCTGTTGCTGATTGTGGAGGTGTACTGGGTGCTGGCGGTGCTGGGGGATCCACCGCCGCTGCTCTACCCGCTTTTGATTGAAACCGCCAGCAAGTTCATCAGCCTCCTTTTTCTTTTCGTTCCCATGCAACTGGGGGTGGCCGAGGGGGCCTACGCCCTGGTGCTCGCCCTGCTGAGCCTTCCGGCCGCCGTGGGCGTGACTCTCTCTCTGGTCCGCCGCCTGCGCAGCCTGTTGGTTGCCGGAGTGGGCCTGCTGTGCTGGTGGGCCCTGGGCCGCCGGTAGTCCGTTGGTCGCATGGAAGCCCGAGCAGCAGAGACGTTGCTGCCGCCTTCTAGGCTTACCTGAAACAAAAGAAAAAAAGAGTTATCCACGAAGACACACGAAGGACC
>VXMN01000175.1:0-12169 GCA_009841055.1 Acidobacteriota bacterium
CGTTCTCGCAATTGACCGGCTCCTCGATGAACATGGGCTGGTAGGGTTCCAGCGCCTTGATGAGCAGCTTGGCCGTCTGGGGCGAAATGGCTCCGTGAAAGTCGATGCCGATATCTCCTTCCGGTCCGGCGGCCTGGCGCAGCTCGGCGAATTTCTCGGCCGCGTGGTCCACGAATTGCGGGGTTTCCACCGGGCGGGCGGGGCGTTTCTTGGCCGGTCCCGTCTTGAAGGCCGTAAACCCCTGCCGCATCTTGTCTTTCACAGCCTCCGGCGATCCGGCGTGGGCATACACTCGAATCCGCTGCCGGGTCGGACCTCCCAGCAGCTCGTAGACGGGAACCTGCAGAGCCTTGCCCTTGATGTCCCAAAGCGCCTGGTCGATGCCGCTCAGGGCGCTGGTGAGAATCGGTCCTCCGCGATAGAAGGCGTGACGGTAGATCGCCTGCCAGTGGTGGGCCACCGCTCGCGGATCCTTGCCGATCAGGTAGGATTCCAGCTCCTGGACGGCGGTGGCGCAGGTCCGGGCCCGACCCTCCAGGATCGGCTCTCCCCAGCCGGTGATTCCCGCGTTGGTGTGGATCTTCAGGAACAGCCAGCGGGGCTTCACCAGGAAGGTCTCCAGCCCGGTGATGCGCATGATTTCCCGGGCGCGCGCTTTCCGGGTTTCCGGGGGAGAGGCAGCGGCCGCTGAGGGCGCCCCTCCCGATCCGGCCGACTGGGCCGCACCCAACCCGATCATTCCGGCAGTGCCCTTGAGCAGAGACCGCCGCGGCAGTTTTTGGTCGTCGAGCGAATTTTTCTTCAAGGCTCCATCTCCGTGGGGGACAGCTTCAGGTTGGAAATTTCGGGGGAAACCCGGCCATTCTATCACCTGGCTCCACCTCAGCCGGCATCGATCGCCTGCCGAATTCTCCGGAAGACGGAATCGAACATGGGCCGGGTGAGCTTTCCGGTAAAGGTGTTCTGCTGGCTGGGGTGAAAGGACGCCAGCAGCAGGCGGTCGCCGCTCAGCGGGACCTCGAGGCCGTGGCTGAAGCGGGGACGCCGGGCGCGGCTGTTTCCGCGATAGAGATCCCAGACGTTGTCGAAGGCGATTCGGCCCAGCGCCAGCACCACCCGTACCCTCTTCAACCGTTCCCATTCGAATTGCAGGTAGGGACGACAGTTCCGGATCTCCTGGGGGCTGGGCTTGTTGGACGGAGGAGCGCAGTGGATGACGGCGGTGATGTAGCAGTCGATCAGTTTCAGCGGATCCTGGCGGTGGGTGGATTCGGGATGGCTGGCGAAGCCGTGTCGATGGAGGGCGCCATAGAGCCACTCCCCGCTTCGGTCCCCGGTAAACATGCGGCCGGTACGGTTGGCCCCGTGAGCGGCCGGAGCCAGCCCCACCACCAACAAACGGGCATCCTCCCGCCCCAGGCTGGGGACCGGCCGGCCCCAATAGTTCCAGTGGCGGAATCGGGCCACCTTTTCCCGGGCGGTCTGCTCTCGCCAGACATTCAATCGCGGGCACAGTCGGCACGCGGGGATTGCTGCCTGCAGGCGGTTCAGATCGTCGATCTCGGAAAGATTCGGCGGCAACACGAACGGCTCGGTCAGATCGAAGCTCCGGGTTTCGGGGGATGGAGGAATAGCCGCGGATACAGAGTCTACGGAGTCGGGGATAAACGCGAACGGATCGCCGGTTCAGGTGAGAGGCATTCGTTGCCCGATAGGCCCACCCAAAAGAAAACGCCCTGAAGCTGAACCAGCTTCAGGGCCGTGAAACGACATCGTGACGGTAACCAGTCTATATGGCCGTCTCTTCTTCGTCGGACCTGACGACTTCCTGTGCCTGCAGGCCCTTGGGTCCCTGCACGACCGTGAATTCCACCGACTGTCCTTCTTCCAGGGTACGGTAGCCCTCGGCCTGAATCGCAGTGTGGTGGACGAAGACGTCGCCGCCCTGACTGCGCTCAATGAAGCCGTAACCCTTGGAATTGTTGAACCATTTGACTTTTCCGGTCTCTCTACTCATGGACTTCGAGACTCCTTTCGCATCATGGGGGAGGTGTCGTAGATGTTTTTACAACTTGAAGAAGCCTCGAAAAAAAGGGGAACCTGCAGACAATCGGACCGCCAGGGAGAGCAACCTCATTTTCGACATGCTTACAACTCAAATCCCTAAAAACATTACAACGGATGCGAAAGTATACGGAAACCACCCAAACTGTCAAGATTTTGATCGAAGCTGCTTCAACTCAAAGCCCTTCGCAAATACATACGCCACCAGCGCCACCACAAAGACTACCAGGAGCATCCAGGCAATTCCCTGGAGCGTCTCGATGATGGTCCTGTAGACCTCCAGTGTCCACCGCTCCGAGGTCAGGAGCAGAATCTCTTCGTCCTTTTGGGGTGCCGAGATGTACCGTTCCAACTGGTGGATGCGGACACCCGAAGAGATGCCGACGACATAGGCCGCAAACTTGATGTAGCGGTGCCAGGCCCCGCCCAGGTCTTCGTCTACGATCCGATGGAGAATTGAAGCTATGGGCCGGTCGAATAGTCGCACCACGCCATAGGATGCCGCCAATGCAATCAGGAAAGTGACAATCAGTAGTGTAAAGAACATGGATGCCTTCAGCCTTTCGGTCAGGTTTTCCGGGTTGATATAGGACGACGGTTCCCGTGTCAACAACAATCCCGGATTTCTCGACGCCCTACATTACCGACAGCCTGGAAATCAGCGAGAACAGCGGCAGGTACATGGAAATGACGATGCCGCCGACCAGCAGTCCCAACAGCAGGATCAGCAGAGGCTCCAGGGCGGTCAACAGATCGGATACGGCGGCGTCGACCTCGTCTTCATAGAACTCGGCCAGCTTGGTCAACATGGCGTCCAGGGCGCCCGTCTGCTCCCCTACCGCTACCATCTGAGTGACGATGGGAGGGAATATCCGTGAATTCCGAAGGGTCTCGGCCATGGCCTTTCCCTCCTGGACGGCGCCGCGTGTCTTGAGGACGGCTTCCTCCACCGCCGCGTTGCCTGCCGTTCCGGCAGTGATGGCCAGAGATTCCAGGATCGGCACTCCGCCGGAGAGAAGCGTGGCCAGGGTTCTGGAGAACCTGGAGATGGCGATCTTGCGCATCACTCCTCCCAGGATGGGAATCCTCAGCAGGGCCCGGTCTACGGCGTGGCGGCCGTCCGGGGTCGCGTAGTAGCGCCGGAAGCCGTAAGCAAGCCCGAAGGCGCCGAGCATGAGGAAAGGAAGGGAATGGCCGACCAGTTGGCTGGTGGCTATCACCACCCGGGTCGGCCAGGGAAGCTCGGCCTGAAGGCTGGTGAAGAGAGTGGCGAACATCGGCACCACCTTCCACAGGATCAGGAGCACGATTGCCATGGCGACCGTCAGCACAACGGCCGGATAGACCATGGCGGACACCACCGCGCGCTTCAACTTGACCGCCTTCTCAATGTAGGTGGACAGCCTGCGGAGAATAGTGTCCAGGATGCCTCCTGCCTCTCCCGCGGCCACCATACTGCTGTAGAGGGGATCGAAGACCCTGGGGTGTTGTTCCAGTGCCGAAGCCAGGGGAGAGCCGTTCTCGACGTCCTCCCTTACCGACTGCAACACGCTTTGGAAGGCGCGGTTTTCCTGCTGCCGCCCCAATGAATCGAGGCACTGCACCAGAGGCAGGCCGGCGTCGATCATGACCGAGAATTGCCGGGTGAAGACTGCAAGCTCCCTGGGCTTGACTCGTCCTTCACTTCGGAAAAGGAGGCGCTGCCGGCCCTTTTCCTTGATCGTCACGGGCCTGATCCGCTCCCTTCTCAGCCTGTTGGCCAATGCCTGCCTGGAGGCTGCCCGGCGCTGGCCGCGGACTTCGGTTCCCGCCCGGGATCTTCCGCGATAGAGGTATTCCGGCATCGACTTCTCCTGAGGGCTGGGGCGTGTTCGTGCGGGCCGGCTACAGGTTCGGGACACCGGGACGGGACCGTCGGGCGGTTGGATGGTGGACTCCGGCCGGCCTGACCTCCAGCGCCCCTGCCGCCCTTCCCCGGTCGAGCATCTGGCGCAGCTCGTCCGGATTGATCGAATACTCCAGGGCCGTATCGCGCTCGATCTGTCCGGCCCGGAACAGGTCGGCCAACGATTGGTTGAAGGTCTGCATTCCATACTTTCCCCGACCCGTCTGCATGACCGATTCCAGTTGATGCACCTTGTCCTCCCGGATCAGGTTGCGGATGGCCGGGTTGGGCACCATGACCTCCACGGCCAACGCCCTGCCGGAACCGTTGGCCCGGGGGAGAAGGGCCTGGCAGGCAATGCCCTCCAACACCAGCGAGAGCTGGGCGCGGATCTGGGACTGCTGGTGGGCGGGAAAGACATCGATGACGCGATGGATGGTGGAGGCCGCCGAACGGGTATGCAGGGTCCCCAGGGTGAGATGCCCGGTCTCCGCAATGCGCAGGGCCGCCTCCATCGTCTCCAGGTCGCGCAGCTCTCCAATCAGCACCACGTCGGGGTCCTGTCGCAAGGCCGCCCGCAAGGCCGCCGCAAAGGACCGGGTATCGGAGTGAACCTCCCGCTGGTTGATCAGGCAGTTCCCGTGGTCATGGAGGAATTCGACGGGATCTTCAATAGTCAGGATATGGGCGTGCCGGTCCCTGTTGATCCGGTCGATCATGGCGGCCAGGGTGGTCGACTTTCCGCTGCCGGTGGCGCCCGTCACCAGGACGAGGCCCCGGGTTTTCCGGCAGAAATTCCCCAGCACGCCCGGTAGATTGAGGGCGTCAAGGCTCCTGACCCGGAAGGGAATGGCCCGAAAGACGGCTCCCACGGCCCCGCGCTGGTTGAAGCAGTTGCCTCGAAACCGGGCCAGTCCTCCGATTCCAAAGGAAAAGTCGAGTTCCAGCTGATCTTCCAGCTCCCGCTTCTGATCGGCGGTCAGCACGCTGAAGACCAGCCTCCGGGTATCCTCGGCAGTCAAGAGCGGAGCTTCCCTCAGGGGGCTCAGCCGTCCGTCCACCCGAACCCGGGGATGAGCGCCGGTGGCGAGATGGAGATCGGATGCTCCCATTTCGGTCATTATCTTGAGCAGTTCAGGCAGGGACGAAGGTTGCATGGTAAGCCTCGGGTTGGAGCGCGACCGGTTGAGCAAGGGCTGGCAACGCTACCTGGCGGTCTCGCGCAGAATTTCGTCCAGGGTGGTGACGCCATCGCGGATCTTTTGCAGCCCGCTGGCCCGCAGGGTGATCATCCCGTCCTGGATGGCCATCCGCTTGAGCTGGGTGGAGGTCCCGCCCCGCAGGATGAGATCCCTGAGGCCGTCGCCGATCTCCATCACCTCGAAGAGTCCCACCCGGCCCTTGTAGCCCGTGTGGTTGCAGGCGTCGCAACCTCGCCCTCGATAGGTGGGGATCCGGGAGGCTTCGGAAGGATCGAAGCCCGCGTCGATGAGGCTTTCAACCGGTGGCTCGGCCGCCTGCCTGCATTGGCGGCAGATGCGGCGGACCAGCCGCTGGGCGCAGATCAAGTGAACCGAGGTCGCCACCAGGAACGGCTCCACGCCCATATTGGTGAGGCGGCTGACGGTGGAGGCGGCATCGTTGGTATGCAGGGTGCTGAGGACGAGATGGCCGGTCAGAGCGGCCTTGATCGCGATCTCGGCCGTTTCCAGGTCGCGCACCTCGCCCACCAGCACGATGTTGGGATCCTGTCGCAGGAAGGCCCGCAGGGCGGTGGCGAAGGTCAATCCGATCTGCTCCTTGACCTGAACCTGGTTGATCCCCGGCAAGTTGAATTCGACCGGGTCTTCGGCGGTCAGGATGTTGGTTTCCATGCGGTTCAGGCGGGTGATGGAGGAATAGAGGGTGCTGGTCTTGCCGCTTCCGGTGGGGCCCGTCACCAGCACCATGCCGTAGGGTTTCAGGATGGCCGACTCGAACCGCCGCAGGGAATCGGGCTCGAAACCCAGTTGGGTCATGTCCAACATCAGGCGATCCCGATCGAGCAACCTCAGAACCACCTTTTCACCGTGCAGGGTGGGCAGGACCGACACCCGAAGGTCGAGGTCTCCGACCCGACCCTCCCGTGTCAGCCGGATCTTCATGCGACCATCCTGGGGCAGGCGCTTTTCCGAAATGTCCAGCTTGGCCATGATCTTGATTCTGGAAGTTAGGGCGTCTTTCTGGCTCAGGGGCGGCGTCATGACGGTGCTCAAGAGACCGTCGATGCGAAAGCGCACCCGAAGCTCCTGCTCGTAGGGCTCGATATGGATGTCACTGGCCCCCTGCTTCAGGGCGCTGGACAGGATCCGGTTGACCAGCTTGACGACGGGGGCTTGCCTGGCGGCCTCCCCCCGGTCGTCGATGGCAACGGGTGCTGGTTCGGCTCTGTCCCTTTCGAGCTCGTCGCGGGCCGCCGGCACGCTCTCGACGGAAGCGTCCGCGCCCCCCTGCCCGGTCTCCCGGGTCCGGCCGCCGCCATAGTGCTTCAGGATGGCCCCCCTGATAGCGGACTCGGCAGCCACCACCGGCTCGATGGTGAAGCCCGTCATGAATTGCAGGTCGTCCATGGCCAGGACGTCGGTGGGGTCGATGGTGGCGACGGTCAGGGTGGAGCCTTTCCGACTCAGCGGCAGAACCTGGTATTTCCGGGCTGTCTCCGGCGGAATGAGCCTGACGACCGAGGGGTTGACCCTGAAGACGGGGAGGTTAATGGAGGGCAGGCCGAACTGGCGGCACAGAATTGCGCTGATGTCGTCGCCGGTGACCCATCCCAACTGGATCAGGCAGTATCCCAGGCGGCCTCCGTGGACCCTCTGGTACTCCAGGGCCCGACGGAGCTGCTGCCGGCTGATGAGGTTTTCTCGGACCAGCAGGTCACCGAGGTTGACCGGCATGAATCTGAACTCCCCCAGGCGCACCCGCGCCGACAACCGCGGGAAACAGGATTGAAATGGGGTTTGCTACTGAGGGAGGTTGATGGTCTTCATGCTACTGAGGGGACCGGCCCTTGTCAAGAGGATGGAATGGCGGCCGGTTCACGATGCAGGCAGCTACTCCAGCGAGTCGAAGAACTGCGAGGCCTCGTGCTTCAGTTTGTCCACAGTCGCCTGCACCAGGGCCAGCTCACGCCCTTCGGCCATGATTCTCAGCAGGGGTTCGGTGCCGGAATAACGAACCACCATGCGGCCCGAATCCGACAGTTGCGCTTGAGCGTCGCCAATGAGGCGCGACAGCTCGGGGGACTGGTCGATGGGGACCCTGCGGGATACCCTGAGCCCGTCCAGGACCTGTGGAAAAGGCCGGTATCCGGCAACCAGGTCGTCCAGGCTCGCGCCGCGGCCAACCAGAAGCTCAGCCAGCTTGACCGCCGTAAGAAGGCCGTCCCCGGTGGTATGCAGGTCCGACAGGATCATGTGTCCCGAGGGCTCTCCTCCCAGGACGGCTCCCGTGGCTTGCATGGCCTGCAGGACGTGCTTGTCCCCCACCGGGGTGCGAATCAAGGGGATGCCTTCCCGGATCAGTGCCTTTTCCAGGGCCAGGTTGCTCATGATGGTTCCGACTACCCGCCCGCCGGCCAATGTCCCATCGGCTTTCCAGTGCCTGGAGAGTGCGTAGAGGGTGTGGTCCCCGTCCAGACACTTTCCGCTTCCGGTGATAAAAAGAGCCCGGTCCGCGTCCCCGTCAAAGGCGACGCCCAAGTCCAGCGAGTTGTCCTTCACGGCGCGGGTCAGGCCCTCCAGGTGCAGGGACCCGCAGTCGCGATTGATGTTGCGCCCGTCCGGCCGGTCGTTGATGACGGTGACCTCGGCTCCCAACCGGCGGAAGAGCCGGGGCGCCAGGAGGTATGCCGCGCCGTTGCAGACATCCAGTCCCACGCGAAGCGGCTCCAGCCGGGTTCCCGCCAGCCGGCTCAGGAAGTCGAGGTATTCAGACGCCAGGGATTCCCGTTTTTCGAGTCCGGCCGGGCCGTGGCGGGCCGAAACGGCCGGGGCAGTTCTCCAGGACTCTATGCTGCGTTCGATTTCGATCTCCCGGTCATCGGAAATCTTGAATCCGTCTCCTGAGAACAGCTTGATCCCGTTGTCCCGGTAAGGATTGTGTGAAGCGGAGATCATGATTCCCAGGTCGTAGCCGCGGGCCCGGGTCAGGTAGGCCAGTCCCGCCGTAGGCATCACGCCGAGGTCGTGAAGAGCGGACACTCCCCGACAGGCGAGGCCCCGGCTCAATCGGTCGGCAATCCAGGGGCCGGATTCTCGCGTGTCTCTGGCGATCAGGATGCGCCCGGCGCCTTGTGTGCCGGCAAACTCGGCCAAGGCCAGGCCGATGGCGCAGACCGTCTTTTCATCCAGGGGGAAGCAGCCCGCCTCCCCCCGGATTCCGTCTGTCCCGAACAGCTTTGTCATGGGGAATCTCTTTGTTCCAGGGAATTCTGCCCGTCCGCGGCGGTTTCCAGGGGTTCGATGGCAACTTCGACTTCCACCCGTCGGCCCTGGGGAAAACGCACCACCCCGTCTTCCGCATCCAGATAGACCCGAGCCACAAAACCGGTCGAACGACCCGTGACGTCTATGCCTTCGGTGGTCACTCGCGTCATGCCGGACACCTTCCCTCCCGGACCCTCCACCAGCACCCGGCCGGGACGGGGAGTCACCGACAGGAGCCGGTAGCCCTCGCCCACCCGGCCCACGATTCGGGGGTCGATTTCGACCTCCTTGCTGGCGGTCGGTTGCAGATTGAGACGCAACGTGGAGGGAGTGATATGGGTGACCGTAACCCCCTGCGGCCTCAGGATGTCATCGGGGGTGATGGAGTAGACCCGTTCGCCGGGTTGCGCGTTGGCCAGGTCGATATGGGCGGAGATGTCGGAGAGTTCCAGCCTGTTCAGAATGCTGGACGGCCCTCTCAGACGGACATCCACCGAGCCTGCAGGATTGTCGACCAGTTCCAGGTGGGGGGGCATCAGGTATTGGAGACTGGGTCTGAACCGGACCTCACCCACAAAGCGGGACTCGTCGTTCAGCGCGCCCCACAGCAGCAGGGCAAGGCCCAGCGAGGCGAGCTTCAACCCGGCGTTGTTGAGCAGAAGACCGGTGAGGAGCTTCCAGTATCGGCTCATTTGCCTTCCGCCACCGGAGAGAGGTGGGATGGGGGCCCCGAGGACGCCGTAGCGGTACCGGCAAAGATGTCGGCCAGATGCCGGCGCAGGGAGGGGCCGTCCAGGTTTCTCCGGATGTCGCCGCCCACTGCGATGGAAATGTTTCCAGTCTCTTCGGAGACCACCACCACCACGGCGTCCGACTCTTCGGTGACGCCGATGGCTGCCCGATGGCGGGTTCCCAGCTCCTTGCTCAACCTGGGGTCGAGCGTCAGGGGCAGGAAGCAGGCAGCCGTGGTGATTCGGCCCTTTTGGACGATGACGGCTCCGTCGTGGAGGGGAGCCCCGGGCAGGAACAGGCTCACCAGCAGGTCGGAGGACAGGGCGGCATCGACGGCCACGCCGCTTTCCGTATAGTCCTTGAGCCCCATCTCCCGTTCGATGACGATCAGTGCCCCCACACGCTGGGTGGACAATCGCATAGACGCCGAGACGATCTCCTCGTAGGTCTCGGCGATCGGATTTCGGGAGAACCTTCTCAGCAATGGATTCTTGCCGATGTTGGCCAGTGCCCGGCGAATCTCAGCCGCGAACAACACAATGATCCCGACCACGAAAAAAGGAAGAATAGTGGTCATGATCCATTGAACGGTCTCCAGGTTGAACCAGAGGGTGACGTAATAGAAAAGCACCAGGAATCCCACTCCCAGCGCCATTTGTACGGCACGCGTACCACGGATCAACAACAGAATGTGGTAGATCAGGATGCTGACGATGAGAATGTCGACAGCCGAGGACCAGGTGAGTCGGTCGAGGCGGAAAAGTTCGATCAGATTCATGGCGGCCAGGATGAAAATCCCATTATAGCATCACACATTTGGACCACCTGGCGGGTCTCCCGAACGTCGTGGACGCGAACGATGTGCGCTCCCCGGGTCACGGCAACGGCTGTGCTGGCCAGGCTTCCCGGTAGCCGCTGCTCCACCGGCAGATTAAGCAGGTTGCCGATGAAGGACTTCCGGGAGGGACCCACCAGAATGGGCAGCTGAAAGCGTTTCAACACCTCCAGTCGCCGCAGAATCAAGAGATTGTCTTCCACGCCCTTGCCGAATCCCAGACCGGGGTCCAGGACAATCCGATTTCCGGGAATTCCGGCCCGGCGAGCTCTCTCCACCGAATGCCGCAGGCCCGCCAGCACCGACTGCAGGGGCCGCTTGAGGGCGGGCAGTCCATGGAGCCGCTGCGGGCTGCCGCGGCTGTGCATAAGCACCATGGCGGCGCCGGCCGCAGCGGCGCAGGCGGCCATGCCGGGGTCGAAGCGCAGCCCGCTGATATCGTTGACCAGCGAGGCGCCGGCAGCAACGGCTCGACCAGCGACTTCGGACTTGTAGGTATCCACCGAGATCGGGACGGTCAGACGCTTGGCCAACTGTTCAATGACCGGGACAACCCTCCGGATCTCGTCGTTGGCGGAGACTGAATCGGGGCGGTTCGGACGGGTCGATTCCCCTCCCACATCCACCAGGTCGGCTCCCTCGTCCTCGAGTTGCAGGCCGTGCTTGACCGCCTGATCGGTTCGCAGGTAGATCCCGCCGTCGTAGAAGGAGTCGGGCGTGACGTTCAGAATGCCCATGATCAGGGTTTTTCGCCCCAGCTCCAGGGTGCCGTGGGGAAGCTGCAGTCGAAAGCACTGTCTCATGGGTGTCCTCGCCGGCCCGGGAGGTGGATCCGGTTGGGAGGCTTCGGTGCTGCCGGAGCAGCGGAGCCGAAAGGACCCATAGGCGTGGGACTGAGAGGTAGCAGATGGAGGAAGCGGATCCGGTGCCGTGATGTTCCGGGGGCGAGCGGGCGAAGAGCGCTGCTAAGCGGGCGCCGGCTTTTCCCGCTGCTTGTCGACCAGGGGGCCAACGGGCGGGGAGACGGACTTCTTTCCCCTGGGGTTTTCCGCCTCGGGAGGGCCGGAGTCTTCCCGGGGGAGAGGTTTCGCCTTCTCCTCCAGCGGGAGGTTCTGGATGACCATGCGCACCTCGTCCGCGTCCAGGACTTCCCGCTCCAGCAAGGTCTCCGCGATTCGGACCAAGGTGTCCCTGTTCTCCTCCAGGATCTTGCAAGCGTGCTGGTACCCTTCGTTGACGAACCGCTTGATCTCCTGGTCGATCTTGATTGCGGTATCCTCGCTGTAGTCGCGGTGTTGAGCGATTTCCCTTCCCAGGAAAATCTGCTCCTCTCTCTTGCCGAAGGTCAAGGGACCCAGGTTGGACATCCCGTAGTCGCACACCATGCGGCGGGCCATTTCGGTTGCCTGCTCGATGTCGTTGCCCGCCCCGGTGGTCATGTGCTCCAGAAACATCTCCTCGGCCACCCGTCCACCCATCATGATGGCGATCTGACTCTCCAGGAAGTCCCGGGTGTAGGTGTGCTTGTCATCCTCCGGGAGCTGCATGGTGACCCCCAGCGCCATCCCGCGCGGGATAATGGTCACCTTGTGGAGCGGGTCGGCCTGGGGAAGCATGGCCGCCACCAGGGCATGACCGGCTTCGTGATAGGCCGTGTTCCGTTTTTCGGCGTCGCTGATGATCAGGGACTTTCTCTCCACGCCCATCAGGACCTTGTCCTTGGCGCCTTCGAAGTCCAGCATGGTGACCGACTGCTTGTCGTAGCGGGCGGCGTTGAGGGCGGCTTCGTTGACCAGATTGGCCAGGTCCGCTCCCGAAAAGCCGGGTGTGCCACGAGCCAGAACCGAGACGTCCACGTCCTCCGACAAGGGGATTTTCTTGGTGTGGACCTGAAGGATGCCTTCCCGTCCCTTCACGTCGGGCCGAGCCACCATCACCCGACGGTCGAACCGTCCGGGTCGAAGCAGGGCCGGGTCCAGCACGTCGGGGCGGTTGGTGGCCGCGATCAGGATCACGCCCTCGTTGGACTCGAACCCGTCCATCTCGACCAGCAACTGATTCAAGGTCTGCTCCCGTTCGTCGTGCCCGCCGCCCAGACCGGCGCCGCGCCGGCGGCCCCCCGCCGGGAGGTGAAGGATAAAAAAGAAGAAATGGGCGGTTTTTTTGTGTTTGTGAGAAATGGGTAAA
>VXMN01000175.1:12179-18582 GCA_009841055.1 Acidobacteriota bacterium
CGAACAGGTCTCTCACCCGGGAAGCGCCCACGCCCACGAACATCTCCACGAAGTCGGAGCCGCTGATGGAGAAGAAGGGAACCCCGGCCTCGCCGGCGATGGCTCGGGCAAGAAGCGTCTTGCCGGTGCCTGGAGGGCCGACCAGCAGGACCCCTTTGGGAATTCGCCCCCCCAGTTTCTGAAACTTCTGGGGGTCCTTCAGAAATTCGATGATTTCCTGCAGCTCTTCCTTGGCTTCCTCGGCGCCGGCCACGTCCTTGAAGGTGACCTTCTTCTGTTGGGAGGACAACAGCTTGGCCCGGCTCTTGCCGAATGAAAGGGCCTTGTTTCCGCCGCTCTGCATCTGCCGCATGAAGAAGATCCAGATCCCGATCAGGAGCAAGAAGGGCGCATAGGTGATCAGAGCGGCCAGCCAGGGGCTCTGGGAAGGCTCCTTGGCCTTGATCTTGACGTTCTTGGCCAGCAGGCGGTCGATCAACTCATCGTAGTCGGGAGCAACCGTTGTGAAGGAAGTGTTGTCCTTGGTCTTTCCCTTGACTTCACTTCCCACGATCTCCACTTCCCGCACGTTGGACTGCTCCAACTCCTGGATAAAATCCGAGAAGGTCCACTCCTGTTCCTCCTCGGAGCCGCTGCGCTGAACGAATTGCCACAGCAGGACGCCGAGGACGACCAGGCCAATCCAGAATAGCAGTGTCTTTGCCATTGCAATCAAAGGCGGCTGTAACGCCGACCCGGCGCGCCCGAGGGCTCGGGTCAGACCTGGCGTCTGTCCCGGTCTGTTCGCCTCCGGACTCGCAGCGCCTCGCTCCAGGGAGCGTTTCAGGCTGTCGAACGGCGCCTTTTCATTTTTCCGGCGCCCGGGTCATTCTCTACCACCCGGCGCCGCCAGGGGGCAGCCCCGACACCAACAAGATAGCATTTCGCCATGGAATTTACGAATCAAATCTGTCGAAGAGGCCGGCGTAAAGGCAAAAGAATCTTTAACTAAGCGCGCATTGCCCAAGCAGGCCGGCCGGGATGGGGAAGGGGGGACGCGCCCGTTTCCCGGGCCCTGCGGCCGGCCGGTGGCTCAGAGCGAGGTGATCGACAAAGGGTCGACCCGGAGCGCTCGTTCCTCGATCACCACCTTGAGCGAACCGTGCGAGGACCGGTGCCATTCGGCGCCGGCTGCCACCGGAAAACTCCCGGCACAGACAATCTTTCCGCCGCAGGTCACCACCGGCCACCCGGCCCTGGCGTTCAATCCGATTCGCTTTCTCAGGAACAGTTCCTTGATTTTCCTGGGTCTCAAGGACCCGAGGGGCCGGTAGGCATCCCCGGTCTGCCAGGACCTGACCTCAAGCCCCCGGGCGACGGCCTGCGGCGAAAGGTGGATTTCCCATCGGTCCAGCAACGGCAAGCCGCTGGACCCCTGGTTCAGGTAGGTCTCGAACTCCAGCCCGACCTGATGGAGCCGGACTTGGCCGGGGATTCCGAGCGGGTAGCGGTAGGATTCAACAGGCGGGGAAGCCGTCAGCTCCCGGAAGAGCAAGCGGTCGAATTCCCTGGTGGCTTCTATGGGGCCGATGCGAACGGACTTGCCGCTCTTGTGGTCCTGCAGCAGTTCCAGCACCGCGTCCACCTGCTTCTTCGGGACCCGTTCCCCCGGGGCCAGGATGCCGAGGGCATGGCGCACCAGCTGGCTTCTCAATCCGGGAGGAAGCGTGTTCAGCCAGCTCCGCCGCCAGCCGAGCCGGGCGTCTGCCGGGTCGGCCTGCCGGACGGCCAGGTCTCCGACCAGCCATTCCAGGCTTTCCGCGTCTCCGCGCAGATTCTCGGCCGTCCTCGCCAGAACCTCCACGATCGCGGGATTGAAGGATTTCTCCAGCCAGGGAATGAGCTCATGCCTCACCTTGTTGCGCGCGAACCGCAGGTCCCTGTTCGAGGAATCCTCCCGCCATCCCACCCCGCGGGATCGCAGATAGGTGCGCAGTTCCGCGCGTTCAATCGACAGCAGGGGCCTGATGAATCGGTCGGCGCGGGAGACGGGAATCGCTGCCAGGCCCAGGCTGCCGCTGCCCCGGAGCAGCCGCAGCAGGACCGTCTCCGCCTGGTCGTTGCGGGTGTGTCCCAAGGCGATCCGATGCGCGCCCAGGGAATCGCCGATCCGTTGAAGGAACCGGTACCGATGTTCCCGGGCCCGTGCCTCGGCGTTTCCTCCCCGGGGTCGCTCCCGGGGAGTCAGTTTTTCCACCACGCAGGGGAGACGGTAGTCCGCGGCCAGGGAGCGCACCAATTCGGCGTCGGCTTCGGATTCCTTTCCCCGAAGTCCATGGTTCAGGTGGGCACACGCCAGCTCCAGGTCGAGTTGAGAGCGAATCTCCAGGAAAAGGCACAGGAGAGCCGTTGAGTCGGCTCCCCCGGAGAGAGCCAACAGCACTCTGTCGCCCGGAGCCACCAGTTTCCGGCTTCGGATCAGGCGCACGAAGTTCTGGAAGACCATGCTTTTTCAGGTTTCCCGGGACAAGGACAACAGTACGGTGGTGACCCACTGGGGGATGATCTCCGATTCGCCACGCAGAGGGGCCAACTCTTCGGCTCCGGCCCGGCACCAGGATTCGACAAAAGGGTTCAGGACCTCCAGCCTGTCCATTTCGGCGCCCAATGAGTCCAGGCGCGCCCGGGCAACAGCCCTCATGCCATCGGCCAGGTGCCGGGGGTCTGCACCGGACGGTCCGAGATTTCTCAGCACATCCTGGAGCTGGGGGACGCCGATGGGGTCGGGCCTGAAGGGTTTCCCCCGGACCTGATTGAGCACTGCGGTGATAAAGAGAGTTCCGAAGCGCAACTCGTCCAGATCCTGGTTGACCTGCCGAAGACCCTCGGGAGTGAACTCGGGGCCGGGACCGACCATGAGGCTCCAGAAGATTTGTCCCAGGGCTTCGATCTCGTTCAGGCTCCGTCGAGTCGATTCCACGTCGGCCAAACCGCGGAAATTTCGATAGCCGGCTCGCCGCGAGTCCTGTGCCCGTTCGAAGAAAAGAGGCCTGTGACGCCGCAACCCGTCCAGCAATTCGGCCTGCGGCGATTCCAGCAAGGTCCGCCGGGCTCCTTGCAGACGGAGTCTCCCCCGACGAATGACCCGGTCGGCTTCGGCGCGCAGATCGGCCAGCAGGCTGAACCCGGTCCGAAACAATCCCAGCATGTCCTGCTGCTTCAGAGCTGACGCCGCCAGGGAGGCACGCCCTCGAGTCAATCGCTCCAGGCCCAGGTTCAACGTGTCCCTCATTTCTTCCAGGGCCGGTTTCACCTTCTCGAGGTCTCCGGTAGTCACGGAGTGAATCGAAAGAATCCGATTGGCCAGCGCGGCCAGTTGCTGGCTGATCAGTTCGGCCTGGCGACTGTCACGGATGGTGCCCAGGGCTCTCAAGAGATGTTCTCCCGGCGCCAGCGAGGCCACCAGCAGGGCCGGTAGGGTCGACGAGACCCGATGGGGGTCATCTTCCTCTTGCAAAGCCCTTTGGAGTTGCGGAGCCGCGGTGGGGCCACCCTCTCCGTAGATGCTCAGGGCCTCGTAGTAATCGACGAAACCGATCTCTTCCAGGCGGCGCCGCTTGTTCTGGTAGGCTTCCTCCTCCATGGAAACCCGGTTGTCCCAACGCACCCGGTCGATCAGGTCGTACCCGAGGGAGCCATCCATTCGAAAGATGGCGTCCAGCAGGAGGCGCGCCATGGTTCCCCCCTCGGCTTCGCCGGTGACCTCGATGCCGAAACGCTGGTCCGGCGTCAGAATGAGCGGCAGATCGGGGAAGGGCTCGTCCATTTCCAGGAAGTGAATTCGAATGTTGTTCCTCAGGAACAGCGCCAGCAGGTTGGGGTCCACCGCCCTGGCGGCCGCTGCCGCCTCTTCGGGCCCGCATTGCATGTAGGCAGCCATCCACTCCATGAAGCTGGCCATGTGAAAGCTGTCCTTGCGCCAGCAATCCAGGTCGATGAAGCCGCGGCGCTGCCTGGAGGTCGCCAGCAGGAGCAATTCCTGGCTGTCAGCCAGACCGACCGCCTTGATGGCCAGAAACAGATCCTGGTAGGGGGCGCTGCGCACTCTCTCGGCCGAGCCGGCCTCGGCCATGAACGCGTCCAGATCGGACCGGCTGCCGATCCGGAGCGATCCGGCAAGGAAATCGGAGAGGGTTTGCCTGGACGGTGAGTTCTCGAGCTTCATGCCATTGTCGTTGGAATCCACAATAACGGTTGGGGGGAGTTGCCGAGTTAGCCCCGACTGACGTTGATCTTCAGGGATTTGAGCTTGCGGTGCAGGTGGCTGCGTTCGATCCCGAGCGCTTCGGCCGTGCGCGAGATGTTTCCCCGGTTTTCCTCCAGTTTCCTGAGGATGTAGTCTCGATCGAAGGCCATGCGGGCCTCCGACAAGCTCCTGCCCTCAGCCGGGTCTTCCCGGGCGCCGTTGGGCTTGAGCACTCCGGCCGGCAGGTGGCGGGCTTCAATCCTGCGTGCGCGTGTCATGATCACCAGCCGCTCGGCCAGGTTCTTCAGTTCTCGAACGTTGCCGGGCCAGGTGTAGGCCGTCAACAAATCCACGGCCTCCGCGCTCAGTTCCTTGGGCGGCTGCCCGTAATGGCGGGAGAAGTCTCCGATGAAGAATCTTGCCAGCACCGGAATGTCCTCGGTGCGGTCGCGCAAGGGCGGCACGTAGAAGGGGATGACGTTGAGCCGGTAGAAGAGGTCTTCGCGAAAGTTGCCCCGTTCCATTTCCTGGTCGAGATTCTTGTTGGTGGCTGCGATGACTCGAACATCCACCGTTACCGTCGAATGGGCGCCCACGGGTTCGAAGCGCTGGGTTTCCAGTGCTCTGAGCACCTTGGATTGGGTCTTCAGGGTCATGTCTCCGACCTCATCCAGAAAAAGCGTTCCCCCGTCGGCCTTTTCGAGCTTTCCCACCTTGGTGCCGGTCGCCCCCGTGAAGGCTCCCTTGACGTGGCCGAAGAGCTCGCTCTCGATCAACTCGTCGGGAATGGCGGCGCAGTTCACCTCCACGAAAGGCGCTGCTTTCCGCAGGCTCTGGTGGTGAAGGGCATGAGCCACAAGTTCCTTTCCGGTGCCGCTCTCCCCGTAGATCAGCACCCGGCCGTCCGTGGGCGCCGCGATGGCCAGTTGCTGGCGCAGGGCCTTCATGGGGATGCTTTGACCGATGATCTTGAAGTGTTGCCCCAGCCGGGATTTGAGCGTTCTGTTTTCGTCCTGCAGGCGCTTGTTCTCCAGGCCGTTTTGAATCACCAGCAGCGTCCTCTCGATGGACAGGGGTTTTTCTATGAAGTCGAAGGCCCCCAGTCGGGTCGCCTTGACCGCGGTTTCAATGGTGCCGTGGCCCGAGATCATCACCACGGCCGCATCCACCTTCGTCTTCCTTATGGTCTCCAGGGTTTCCAGTCCATTGATGCCGGGTAGCCAGATGTCCAACAGAATCAGCTCGAAGGTCTTCTTTTCCAGGAGACGCAGACACTCCTCCCCGGTACGGGCCGTGGTTACCTTGAAGCCCTCCTCGCTCAGCACGGCGCCCAGGGACTTCCGAATCCCGGCCTCGTCATCCACCAGCAGTATGGAGTTTCTTGCCACTTCCTCACCTGGCCTTGAATGGCTGCAGTTTCGGGCCGGCCCCCCGTTCAATCCCCCTGCTTTCCTTATCGGCCAAAGCGCGGCCCGCACCGTTGCCTCCCGGCCAATTACAGGGCCGGAAGCTCGATCACGAAGCTGGCCCCCCGGGGAGAATTGTCCTCCACGTGAATGTACCCCTTGTGGTCGGCGACGATGCGACTGGCGATGGCCAACCCCAGCCCGGTTCCTCTCTTGCGTGTCGAGAAATAGGGGAGGAACAGCTTGTCCCGATCTGCCGCCGCAATGCCTTGCCCGCTGTCCCTGACGGCCAGCCGGATCGTCTCCCTGGAGGGAAAGAACCGGCTGGACAGGGAGAGCTGCCTGCGGTCGGATTGATCCATGGCTTCCAGCGCATTGTCGATCAGATTGACCAGCACTCGCTTCAGTTGCTCCGGATCCACCTGAGTCAGCGGGAGGTCGGGAGCCAGCTTCTTGACCACCTCCACGCCGTCGAGCCGGCCGTCGTAGGAGGCCAGGGTGCTTTCCATGATGGCGTTGAGGTTTGAAGGCACCATGCTTGGAGAAGGCAATTGGGCGAATCGGGAGAATTCGTCCACCATCCCCTTCAAGGTCTTGACTTCCTGGGTGATGGTGTGCACGCAATCCTTGACGGTGGCCTGAAAGCCGGAAGAAGTCGGGGAACGGACCTCCGGGCCGTTCCCCGGCCCCCAGGTTCAGGACACGTGCTTGAGTATTTGGTCGGGCGAGAGCTGCATCGGGGGCAGCGGATTCTTGGTCTCGTGACACAGAC
>VXMN01000317.1 GCA_009841055.1 Acidobacteriota bacterium
TTGAACATGGATGCACAGGATGCACAGGATTAACAGGACGAGAGCTTTCTGCATCAGAAGCCGGCTCGGGTGATGAACCGGTCCGGGATTGCGGATGCCCAGGATTACAGGACACGAGACTCCCAAGACCCTATCCTGTGTATCCTGTATATCCTGTGCATCGATGTTAATAATCCTTAGTGGCAGTGCGCGCCGTTGAAGCAGATCCGTCTCGCTTCGTGGCCCTTCGTCGTTCTTCGTGTGTCTTCGTGGATAGCTTTTTTTCTTTTGTTTCAGGTAAGTCCATGTCCCTGCCCAACGCCTTTCCGATCAGCCGGCGCCGCTTTCTCCTGGCGGGAGCCGGTGGACTGGCCTGCCTGGCCGATCCCGGCAGATCCGACGGCCGCAACTCCAGGCCGGGCCGGCTCCTGTTCAACTGCGACGGATCCATGATTCACTGCTGGGGACGCGCCGCCTTGCCTCAAAACAGCGGCCCCTTGAGCCGCCGGGAATTTACCGACCTGGTCTTCACTCCCATCGGGAACAGCGGCGTCGACACCCTGCTCTTCAGCTTCGGCAGCGGCAACGTGGCCGAGTACCAGAGCAATGTCCTGGAATGGCCCGGCGAGGCCGACCGGTTCCAGTTCCCTGAGAGCAGGACCTGGCACGGAGGCATCGAAGTCGATCCCAGGGACCAGTACCTGAACCCCAAGAGCCTGGCCGATTCCGGCCACAATCCGCCTCGGATCATCGTGGAAGAATGCCGCCGGAGAGGGATGAGGGCCTTCGTATCGCTCCGCATGAACGATATCCACGATGGCCAGCATCCCCGGGGCGCCCTTCCCAACCCGGAGCTGCCCACCTTCAAGAGACTCAATCCCGACTGGCTGGTTCCCGACCTGGACTGGTGGAGCGCCCTGAATTTCGAGGTGGCTCAGGTCCGGGAGCTGAAGCTCCGAGTCGTCGAGGAGTTCTTCGATCGCTGGGATTTCGACGGCATCGAGCTCGACTGGCTCCGGCACACCTTCTATTTCCCTCGGGGCCTGGAGCGGGAAAAGGGCAAGTATCTGACCGAATTCATGCGAACCGTGAGGCGAAGTCTGCGGCAGAAGGCGGCCAGAAGGGGCCGCCCCATCGAGATCGCGGTACGGGTGCCCGAGAGGATGGAGTGGTGCCTGGAAGGAGGCTTCGAGGTCCCGACCTGGATCCGGGAGGGGCTGGTCGATTTCCTGATTCTGGGTCAGGGATTGACGGAATGTCGGGGCCTGTCGGGATTCAGAGAGCTCATGGGCAGCCGCCGGATACCCATCTATCCCAGCCTCTACCCCTTTGGCAACGGTTACCCCATCTATCCCGACGAGGTGATTCGAGGCAGCGCCGCCAACCTCTGGCGGGACGGCGCCGACGGACTCTACACCTTCAACTGGTTCTTCTACGGGAACTGGCGCAGCCGCCTGCTGCGGGAGATCGCCGAACCGGACCTGCTTCGTGCCAAGGACAAGCGCTACACCCTGGTGCAGCGTTTCGAGGCCCACCATACGGGACGCTCCCCCCGCTCCGATTCGGTCCGCTTCAACACCATGATCAAGGCAGCGCCCCTACCCTTCACCCTGGACAGAGCGGGAGCCGTCCAAACGGTGACCCTTCCCATTGCCGACGAGGTCACCTCAACCTCCCACCCATCCCGCCGGGCCGAGCTAGCGGTGGGCCTGGACGGACTATCCGGCGATGTCCTGGAACTCTCGCTCAACGGCCGGGCGCTGAAACCTGAGGAGTTGGACCCGGTGAAAGACCTGACTCAGGTGACCAGCCGCCTGGACATCCCCCAAGGCCAGGGAATCCTGGGCTTTCCCCCTCGCCGGCGGCTGGACATGGACTTCAGCGGGTTGCGGCTGCCGGTGCCGGTGGCGCGGTTGACCCGCGGCCTCAATCGACTCTCGCTGCGGCTCAAGCGGCGGCGGCCGGACGCCGATCGACCGGTGCGGGTGAGGCGAATCGAGCTCTCGGTCGGCAACGGCGAGGAATAGCCGCCATCCCTTCGCGCCCCTTCAAAGTCCCTCGTGGATGTCTCTTTTCCCTGTGCGGTCGCTCTGAGGCACAGCCCCGCTACGATTTTGCAGAGAACATCGACTCGTCGATCCAGTTGGGCCTGAAGTGGCGGGGGGACCAGTCCTCCGGCACCTGGTCCACCGGAAACAGGCTTCCGCCCTTCTCCAGGTAGGAGTAGTAGCCGGCCAGAAACACCTGGGTCTTCTTGCGAATGACGTCAAAGGACTGATAGCTGTCCCCCTGGAAGGTCCGCTGCATGTCCATGAGCTGGGGGGCGAAGTAGTAGTAGAGGGTCTCCCTCCGATCCGGGCTGCGGTCCATGGTGATGGTCTCTCTGCCCTTGTCCCCGGTGACCTTCAGGTAGAGATGGTGGGTGCCGGAAACCCCATGCAGGGCGGCCAGGAAGGGCGGTTGTCCTTCGCTGCCCCTGAAGAGCATGGTGTCTTGCAGCCAGGTAGCCTTGCGCTCGTCGTCGGTGAAGAGGGAGACCTTCTCCACCTCGTAACCCAGGGCTCGCAGGATGAACCACTGAATGTGGAAATGGGCCGGGTATTCGTCGGTGAAGCAGAGGCCGTGAACTCCCTTGATGACCCCCACGTTGCCCAGGCGGGCCTTGAGGTAGGATGCCTGATAATAGTGTTCCTGCACGCTGGTGGCCATCAGCGGCGTGCCCTTTTTGGCGGCCAGGTTCAGGATGGCGTCGATATCGCGCAGGCGGTAGCTGAAGGGCCGGCTCAGATAGGTGGGCACCCCGGCCTCCACGTACGGCCAGGCCAGGCGGTGCTGCCAGGGAACCTCGTAGAGCCCGCCGAAGCCGATGGCATCCACCTTGCCCAGCATGCCGTCGTAACGGTCCACCGCCACGCAGCCGTATTTGTCCGCGAACTCATTGGCCAGCTTGGGGTTCACGTCCCAGCAGTGGGTGATCTCCATGTTGAGCAGACCGCCGCCGAAAAGACCCTGGGATGCCAGAATTTCGGCCCAGATCCCCCAGAAGGTGTACTCGCCCACGTTCAGCGCTCCCACCCGAATCTTTCGCCCCGCGGGCCGGGAGGATTCCGCCCGGGCCTGAGAAACGGCCGCCGGCAGCCAGGCCCCCGCTGCCATTGAAGCCAAGAAAGAACGGCGATGGGTCATGAGTTGCTCCTTTGTTTGGGTTCCGAGCATGCCTGGAACAACAGAAAAAAAGAGTGATCCACGAAGTCACACGAAGAACGACGAAGGGCCACGAAGAAAATCGGCAAGAGGTTCATCCCTATTCGTGTTCATTCGTGTCCATTTGTGGTTCGTCTTCAAATTCGATCGGCAGTTCCTTCCTCGAATGATCCGCCCGGCAGAGCGCCGACCGGCTAGCCGGTAGACTCGCGTTCACTCTTCCAGACCGGCCCCGATTCGGTCTCTCTCCAGAGGCGCTCGAAGTCCTGCGATCCTTCCTCATCCCAGAAATCGGTTACGACCGGGTTTGCGTATCCTGAAGTTCCCCGCTGCAGTCTTGGCCCGGGGACGTCGGGAGGATTCAGAAAGCGAAGGTTCGACCCGGGGGCGTCGGGATCGAAGCGGAAATAGACCCTGAAGCCGTTCCGGTAGCGCATCCTCACCAGGAAGCGGTCCTGGCGGGGCCGGGGCGCCTGACTGAGCCGGCGCAGCTTGTCACGGTCGAGGGTCACGCCCAGTCCCGGTTTTCCAAGAACCTGCACGCTGCCGTTGACCACGGGCATGGTTTCCACCGTCACGTCTTCCTTCCAGAGATGACAGAGGCTCACATGATCCAGGATGGCCATCTTGAACACGGCCGCCTCGTGCGCCAGGAAGGCCTGGTTGATGTTTCCCCCGCACTGCTGCAGCATGAAGGGGGTATTGGCGGACTCGGCCATGCCGGCCAGCTTGGCGGCATGCCCCACCGGAGCGTGGCCGGCCATGAAGCCGTCGCACAGGCCGTGCCGCATGAAATAGTCGGCGGGGCCGTGGTGGATGAGAATGGGGAGGGAACACCCTTCGCGGAGGATCCGGTAGCCATCGTGGTCAACGGCCCGGAGGGGATCCTCGATGCGGCCGGCCACGCTGAATTTCTCCAACTCCTTGAGAACCGGCTCCACCGCCTCCACATTGGAGTCGGCATTGAAGTCGTAGTGGACCTTGAAGCCGGGAGGCGCCACTTTCTGGATGGCTTCGGTCTGATCCACCACGTTTTGAATGACGTCCACGTGGTACTTGAGCCAGTGAAATCCCCGACCGGCCACGTTGACCGCCTCCTCGGCCATGCCCTCGGGGGGTTGAGAGGCCGTCCAGGCCGCCACCGGAACCCAGGTGCGCACCCGCGGCCCGATCAGCTTCCAGCAGGGCAAACCCAGATACTTGCCCATCAGGTCGTAGACGGCCATATTGATGGCCAGGTTCCGGGTGTCGCCTATCCAGTCGAAGGCGCTCGAGCCGATGTATCGGGAAGATGGATCGTTTTCGGGAAGCCGACCCCAGCTCTCTCCGATGCCTTCCAGGCCGCTTTGGGTCTTCACAACGTAGATGGTGCGAAGCTGGATTCCCAATCCGTGATAGCGGAAAAGCCAGCGCGCATTGTAGTCGTGGAAGGGAGGGCAGACCTCGTGCGCCTGGATGTCGGTGATCTTCAGTTCTTCGCGGGCATTGGCGGAGAGGGCGGACCGCAGCCACCCGGGAGCGGCCAGCCCGGCCAGACCCAAGGCGCCCGAGGCCAGGAATTCACGGCGAAACAGGGACGACATGAGCGACTCCTCTCGGATGCGGAACGTCTGACCTCCGGCAGTCAGGCGCAGGACGATTTGAGGGGCATTGCGGCGTGATGCTATCACAATCCCGCGGCCTGGGCGCCAACAGCATCAGGGGCCGTCGGCGGCCCGTACATGGAGAGCGTGAAGCTGAGGCGTCCCCCGGCCCCGGGTCAATCTCAACCGCACCCGAAGCGGCCCGGACGCTTCCGGAAGCCGAGCGCCCCCGGGTTGCCAGCGCAAGGGAACCTCGTAACCGTCCCGCTCGATGGCTACCGACCGCGCCAGGTCAAAGCCTTCCAGGGGGGACCGTCCCACTCCATCCAGCAGCTCGGCTTGCAGGCGCGCGCCCCCGGTGAGGCCGCTGACATTCACGAAGAGCCGGTGGCGGCCCCATGTCCGCCCCGGAGGTCTCAGCGGCAACGAAGTCATCTCACCGGACTCCCGGCCGGCTTCCAGGGCCAGTCCGTAGAGGCGGTGACGCCCCACCCTGGCCAGCCCGATGCTGCCTTCGGAACTGTAGTAGACCCACCACTCGCTTCCGACCTCCAGAAAACTGGAAATCCGGGGCTCTGCCTGCTCCCAGGGCTGACCACCGGGTTCGAGCTGGATGCGGCGCGACGTCCACAGCCCGAATCCGATATTCTCCGTCTCCTCCGGCTCGGTCGCCCAACCGGTGAACCGCATGCGATAGCCTCCCCCGTCGGGCTCGTGGTGGCCCACAAAGGCCCACCAGTAGCTGTCCTCTTTCAGGACGACCGCGGCGGCATGGAGGGTGCTGTTGCGAGGAACGTCGTCGAAGGCATAGTGGCGGGCATTGTGGGGTGCGCGCACGAACCTCCGGCCGTCCGGCGAAGTGGCCACGTCCACAATGAAGCCGTGGGGACCCTGAGTGTGCAGAAACATCAGGTAACGCCGGTCCTCAGGCGCTGCTTCGTCCCGGATCACCTCCACCGGCAACTCGTACTCGTTGGAGTTGAGGCCGGGTTGGAGCGAAAAGCAGATATTGGTCTGCTGTCCCCCGAACCGCACCAGGTCCAGGTCCGGCTTGCTCCAACGAATCCCGTCGGAAGACTCCGCATAGCCGGCCCTTCCCTGCTGCAACCGGTCCACGTATCCCCCATACCACATCCTGAACCGATGGCCTTCCTTGAGCACGCCGGCCGCGCCCAGGCTGCCCGCGTCCCAGGAGCCCGTAGCTCCCGTGTCCAGCACCGGGGTGGCCGGGGTCACTTTCCAGTCGGTCCCGTTC
The DNA here is from genome assembly GCA_009841055.1 of Acidobacteriota bacterium. Lineage (GTDB taxonomy): Bacteria > Acidobacteriota > Terriglobia > Versatilivoradales > Versatilivoraceae > Versatilivorator. Next base: position 6,022 of record VXMN01000317.1, read on the forward strand.
CTGGAAAAGGCATGGTAGAGAGCGAAAGTGACCCTGCCGATGGCCTGGCTCATTCGGTTCACGCCGTTGAAATACATGCGGAACCCCTCGCCGTCCCGGATCACCTCGGCATTGAAGCCTCCTGAGCCCCGGCCCGAGGGATCGGGGACGGTGGCCTTGTCCAGGACCGGGTTGCCGGCAAAGCGGGTAAGGGGGTTCTCCACTATGCGGGTCCCCCGCAGCTCCCAGTCCAGGTCCAGCAGCACCGGGAGCGAGGTTCGACCGGTGGCCGGAGCCCGGGTCGAAAGCTCGAACCCATCGATGTCAAGCTCCTGGCCCGGGTGGCGGCTCTCCAGGAAAACGTAGTCCGCCTGTCCGAGGGTTTCCGGCACCAACTGCTGCACGGAACCATGGCGTCCATTCTGTTCCCGGGCGATCTTTTCCCTTTGGGCGCCGGTGATGGGCTGCTTCAAGTCCATCAGGTAGCGCCCGTCGCAGTAGATCCGAGCCGGGCCGGCGGCATCGGGAACGATCAGGACCCAGGTGTGCCAGTCCCGGTGGTCCAACCCGCGCACCGGGGTTCGTTCCCGCCAGGGATCGGCCGCGTTCACCAGGATCTCCCAACCCCGGATTCCGAAAGAGATCCCTTGGGTGGGGCAGGCCCCCAGGCTGAAGGCCCAGTTTCCCAAGGCCCGGCTCTTCAGCCCCAGGGTAAACAGCGTGCGGCCGGCTTCCCCGGTGCAGAGCAGTTTCAGGCGCAGGTAGAGCGGACCGGCGGACAATCTTGGAATGGACTGCCGGCAACGTGAATAACGGGTGTCGAGACCGGTCCGGAGGCGATGAAAGTGCGGGAAGTCCCGGTGCCCGAAGGGGTGGATTTCCGAGTCGGTCCAGATATTGGTGAAGGACCCGCGGCCGCCGGCCGTCCCATAGCGTTGCGGTTCGGCCCCAGACCCGGAACCGCTTTCCTCCTCGACGTCCGGATCACATCCGGCGGCCAGCGCCGGCAGCACGGCGGCTGCCGCCAGGAAAGACCTGCGACCCAAAATTGCCATGGAATCCTCCTTGCATCCGGACGGTCTCTTCGTGTCCATTGACAGTACCTCCCGATCTTTCCCCGATCCCCTGCCTTGCAATAGGGGAGAACGATCCGCTTGGCCGGCAGCCGCACCATGATGCTTTGGCAAACCTGCCCCCGTTTGGAATTGACCCTTCAAGGTGCCTGTTATATATTTCAATGGAAAAATTGCAAGTAATTACACCCCAGGACGACTTCCAACCACTTGTTTCTTGCGGGCAGTTGACCCCCGAGGGGATGCAATGAACCACTTGTTCAGCCATCTCTGCCTTGCCGCAGTTCTCATCCTGTCAGCCCAATCCTCGATTCCCGTCGCGCTCGGCGCGGATGAGGAGATCGGCTTCGACCGGGACATCCGGCCCATCCTGGAGCAGCACTGCCGGAGTTGCCACAGTGCGGAGGCTCATCAGAGCGGACTGGTGGTCGACACCCTGGAGGCTCTGCTAAGAGGGGGTGCGCTGGATGGACCGGCAGTGATTGCCGGCAACAGCGCCGCCAGTCCCTTGGTGTCTAGACTCAAGGGCGACAGCAAGCCCGCAATGCCGATGAGCGGCACTCGGCTGACGGACGAAGAGATCAGCCTGATCGCTGCCTGGATCGACCAGTTGAATCCGGCCGATGTGGCGGCCGACCGTGCCGCGGGCGGCTCCAGGAGCTGGCCCTGGACCCGGTTTGCCCCGCCCGAGGTCCCGACGGTAAAGCAGCAGCAGTGGGTCCGAAACCCGGTTGATGCGTTCGTCCTGTCCGCCTTGGAAGAAAAGGGCATGGAGCCGGCCTCTCAGGCATCCCGGCGCGCCTTGCTGAGACGGATCTATTTCGGACTGATCGGTCTTCCACCTCCTCCCAAAGCCATGGCCGCCTTCCTCGAGGCCCCCTCGGAGGACGCCTACCGCGCCGCCATCGAGAAGCTGCTGGACGATCCGGCCTACGGCGAGCGCTGGGCACGGCATTGGCTGGACCTGGTGCGCTACTCGGACACCGTGGGCGAGTCCGTCGACTACCCCCGACCCCACATGTGGCGCTACCGGGACTACGTGGTCCGCGCCTTCAACCGGGACATGCCTTACGACCGCTTCATCCGGCAGCAGCTCGCAGGAGACGCCTACCGAAAATATGGGGCGGAGGGCAAGATCGCCACCGGGTTTCTGCACCAGTGGGTGTTCGTGCAGCGAGTGGATTCGCCCCAGACCCGACGGGACTTTCTCAACGACGTGGTCGGGACCACCGGTTCCGTGTTCCTGGGAATGACCCTGGGCTGCGCCCGCTGCCACGACCACAAGTACGATCCCATCCCCACGCGGGACTACTACCGAATGGAAGCCTTCTTTGCTCCGCTGACGGTCGGCCCTGAAGCCGTGCCCTTCATCCCCTACGAGCTTCCGGAACTGGATCCCGACCTCTGGAAGAAGAAGGCCGAGGACTGGAAGAACCTGCTTGAGCAGCGCAAGGAAGAAGCCGCCAGCTTCAAGGCCAAGCTGGCGGCGCGGGTGACTCCCCACTACCAGCTCATGGCGCCCCAGGATCTCAAGGACTGGGTGGTCTCCGATCTGAAGCGCACCCCCTTCCCCAAGAGATTCCTCTACACTAAGGAGGACACCGAACGGCTGCGCCTGATTTCACGGCAGGGCCAGCGTTTCGCCAACGTGAACAGCCCCGACTACTACCAGGCCAAGGCTTTTGTCGCCTCGCAGGGGTTCCGCGCCCACACCGCCGGACCGCCGACCACCTACGTGCTGAAAGGGGGCAACTACAAGCTTCGGGGCGAGGCCGTGGAACCGGGAGTGCTGAGCGCCGTCACCGGCCATTCCCGGCCGGTCGACTACAAGGGTCTGGATATCCGTTCTTCGAGAGGAAGCTCCCGCAAGCTGCTGGCCGAATGGATCGCCAGTCCCGACAACCCCCTGACGGCCCGGGTGATGGTGAACCGGATCTGGCAGTACCATTTCGGCCGCGGCCTGGTGTCCACACCCAGCGATCTGGGCAAGAACGGCGGGGGCACCGTCCACCGGGAGCTGCTCGACTGGCTGGCCTGGCAGTTCGTCCGGAGCGGGTGGAGCATCAAGGAGATGCACCGGATCATTCTGCAGTCCAACGTTTACCGGCAATCCCTGCGGACACCCCACCTGGAAGCCTACAGGAAACTGGACAGCGACAACCGCTACCTGTGGCGGCGAAACCCCATCCGATTGGAAGCCGAAATCATGCGGGACAGCGTATTGGCGGTCAGCGGACAACTCAATCCCTCCATGGGAGGTCCGCCTTTCTTCCCCGATATCGACGATGCCGTACAGCGGCGCGCCGGGGTGTGGTGGGAGCCTTCTCCGCGGGAGGAACGCAGCCGGCGCAGCGTCTACGTGCTGCAGTGCCGATCCCTGCAGCTCCCCATGGTTGCGGTGTTTGACGGTCCCAATATCAACGAGAGCTGCCCGGTCAGGGACGTCACCACCGTGACCCCCCAGGTCTTCTCCCTGCTCAACAGCAGATTCTCCCACCAGCAGGCCCGCTTCATGGCGGACCGCATCCGGAGGGAGGCGGGCGACAACCCCGAACGCCAGGTGGAGCACGCCTTCCAACTGGCCTTTCAGAGGTCTCCATCGGCCCTGGAGCGCGACGAGTGCCTGGGCTTTCTGAGAGAACACCAGGTGGAGCCGGACCTCCCCCCCAGGGTGACGCTGCGAGCCATCCGCTTCGGAAACGACCTGGGTGAGTCCCTGGACAGGCAGAAGGAGCCGGGAGGCGACCGGTTGGCGCGCCTCTGTTTGGTGCTCATCAATATGAACGAGTTCATCTTCCTGGAATGAGTTCCGCCTCAACCAGGCGTCCGAAAGGACAAGAAGCAAGAGGAGCAATCATGGCCAAGAGCGAGTTCGAGGTTTGTTCGCGGGTGGAACGACCCGACCCGCGCCTGGGAGAGATGGGGCGCAGGGACTTCCTGTACGGATTCGGCAGAGGGGTGGGAAGCTTGGCGCTCACGTCGCTGCTCTGCCGGGACGGCTGGCTTCAGGCAGCCGAAACGGCCCAGGACCCACTGGCTCCCAAGCAGCCCCACTTCGCCGCCAAGGCCAAGGCCTGCATCTTCCTCTTCATGGAAGGGGCTCCCGGCCAGATGGACACCTTCGACCCCAAACCGGCGTTGGCCAAGTACCATGGGACGCCGGTCACCCGCGTCTACGGCAGCCTGGAAAAGAGAATCTACGTGGGAAGCCCCTTCAAGTTCGCGCGACACGGGCAGTGCGGCATGGAGGTGTCCGAGATCTTTCCCCACCTGGCCACCTGCGTGGACGACATTGCCGTGGTCCGCTCACTCCATACCGACTCGGAGGCCCATCCCGGAGCCTGCTTCATGATGAACACCGGCGTCCCCATTCCCGGCAGCCCCTCGGTCGGTTCCTGGGTCATCTACGGGCTCGGCAGCGAGAGCCAGAACCTGCCCGCCTTCGTGGTCCTGCCCGACCAACGGGGACGAATCTCCGGCGGGGCGGTCAACTACTCCAACGGATATCTGCCTGCCGCCACCCACGGCACCCTGTTGAACTCGGTGGGAGCGCCCATCTTCGATCTCCAGCCTCCGCCGGGAGTCACCCGGGAGCAACAGCAGGCCGACATCGCGCTGCTCAATCGGCTGAACCGGCCCTACCTGGAGTCCGACCCCGGCAACGAGAACCTGCTGGCCCGCATGAAGAACTACGAGCTGGCCTTCCGCATGCAGTTCGCCGTGCCCGAGGCGGTGGACATCGACAGCGAACCCGACAAGATCAAGGAAATGTACGGCCTCAACGACCAGATCAAGGAGCCCATGGCCCGCAGGTGCCTGATGGCCCGCCGCCTGGTCGAGCGGGGAGTGCGGTACGTCCAGGTCTACTGCGGCGGTTGGGACTCCCACGAGAACATCGCCGAGGAGCACCGCAAGCGGGGCTACGAGACCGATCAGCCGGTCACGGCGCTGCTGAAGGACCTGAAGCAGCGGGGGATGCTGGATGAGACCCTGGTGGTGTGGGCCGGGGAATTCGGACGCACCGCCGACAACTCCATGGACTTCTTCCGCTCCCATCCCGGCCGCGACCACAACAAGGAGGCCATGGTGGCCTGGATGGCCGGTGGCGGCATCAAGGGCGGGACGGTGGTGGGCAACACCGACGAGCTGGGCATCAAGGCGGCCGAGAACGTCTATCACCTGCACGACCTCCACGGCACCATGCTTCACAGCCTGGGTCTGGACGACATGCGGCTCACCTACTACCACGCGGGACGCTTCAAGCGCCTGACGGATCTGGGCGGCCGCCTGATCAAGGAGATCGTGGCATAGCAAGGCCCGATTGACGCGGCCCTCAGGTGTTCTATAATGAAATGGAGTCTCAAACGAACAAGAAACGCCTGTCAGCCGATGGCTGACATCACGCAAGGTGCCCCATGAGAATCCCACGCAAATGGACCCGGTTCCTGGCCGGCGGTCTGGCCTGCCTTTTCGTTCTCTCCGGATCGGTGCTGTTGGCCGACCGGAAGAAGGACCGGAAACGCGAGAAGTCGCTCCGCACGGAGACCTCGGACCGATACCTGAAAAAGTGGATGAAGCAGGATGTCGGCTACATCATCAGCGCGGAAGAGAAGGAAGCCTTCAAGCGCCTGACCACCGACGACGAGCGCTATCAGTTCATCGAGCAGTTCTGGCTTCGCCGTGACCCGACTCCGGACACGCCCGACAACGAGACCAAGCTGGAGCACTACCGCCGCATCGCCTTTGCCAATGAGCGTTTCGCTTCCGGAAGACCGGGTTGGGAGACGGACCGGGGGCGGATCTATATCACCTTCGGCCCTCCGGACGAGATCGAGAGGCATTCCGCGGGCGGTACCTACGACCGCCCACCCGAGGAGGGGGGCGGACAGACGATTACCTTTCCCTTTGAAGTGTGGCGGTACCGCTATATCGAAGGCAGGGCCCTGGGAGAGGAGGTCCGGATCGAATTCGTGGACCCCAGCTTCAGCGGGGAGTACCGCCTGGCCTTGAAGGCCAAGGACAAGGATGCCATCTACTACACCCCCCAGATCGGCTTGACCACGGCCGAGATGGCGGGCCTGGCCTACAAGGAAGATCGCGACATTATGGGAGGCACGGGGTTTGGCATGGGCGGAAACCTGCGCCCCTACCAGCAATTTGACCGGCTGAGGCAGCATGCAGCCCTGACCCGGGCTCCCAAGGTGCGCTTCAAGGACCTGGAAACGGTCATCAACACCAAGCTTTCCTACAACCTGCTTCCCTTTCGCTTCACTACCGACTTCTTCAAGATCACCGAAGACATGGTGCTGACACCCATCACCATCCGCCTCCGCCACCAGGATTTGACCTTCCAGAACCAGGATGGCGTTGAGCGCGCCCGCGTGAACATCTTCGGGCGGATCTCGACCATCACGGGACGGGTGGTGGAGGTTTTCGAGGACGTCATATCCCAGGACGTGCCCACGACCCTGATGAAGGAGGCGCTGGAACGCGACTCGCTATATCAGAAAACACTGAACCTGCGCTCCGGAAGATACAAGCTGGAGTTGGTGCTGAAGGACATCCACAGCGGAAATATCGGGACTCAGTACTATGGAATGGTGATCCCGCAGTTCCCCGATGACAGTCTGGCCAGCAGTTCCATCATCCTGGCGGACACCATCCAACCTCTGCCCCCGAAACAGCTGGGGAGCGGCATGTTCATCATTGGGACCAACAAGGTGCACCCCAACGTGGAAGACCGCTTCGACCGAAAAGAGACCATGGGAATCTATTTCCAGGTCTACAACCTGACCGTGGACGACAAGACCCACAAACCGTCGGCTTCGGTTCAATTCGTCCTGAAAAAGGGCGACAAGGAAATCACCCGCCTGACCAAGACCGAGGAGGAACTGGCGGGGGCCGCCCAGCAGATGACCCTGGAACAGCATCTGGCCCTGAGCGCGCTTGACCCCGGCAGCTACCAACTGGTGGTGAACGTCACCGACAACCTGGCCAATCGATCTCTCAGCAAGGCGGCCAAGTTCGAGGTCCGCTGAGGGTGGTACTTACACTCTCGGGGTGGTCGGATAGGATCCGTATTCGACCCGGATTTCGACGGACTCTACCGATATTCTCCCCCCCATTCCCGCCGGCCGCCCATCCAGGGATATTTCCAGCAGGTTCTCCCCCTGGCGCGGCCGCACTCCCCGCAACCGAAACTCCAACCACTGCCCCAGCCAGGGATCGATGCGATTGGCATAGTCGCGCCGGCAGATCTCCTGCTCCAGGGACTGTCCGTTCAACAGCAGGGTGAGACGATCGGCCGTCACCAGGTTGGCGACGTAGAGCTTGAGAACGACCTGGCTGATCCGTTCCGCCCCGCCCTCGATGTCGTCTGAAATCGTAAAGGGAATGGAGTAGCGCTTGCCCGCATCGCCGGCAGGCATCCTCAGGGGCAGACTGGCCCGGTAGCCCATTTCAACCGCCCCCTTGGAGCGGCGGTGCAGCAGGTAGTGCTTGTCGGCTTCCCGGATCAGCTCGGGGTCTCCCAACTCGGTCAGGACCCGGCGTTCCCTGTCCCCCAGCGGCCATCGGAGAAACCAGGCGTAGAGCCCGTCCACGCCGCGCCTCCGGTAGTTGGCGGCTGCGGCGCGAAAATTCTCGGGCGTGGGAAAGAGGACCTTGAGCGCCAACGGGTCGGTTCCGGTGGCTTCGTCTCCGACGTAGGGCGCCAGGACGCCGTAGACGGCGATATCCTTGGCGTGGGCTGCTTCGACGAGCCAGTCGACAGGCATGTCCACATCCAGGGTGAAATCGATATAGAGCATGGGGGCCAGGTAGTCGACCAGGCCTTCCCGGATCCAGGTCCGCACGTCCAGACCCTGTTTGAGGCACATCTCCTCGGTGGGATAGACCCGGGCACCGACCTGGCCCGGCTTGCCGGGCCGATTGCGGACAGCTTCGGAGATCTTGGCCACCCATTGGGTCAGCACCGGGGTCATGGCCGGAACATCCTGCGGTCTCAGGAACAGCGGCATGCCGCCCGGGGCCGCCGCGAAGTCCAGCTCCACGCCCTCGGTGTCGTATTCGGTGGCCAGCTCCTTCAGCACCGCGTACTGGTGGTCGCGCACGAACTCGTGGGCCAGACCCCGTCCGCCCTCGGGCACCTTGTACTTGGCCTCCAGCCCCCCGTAGGAGGCCATGCGCACGCTGGCGAAGAAGTCCATCCCTTTCTCATGGGCGCGGTCGATCAGCACGGTCAGCGGGTCCAGGCCCCGGTCGATCAGGCTCTGCATGTTCTCCCAGGTGCGCCAGTAGGCGGTGATCGGGAAGGGACGCATGTCGGCGCCGAAACGCTGGCCCACCCGGGAGGGATAGAAGAGCCCGTCCCCCCGCTCCACTCCGTAGACAAAGGTGTCCACGGCAGTTCCGGCCACCTCGTCAATGGGCACCCAGGCGTCCTCCATGGTCATGGGGGGCTCGAAAACGTAGAGGTAGTAGTGCCGGGCGTCGTTGTAGTAGAGGGTCCGCTTCCTGCGCCCGGTCTGCTTGCCGGGGAGCGGCTCGGCCAGGAGGCCGGCGGAGGAGCCGGCCGCTCCCGCTCCCCCGGCAACGGTCAGGGCCTTCATGAATTTTCGACGGCTCGGGCTCATGGGGATCTCCCGAATGCGACGGCCTATGCTTTCGGCGTGGTCGGATAGAACCCGTAGTCGACCCGCACTTCCACCCACTCCACCGAAATGCCCTTTCCCATGTGAGGCGGGCGCTCCTCCAGGGATATTTCCAGCAGGTTCTCACCCTTGCGGGGCCGCACCTTTCGCAGGTGAAACTCCAGCCACTGCCCCTGGTAGGGAACGATATTGTCGGCGTAGTCGCGCAGGCAGATCTCCTCTGCCAGCGACTGGCCGTTCAGCAGAACCGTCAACCGGTCGGCGGTCAGCAGATTGTCGATATGCAGCTTCAGAACAACCTGGCGGATCCGGTCCGCCTTGCCCTCGATGTCGTCTGAAATCGAGAAGGAAATGGGGTAGCGCTTGCCGGGTTCGGGTCCGGGAATCTTGAGAGGCAAACCAGCCGGGTAGCCCATTTCGGATGACCGCTCGGACGAGCCGTGAAGCACATAGTGCTTGTCGGCTTCCCCGATCAGTTCCGGGTCCCCGATCTCTGTCAGGATGCGCCGTTCCGTGTCTCCCAAGGGCCACTGCATGAACCAGGCATAGAGGCCGTCGACGCCGCGCCTCCAGTAATTGGCGGACGCCGCCCGCACGTTTTCGGGAGTGGGGTAGATCCTCTTGGGAGCCGCCGGCGCCGACCCGGTGGCTTCATCCCTGATGTAGGGCTGAAGGGTGCCGTAGACGGCGATGTCCTTGGCGTGAGCCGCTTCGATGACCCAGTCGATGGGCATGTCCACGTCCAAGGTGAAATCGATATAGAGGATGGGCGCCAGGTAGTCGACCAGTCCCTCCCGAACCCAGGTCCGCACGTCCAGGCCGTTCTTGAGGCACATCTCCTCGGTGGGATAGACCCGGGCGCCGACCTGGCCCGACTTGCCGGGCCGATTGCGGACGGCATCGGAGATCTTGGCCACCCACTCGGTCAGCACCGGGGTCGTCGCCGACAAATCCTCCGGCCTCACATAGAGAGGCATTCCCCCGGGCGCGGCCGCGAAGTCCAGCTCCACTCCGTCGGTGGCGTACTCGGTGGCCAGTTCCTTCAGCACCGCGTACTGATGGTCGCGAACGAACTCGTGGGCCAGGCCCCGGCCGCCCTCGGGGACCTTGTACTTGTCTTCCAGCCCCCCGTAGGAGGCCATGCGCACGCTGGCGAAGAAGTCCATCCCCTTGTCATGGGCGCGGTCGATCAGCACGGTGAGAGGATCCAGGCCCCGGTCGATCAGGCTCTGCATGTTTTCCCAGGTGCGCCAGTAGGCGGTGATATCGAAGGGACGCTTGTCGAACCCGAAACGCTGGCCCACCCGCGAGGGATAGAACAGACCGTCACCCCTCTCCACCCCGTAGACAAAGGTGTCCACCGCTGTCCCGGCCACCTCGTCAATGGGCACCCAGGCGTCTTCCATGGTCATGGGGGGCTCGAACACGTAGAGATAGTAGTGCCGGGCGTCATTGAAATAGAGGGTCCGTTTCTTGCGCCCCTTTTTTTTGCCCGGGAGCGGCTCGGCCAGGAGGCCGGCAGAGGAGCCGGTCACTCCCGCTCCGCCGGCAACAGTGAGGGCCTGCATGAATTTGCGACGCGTAACGCTCATGGTTACCTCCGAGGAATCCTTTGGCCGCTGCCTCGAGCCGGTGGATCCGGCCAGCCTGCCCGGGGTCGGAAAGCTGACTGGTCCCATCGCCCCCCGGTCAAGGGGCGGAAGCAATGGGAGGCCCACACCCCCTGGACGCTTGGGCCGCGACCCCGGGCGGTCTTCCTTCTCTCGAAAACAGCCGCATTTTTTGGAGCCCTTATCTTATACAATTCTCAACCATCCAGTTACAGATTTAGGATTGAAAGGGATCAAGACCATGAACGGCCTCACGAATTTCACTCGGTGGGCGTTGCCGGCGGCCCTGGCTGCACTGGCGGGTTGCGGGGAGGCGCCGCAACCGGATCCGGGAACGCCCATGGGGCGGACCGGTCCTTCGCCGGACCGCCAGCGCCGCATTATCGTCAACGACGATGGAGAAGCGGAGCCCCTCGGCAAGGACCGGCCGCGGGAAGCCTACCTGGCCCAGCGATTTCAGGACGCGGTGGGTTCCCAGGTCGACACCTACTTCATCTGCGTGGGCAGCACCGACCGCGGACCCGCCACCGGAAAGAAGGCCCGGCTGCAGGACACGCAGAATCGCTGGTTTCCGGCAATGGAAGCGCCGCCGGAAATAGACCGGATGACCCGGGCCTACCTGGAAGCCGCCCGGGAAGCCGAAATGGAGATCTTCGCCTCCATCCGGATGAACGACATCCACGACGCCTGGGCGCCCCGACTCACCTATCCCCTGAAGATGGCCCGGCCCGACCTGTTGCTGGGCGCCAGGGCGGACCACGCCCCCGACGCCGTCATGCGCGCCTTCTGGTCGGGATTCGACTATGCCAAGGAAGAGGTCCGCACCCATTTCCTGGATTTCATTCGCACCTATTGCCGCCAGTACGACTACGACGGTCTCGAACTGGACTACTTTCGCCATCCCCTGTTCTTCAAGCTGGGAGAGGAGCGGCAGCACCTGGACACCATGACCGGGTTCGTGCGAACGGTCCGCGGCATCCTGCGCGAGATCGGCCGGGAACGGGGCAGGCCCTACCTGCTGGCCATACGCGTCCCCGACACTCCCGAAATGGCCCTCAGAACCGGTCTGGACGTGGAGCAGTGGATGCAGGAAGGCCTGCTGGATCTGCTGATTGTGGGAGGCGGTTACATGCCCTACGCCGGCCGGCTGCAGACATTCGTGGACCTGGCCCACCGGTACGGGATTCCGGCCTATCCCTGCATCAACCACTTCCGGGAACCCGTGGCCATGCGCAGCCTGGCCTCCAACTTCTGGGCCCTGGGAGCCGACGGGGTCTACCTGTTCAACTACTTCGGGGTCGGTTCAGGCATGGAAGGAGGGCGCATGGTCCCGCAGGTAAGCGACCCTGCCGAACGCCGCAAGGTCTTGAGCCAGATGGGCGATCCGGCATCGCTCCAGGGACTGGAGAAACAGTTCCCGGCCGACAACGGAACTTCCATGTTCTATGGCGGATTCGCCAACCCTCAGGGGCAGTTTCCCGTGAGGCTGATGGAAGCCGGGCCCATCGAGCTGGTGGTGGGCGACGAGTTGGGAAATGCGGAGCAGCCGCCAGGCGAACTGCTCCTGAAAATCAGCGTCGCGGACGTGGCAGCCGGCGAAGGCATCGCCGTCGAGGTCAACGGCGCCCGAGTTCCCTCCGACAGCCTGGAGCGCACCGGGGAGACTTCCTATTCAGCCCGACTGCGGAAGGAACCCCTCAAACAGGGCCTCAACAGCATTGTCGTCCTGCCGGGCGCCAATTCGACGGGGCGACTGTCCTCCAGAGTGACGGGACTGGAGCTGCAGGTGAGATACTGAGTGGTCAGTGGTGATCAGTGGTCAGTGGTGATCAGTGGTCAGTGGTCAGTGGTCAGTGGTCAGTGGTTAGCCGAGCCCCCGCCCTGCCGGGCGGATCATACGAGGGTGAAACTGCCGATCTCTTTTGAAGACGAACCACGAAAGAACACGAATAGACACGAATACCGATGGACGTCCTTTGCTGCGACGCCGTCACGG
>VXMN01000003.1 GCA_009841055.1 Acidobacteriota bacterium
TTTTTACTGTTAGGGCCTGCATCGAGATTTAATCTCGTTTGTGCGTGGTAAGTGTCTGATCTGTATATGAGACTTGGGCTATCCTAGCACAAAAAGAGTCCCCGGGCGGGGGCCCGGGGACCGTTGAACTGCAGCGGATTCAGGGAAGGGTGGCGGCCAGGTAGAGAGTGACTGTCTCGCCGGTGGCGGGTTGGCCCCGTTTCACCAGGAACAGGACGTCCGTGCCCGGCTGAAGCTCTCCAGCCAGCTTGGCCAGCCGCGCGGGACTGGAAACAGTCGCCTTGTTGAGCTCCACCAGGACGTCTCCCGGCCTCAGGCCGGCATCGTCGGCCACGCTCCCGGGCTCTACCTGCATGATCAGCACCCCCTCGGCTTCGGCGCCCAGGTGGCGCTCCCACTGGGGCGAAAGGCCCTGGACAAGCAGGCCCAGCTTGGGGCTGTCGGACTCCTGGCCCAATCCCGCCCGGGCCACCTGCTCCTCGGAAAAGACTTCGGCCCGGTCGCCCACGGTCAGCCTGGCCGTCCGCGTCTTGCCGTCCCGGATGTATTCGACCTCCACCGTCTCTCCGGGAGCGGTTTCGGACAGCAAGGGATAGATGTCGGCGGGCTCTCCGATCTTCCGTCCCTTGAAACCGACAATGACGTCGCCGGGCTGCAGCCCCGCCCGGTCGGCCGGGCCGTCCTCGGGCCTGACCTGCTGGATGATGACTCCCTTGCCGTCGGCAGCTCCGAGAGCCTTCAGGGCCTGGGAGCTGGCCCCGGTCTGCATGCTGATTCCCAGGGCTCCCCGGGTGACCCGGCCATGCTCGACGAGCTGGTTGTAGATCCGAATGGCCGTGTTGGAGGGAACGGCAAAGCCGATTCCCGAGTTGTCGCCGGAGGCGCTCAGGATGGCCGTGTTGACCCCGATCACCTCTCCGGCCAGGTTCACCAGCGGCCCGCCGGAGTTGCCCCGGTTGATGGCGGCGTCGGTTTGCAGAAAGCGCTGCCAGTGGGAACGGCCCGGCCGAGCGGTAGCGCTGATGATTCCGGCGGTGACGGTGCGCTCCAGACCGTAGGGGCTGCCGATGGCCAGGACCCAGTCTCCCCGTTTCATGCCGTCCGAGTTGCCCAGCCTGGCGATTTCCAGGGGCTTGCCGGCATCGATCTCGATCACCGCCAGGTCGGTGAAGCTGTCGCCGCCGACGACCTTGGCGGGAAATTCCTCGCCCGAGACCAGTTCCACCCGAATCTCATCGGCGCCGTTGACGACGTGATAGTTGGTGAGGATGTACCCCTTGGGGTCGACCACGAATCCGGAGCCCAGAGACTGGCGCTTCTGACTTCGATTCGGCGGCAGTTCGCCCCCGAAGAAGCGGTTGAAGAAGTCGAAGGGATCCTGGAACCGTTGTCCCCCTCCGCTGCCCCGGCGCGGCATCCGGAAGCGATGCCTGACCACGGTTTCGGCGTTGATGTTGACCACGGCCCGATCGACCGCATCCGAGACCTCGGAGAATCGGGAAGACAGCTCCGCGGCCGTCGGAACACTGAGGGTGGCGGCCGGGGGCGCCAGGCTGGCGCCGAGAGGCTGATCCATCAACCTCCCGGCAACCTGGCCCACGACCAGGGCGGCTGCAATCACTCCGGCGGTGACGATCTTGTTTTTCATCGCTTGTTGTCCCCTTTCTTCAGGCTTTTCCTGAATTTCCGATCGGCTCCCAGGGAGCCGTACACACTCCGGTGGGGGTTAAAGCAAGTGGCGTGCCAAAGTCTTTCGGGAATTTCAAGAGGCAATAAACTGTTTATTGTTATGGTGTTATGGAAACGATGTCGCGACAGCGAGGATCGGACCGTCCCGTTTGGACGCGCCGTTTCGGCACAATCGGACGCACCGATTGCGCCGATTCTGCAGACGAGGATTGCCCGGTTCCCATGGGCTGACGCCCGGGGCGCCGGCGGAGTCCTGCTGGAGAGGTCGTGCGGTCCCGAACGGGTGCTTCCTATTCGCCGCATTCGCGGCTACGGCAGCGCGGAATCACACGACCCCGGGTTGCCACCCGGGGCTACCCTAATCCGCAGCTACGCAGCTCTATAAGGATGGCTTGTACGGATCGTCTAGCCAAATTGCCGACTCCAACCGCAGCTTCGCAGCTCTCCTTTAACCGACGACACTGCAGGGGGACAGGATTTTTAATGATCCCCGGAGGTGACGTTGGAAGATTGGATCATCCTTAATCCGACGGTTCCAACCAACGCGCGCCGAAGTAACGACTGCGGCAAGACGCGACGTGGGGCGGCGTTTCTTTGGGAAAGAACGACCCCGGGCGGCAGCCTGGGGCATTATCCCAATTAGAAAAGCACGTTTCCTTTTGCAGTGTTGTGTTTTCAGGGAGAGCGGTGACACCGCGGTCGGCGTGGGTCATCCACGCAGTCGCCCCTTACAGGCCATCCTTATAGAGCTGCGAAGCTGCGGATTAGGGTAGCCCCGGGTGGCAACCCGGGGTCGTATCGATTCCGCGCCAACCCAGCCGCGAATGCGGCGAATAGGAAGCACCCGTTCGAGACCGCATTGCTTCTCCAAACTCACCGGCGCATCCACCCGGCCAGAAATCCGGGGCGGTGGCTGCCGTCCCATCCCCTGTGATATAAGGCCCCGGAGGAAGGTGCCTGATGGACGTAGTGGTGCAGAAATACGGGGGGAGTTCGGTGGCGGACCTCCCCAGGCTGGAGGGCGTGGCCGACCGGATTGCCCGCAGCGCCGCCGGGGGCGATCGGATCTGCACGGTGGTGTCGGCCATGGGCCGAACCACCGACGACCTGCTGGCGCTGGCCCGGCAGGTGACCGAGACGCCCCCGCGGCGCGAGCTGGACATGCTGGTCTCGACCGGGGAGCGCATCGCCATGGCGCTGCTGGCCATGGCCATCCAGAAGCGGGGCCTGGAAGCCATCTCCTTCACCGGCTCCCAATCGGGAATCATCACCAACGACCGCCACTCGGACGCCCAGATCATCGAGGTGCGCCCGGTGCGCATCCAGGACGAACTGTCCCGAGGCAAGGTAGTCATCGTGGCCGGCTTCCAGGGAATGTCCTACCGACGGGAGATCACCACCCTGGGCCGCGGGGGCTCCGACGCCACCGCCGTCGCCCTGGCTTCGGCCCTGGGGGCTTCCTACTGCGAGATCTGCTCGGACGTGGACGGCGTCTACACTGCCGATCCGCGACGGGTGCCGGAAGCCTTTCTGCTGGAGAAGATCTCCTACGAAGAAATGCTGGAGCTGGCTGCCCACGGAGCCCAGGTTCTCAACGTTCAAGCCGTGGAGTGGGCCCGCAAGACAGGGGTCACCATCCTTACCAGCGCCGCCCACAGCGAGGGAGGCCACTCGCGGGTAACCACCGAGGGAACCGGCTTGCCGGCCTGCGGAGTGACGGTGGCGGAGAACCTGGTCTGCCTGCATCTACGGGGAACCGACGGTGAGTTGCGGACCCGGCTCGGGCAGTTGGGGCTTCCCTCCAGGCCATGCCGGGGAGGCTCGGAAGCGGAGACCTCCTGCGTGGTCGCCGCCGAAGAGCTTCCCGAGTGGCCGTCGCTTCGAAGCGAGCTGACCCGCGGACTGGGCTCGCGCCTGACGCTCCAGGAAGGAATCTCCGGACTGTCGGTGGTTGGAAAAGGCCTGCCGGCCGACGCCGCGGGTCAGGCCCTGGAAACGGCCAGGCTGTCGGGGGTAGAGGTCCTGGGGGTGGAAACCTCGCAGCGGCGAGTCACCCTGCTGGTGGCTGAAAGCCAGGCCACCCTCCTCACCGCCGCCCTGCACCGGACCTTTATCGAGGCTCCCGCCGGTTCCCGAGAAGATCTTCCAGGGTAACCGCGGAAGAGGATCCCGGCTCAGCGGCCTTCAGGAAACTGACCAGGTCCGCCAACTGTTTCAAGGTATAGCGTTGGCCGTAGGCGTGAGGCATGGGGGAGCCCGGCTGCGGCTCCAGGGATTCCACCTGGTCCCGGCCCAGGGTTCTTCGAACCGGCGGCAGCGCGGTGACGTCGTAGAACCGGATCCGCTGCTCCTGCTCGCCGGCCTTCAGCACCATCAGGCGCTCGCCGGCCACGGTGGTGAGCTCGAAGAACGCCGGTCGGCTTGAAAGCCGTGCCCCCGGCAGGACGATGTCCCGCAGAATCTGCCGGGCGGGCCGATCCGCCACGCCGCTGAGATCGGGGCCGATTTCGGCCCCCATCCCCCGGACGCGGTGGCATTGTGCGCAGTTGAGGTCGTCGGCCGCATCGAAGAACAGCTCCCGCCCCTTGTCGGGCTCACCCGCCAGCCCGGCTTGGGCCTTGCTGCCCTCGGGGAGCGGCTCCGTCAGCCCGGTCGTTTGTCCCGATTCGGGGGCGGACTCTCCCGACCCGGGCGCGGCGGCGGAAGCAACTTCGGCGGCGCTGGACTTCTCCGGATCGGAGAGCGACATCACGTAGGCTACCACCGACCAGATTTCATCCTGGCTGAGCTTCTCTTTCCACCCCGGCATGGAAGATCGCGGGATGCCCTCCGCGGTCACCCGATAGAGATAGCCCGGATCCCACGGCTTGCCGCGCAGTCGAGGGCCGCCGCCGGCTCTGCCCTCCGCTCCGTGGCAATAGCCGACCGAACAGCTCCGGGCGAACAGGATTCGGCCGGCCCCGATCACCGCCGGGTCGTTGAGATCGACGCTGGGCTGCTGGGGCAAGGGAAGCCACAGAGGAGCACCCGCCAACACCAGGATTCCGACCAAGCCGACCATTTCACCTGCTTTCAGGGCAGCGTCCCCTACTCCGTATCTGTCTACTCCTACCTTCCCGATCCGTGGCAGACCCTCTCGAATCCCCACCTACCCCTTAGTGTGACTTCGTGGATAACTCTTTTGCTCTTCGTGGATCCCCTATACCCCGGGGCCATCCTCAGTCGGGCAGGGCAAACACGATCAGGGCGCTTCCGCCCGGGAAGTCTTCCACCTCGGGCCAGATCTGAGGCATCAGTCCGGCCATCGCCGATCCCCAGCCTGCCGGGACCGCGATGTACTGCCGCCCGTTGACCGAATAGCTGATGGGCGAGCCCCGGTGTCCCGAGCCCGTGTTGAAGCTCCAGAGCTTCTTGCCGGTTTCGGCATCCAGGGCGAAGAAGTCTCCCTCGGGATCGCCGGTGAAGACCAGGTTGCCGCCGGTCGCCACCGCCGAGGCCAGCAGGGGGTACTTGGATGTGTAGCTCCATTTCTTCTCCCCGGTCAGCGGATCCACGGCGTCGAGATGGCTGCCGGGCTCTCCCTTGGGTGTCGGCTTGAGCTCGAACACTCCCCCGAAGAACGTCTCGCCCGGCCTGGGGTCCTCCTTCTGCACGGTGAGGGTTTGACACCACTCGATGCCGGTGTTGTAGAACAGCCCCGTCTTGGGGCTGTAGGCCCCGTGGTTCCAGCTTCGGGCCCCGCCGATGGCCGGACAGACCAGGGTGGGCTTCCCCACCTCGGGCTCCATCCGTCCCAGCAGCTTCCCGGTCGAATCGATCCCCTCGATCCAGTTGAGGTTCTCGACGAAGCGCCAGGCGCCGATGAACTCCCCGTTGGTGCGGTCCAGCACCCAGGTGTACCCGCCCTTGTTGGGATTGATCAGGAGCTTGCGTTTCTTGCCGTTGACCGGCAGGTCGAGCAACACGCATTCGTAGGCGGTATCCCAGTCCCAGACGTCGTGGGGAATCTGCTGGTAATACCACTTCAACTCCCCGCTGTCGGCATCCAGGGCTACGATGGAATCGGTATAGAGGTTGTCCCCGGTCCGGTCTCCTCCGTAGAAGTCGGCGGCAGGATTGCCCACTCCCCAATAGATCAGGTTCAACTCCGGATCGTAGGATCCCGTCATCCAGGTGGCCCCGCCTCCGTACTTCCAACTGTCGCCCTTCCAGGTCTCGTGGCCCTTTTCTCCCGGCCCGGGGATGGTCCAGAACCTCCAGGCCCGCCGGCCGGTCCTGGCGTCGAAGGCGTTCAGATAGCCCCGATGGGCCGAATCGCCCCCGGTGACTCCGACCACCACCTTGTCCTTGACCACCAGGGGCGCGCCGGTAATGTTGCAGCCGCACTGCTGCATGTTCTCGATCTCGACGTTCCAGACCTCGTCTCCGGTCTTGGCGTCCAGCGCCACCAGGCGGTTGTCGATGGTCCCCATGAAGACCAGTCCGTGCCCCAGGGCCGCCCCCCGGTTCCAGGGACCGTAGAGGAGGCCGAAGTCTTCGGGCTCGGGATGGTAGTAGTGCCAGATCTCCTTGCCGGTGACGGCATCCAGCGCAAAAACGCGGTTCCAGGGGGTGGTGATGTACATGACTCCGTCCGCCACCAGGGGAGTGCAGGAGAAACCACCGTCCACCTTGCCAGTCTGAAAGATCCAGACCGGCGCCAGACGCTTCACGTTCTCCCGATTGATCTGATCCAGCGGACTGTAGCGCCAGGCGTCATAGGTCCCGGAATAGGTCAGCCAGTTCTGCGGCTCCTTGGCCGCTTCGATCAGGCGCCTGGAATCGACGGTTTCGGCCGAGGCGATCGGAAACACTGCAATCGAAAACAGCAAGAGCATTGAGGCGCTGAGCGCCCAAGCGGGTTTGGCAGGCATGGGGATCTCCAATTTCCGGACGTTGCACGGGTGAGAGTCCACCCGGTGACGTGATCTTGGGGGCTATGACTAACACTTCCGGGTCGAAACTGTCAATGAAGGCAGATCTTTCCCATCTCGTGGTAGCATGCTGGGCTTGGGCCGCATCCGTGACTGAACGAAGGAGCGACGACTCATGGCTGAATTGGGCAGTTACCTGATCCTGCTGGTTGCCGGCTTCATTGCCGGCACCCTGAACGTGGTGGCGGGAGGCGGATCCTTCCTGACGCTTCCGGTCCTGATCTTCCTGGGACTGCCGGCCACCGTGGCCAACGGGACCAATCGGGTGGCGGTCCTGACCCAGAACGTGGGGGCCGTCTGGAGCTTTCATCAACACGGGGTCATGGACTGGCGAACCAGCCTTCGATCGGCGGCTCTGCCGGCGATGATCGGAGCCTGGCTGGGTGCCGAGCTTGCTCTTCTGATCGGGGATGAGGCCTTCAAGGACACTCTGGCCTTCCTGATGGTGGCGGTGACGCTATGGACCCTTTGGGACCCGCTCAAAGGAAAGCTGGGCTCCTCCGCACAAAGACCATGGTGGGTGATTGCCGCCGCCTTTTTCGTGGTTGGCGTTTACAGCGGATTCGTCCAGGCCGGGGTGGGGTTTCTCATCCTGGCGGCCACCACCCTGTCGGGACTGGACCTGGTCAGGGGAAACGCGGTGAAGGTGATGGTGATCCTGGCAACCATGGTCGTTTCATTGTGGATCTTCGCAAGCGAGGGAAAGGTCGATTGGCTTCTGGGGTTCGTCCTGGGCGCCGGAAACCTGGCGGGAGGTTTGGTGGGGGTCAGGCTCACCGTCCTCAAGGGACACGGTTGGATCAAGAAGGTGGTGACTGCCACCGTCATCCTGTTTGCCCTGCGGCTGTGGTTCTTCGAGTAGCGGGCCGAACTCCGGAAACAGACGGAGTCTGGTTCTATTGGAGATAAACTCCATGGAAAATCCCGACAACACTTCATTCCGCCACAAGGTGACGCCGGGCAGAATCCTGCTGGTGGCCATCCTGTTGTCATTGGCGGTGGTGGTGGTCCTGCTGGTTCTGACCAATCTGAAGCTGACCGATCTGAGCCGGGAAATGGCCGGGCTCAGGCGGGTGAGCAGAACCGTGGCCGAGACTGCCGAGAGCGCCAGGCGCCAGGCGGGGCGGGCCGAGGAAAATGCCCTCAAGGCGGCTCTGGGCCGCGCCCGTGCCGAGGAAGAGGCTTCGGAGGCGCGGGCGGCCGCGGCCAGGTCGAAGGCCGAAGTGAGGGAGGCCAAACGGGAGGCCGAGCGGGCACGACAGGAGGCCGCCCGCATACGCAAGGAGCGCGACCAAAAGCTGGACGCCATGCAGCAGGCGCTCAGCCAACTGGTGGAAACCCGGCGCACGGCTCTGGGCCTCATCATGAACCTGGACAGCGAGGCCATCCAGTTCGATTTCGACAAGGCCGACCTGAAGCCCCACAACAGGGAGCTGCTCAGCAAGATCGCAGGAATCCTGCTGACCTCGAAGGGGCACCACATCTTTGTCTACGGACACACCGACGACGTGGGCACCCAAGCCTACAACCAGGAACTCTCGGAGCGCCGGGCCAGGGCGGTGCGGGACTACCTGGTGGACTCGTTCATCGATCCGGAGATCATCACGGCCGAGGGCTTCGGCAAGTCGAGCCCCCTGGTGGAGGGCACTTCGACGGATGCCCGAGCCCGGAACCGGCGGGTCGAGATCGCCATCGTGGACACGGTGCTGGACTACCAGCAAAGGACCCGCTAGTCCCCCTCCTTGCCTTCGATCAGGGCGAAGACGGTCCGATTTCCCCAGTAGTTGTCGAAGTGAATCTCCCGGATGCGGGCGCTCCTATGCCGGAGGTAGTCGCCCCCGAACTCCCAGATGACCGGAAATTCGCGGTCGCAGCCGTGAAAGCTGGGGGGCAGCCGGGGAACCAGCCGTCCCGAGGCGTCCCGGGTCATTCGTTGCCGGGTGACCCGGTAGAACAGCAGCGGAATCGTGTAGACCTGGATTCCCCCGGGCTTCAACACCCGCCGAACCTCATCGAGGGCGCGGTCGTATTCCAGCAGATGTTCCAGGGTTTCGGAGTGAACGGCGAGGTCGAAGCGGTTGTCCTCGAAGGTCAACCGGGACATGTCCTGGTTAGTGCGGCCATCGACTTGGGACCCCAGCGGCCTGTCGGGCCGATGGACGGTCTCGGTGACGGTGCCGAGTCTCTCCAACGCCGGCGCCAGGGCGTTGGTCCGGTTCAGGTGCAGAATCCTCAGTTCCGGGCCGGGCGGACACCGGCGCCTGATGGTCCACAGCAACATGCGGACCCGCTTGGACATGCCGCAGTTGCGGCAGCAGTTCCCTTCTCGCTGATCCAGCCAATGCCGTTCGCGATCCGAGAGCTCCCAGGCAGCGGCCAGGGGGGCGTCGATAACGGCCTCCTGCCCGAAGTCACGGCAGCCGCAATGGATGCATCCGCGGCGGTCGATTCGACAGTACCGGTAGGTCTTGCCCATCAAGGTCCCGCCGCCCTGCGGAAATTCCAACTACAGGTCGGATCGCAAGAGTTCCAGGCGCTTCTCGAACAGGGCGAGCGTAGCCGAATCGTAGAGGCAGAAGACGACCTGCCGGAGCCGGCTTTCTCCTGATAGATAGCTGCAGGTGACCTCCAGCATGATCCGGGCGCATCTCTCGGCGGGAAAGCCGAAAATCCCGGTGCTGATGGCCGGAAAGGCGATGCTCTTCAAGCCATTGGAGTCGGCAAGGGCCAGGCTGTTCAGGGTGGCCCGGCCGAGCTTTCCGTCCTCGTCCCCCTCGCCCATGCGCGGCCCCACCGCGTGGATCACCTGTCGGGCCTTGAGATTGCCCCCGCCGCTGATGACGGCCCCGCCGACTTCGGCGCCGCCGATTCGGTGGCATTCTCGTTGAATCGAGTCGCCCCCTTTGCGGCGGATGGCCCCGGCGACACCCCCTCCCAGTATCAACTCCCGGTTGGCGGCATTGACGATGGCATCGGTATCCTGCTCGGTGATGTCCCCCTGAATCAACAGAAGCTCAGTGTCCTTGATTTTCGCCCGCATGCCGCGATTCCCCTTTCTTCCGTAGCCCGCCGTAACCCCGTTGACTTACTGAAGGAACGGTGATTCCACCGTGGGCGGCGCTCATGCCATCCTGCTTTGATTCGCTGGATTTTCGGGGTTTCGGCAGGTCTATCGGCCAGGAGATGACCGAAGAGGCGACCCGGCCGGGACAGTGTGCGTTCAAAGCAGTCGGCTACTTCTTCTGCTCCGCCAATTCGCCCCGGGTGAATCCTTCAAACAGCCCCTCCAGCCGGGCCATGCGTTCCTGGAGATCAGTGACGTCCCCTCGGAGACCGGCGACGTCCCCTCGTAAACTGGCGACATCCCCGCCGACCTCCTCTCGGAGATGTTGAATTTCCAGCTTGAACTCCTGTCGGAAATCGGATGAAACCTTCCATCCCAGGCTGACCAGGGCCACGCCCAGAATGCCGATGGCAATCAACTCCGCGCTGATCTTCATTGCTGACGCTCCTCCCACTTTGACGAGCCTGCCGAGAGGGAGATCAGACCAGGCAAGAGGTTCATGTGCTGACGGATCAGTCGACTAGTGTAGCACGCCAGACAGGCTTGAAAGGACAGAACCTGCGCCGTAACTTCGGCCGAGTCAGCGTCTCGCGCAGCCGATTTCCGAATGGGTTATCCTGTCCGTCCTGTTGATCGATGTTTCTTGATTCACATCGATGTACAGAATCAACAGGATTTGATTTTCAGGGATTTGGCGAGTCTATAGGCCAGGAAGTGATCGAAGAGGGGAACCGGCCGGGACAGTGTGCGTTCAAGGCAATCCGTTACTTCGGTTGTTCTGCCAACTCGCCTCGGGTGAAGCCTTCAAACAGCCCTTCCAGCCGGGCCATGCGTTCCCGGAGATCGGCGACATCCCCTCGCAAATTGGCTACGTCCCCTCGGACATTGGCCACGTCCCCTCGAACGTTGGCGACATCCTCTCGGACCTGTTGAATTTCCAGCTTGAACTCCTGCCGGATATCGGATGAGACCTTCCATCCGAAGCTGACCAAGGCCACGCAGAAAATGCCAATGGCAATCAACTCCGCGCTGATCTTCATTGCTGACGCTCCTCCCACTTTGACGAGCCTGCCGAGAGGGAGATCAGACCAGGCAAGAGGTTCATGTGCTGACGGATCACTCCGTTAGTGTACCACGCTGGCCGGGCTTGAAATGGGTGGATTTTTTGCACGACGCCTCGGCCCTGCACCCCGCTGCCGCTTCCGATCGCGGCGCTAACGTGTCACAATGGCGCCTCGAATCGGCCTTGGCGCGGACCTCCGACCGATTTCCCCCGGAACCATGAAATTCCGACTCCCTTCGATTTCCCGGAGACGCTTTCTGGGCCGCCTGGCCCCTGTTGCGGCCGCGCCCTTCCTGGCGGCCGGATGCGGCGCCGGACCGACAGTGGTTCCGGGAATCGAAGTGCTGCTGAACCGGGAAATGTCCCTCATCCGCGGCCGGAGAGTCGGACTGATCACCAACCACACCGGGGTCGACCGCCGGCTGCGTCACGATATCGATCTGCTGCAGGCCCGGCCGGAGGTGGAGCTGGCGGCCCTCTTCGGCCCCGAGCATGGCATGGCGGGGATGGCCGCGGCGGGAGCCAGAATCGAGAGCCGTCCGAACAGCCGTTGGGGCATCCCGGTGCACAGCCTCTACGGCGCCACCACCCAACCCACGGAGGAAATGGTCCGCGGCCTGGACCTGCTGATCTACGACATGCAGGACGTGGGATCGCGCTACTACACCTACCTGGCGACCCTCAGGAACTGCCTGCGAGCCGCCGACCGCTTTCGGATTCCCCTGATCGTGCTGGACCGCCCCAATCCGCTCGGAGGCTTGACTGTCGAGGGCAGAGTGTTGGACCCTCGCCTGCTATCGCTGGTGGGTCCGGCGGCCATACCGGCTCGATATGGCCTGACTCCGGGAGAACTGGCCGGTTGGATGAAGTTCCGCCTGCACCTGAAGTGTTCCCTGATCGTGGTCAGAATGGATCACTGGGAGCGCGCGCACTGGTTCGCCGATACCGGCCTCGTCTGGGTGCCCCCGTCGCCCAACATTCCCGCCGCCATGACGGCTCTGATCTATGCCGGCATGTGCCTGGTGGAGGGAACCAACCTGTCGGAGGGCAGAGGCACCACCACACCCTTTGAAATCGCCGGAGCCCCCTGGGTGGACGGGCCGCGGGCGGTTGAGGCCATGAACCGGCTCGAGCTGCCCGGGGTCGCCTTCAGGCACACGCGGTTCCGGCCCAGCGCTTCCAAGTTCTCCGGGCAGGCCTGCGAGGGCATCCAGCTTCACGTCCTCCACCCCCGGCGATTCCAGCCGCTGCGCACGGCCCTCAGTCTCATCGCTCACTTTCGCAGGACCCATTCCGGCCACTTCCAATGGGCGGAGCGCCATTTCGATCGTCTGGCGGGATCGGAGGAGGTCCGCAGCGGAATCGATCGGGACCAGCCGGTGGAGGAAATGCTGGAGGGCTGGGCGGAGGAACTGGCCACCTTCGAGAAGGAACGGCGCGATTTTTATCTGTATTGATGAGGGGGAGACAAGTTGACCGGCAGCAAACAACGAGACAGTCAGGGAAAGCCATTGAAGCCGTCAGCGGCCGCATCGGCAACCGGGCCGCCCGGGGAGCCATCGGGGTTTGTGCCCCTGATTGCCGAGAAGACCATCAAGGAGAAGGTGGAGGAACTCGGCCGGCGGATCTCGGAAGACTACCGGGGCATGCATCTCCACCTGGTAAGCCTCCTGAAGGGCGCCTGGGTATTCACGGCTGACCTGGCGAGGCAGCTCCAGTTGGAGACCTCGATTGATTTCATGGAGGTGTCCAGCTACGCTGCAGCCACGCGGTCCAGCGGCCGGATCGAGATCGTCCAGGACCTGCAGGCCAGCGTCCGGGGGCTCCACGTCCTGGTGGTGGAAGATATCTGCGACACCGGCTTGACGCTGAATCGCGTCTGCGGGGAGCTTCGCCGCCGGGAACCCGAATCGCTCAGAGTGGTCTCCCTGCTGAACAAGCCCGACGCTCGAGTGGAACCGGTCGGCCTGGACTATGTCGGGTTCGAGATTCCCGACAAATTCGTGGTGGGTTATGGTTTAGACTATCGGCAGCGATACCGGAACCTCCCCTCGATTTCGGCCATTACGCCCCATGAAACGGACCTTCCTGACGGAAAAGGAACTTAGAAACATCGCTCCGGGGTCGCCCTGCTACGTGGTCAAGGGAACCTGCCTCACTCCCCTCGCCCTGGAAATCGCCGCTCAGCGTGGCAATACCATTGTCGAGTGCGACACTCCTGAAGAAATCCAGCGCCTCAAGGCCTTCGACAAGCGGCTGGCGCTCGGCGCCGCCCCGTCTCAGCGGGAACTGGCGCGGAAAATCCGGAGCCTGCTCCAGGAGAACGGATACCTGGTCTGCGAGTGCGGCGCCAAGAGTTCGCCCGACGAACCCGGCGGCGTCCTGGAGGTAGCCCGACTGGTTCAGAGCGGCCAGGTCTGCAGCGGCATCTGGGTGGATGAGAATGGAATCGGATCCACCATCCTGGCCAACAAGTGCCCCGGCATTCGGGCGGTCCACTGCTGCGATCGGCAGACTGCCAGGATCAGCCGGGAGCGGCACGGGGCCAACCTGCTGGTGCTGGCGGATCCCGGTCTGGACGCGGACCTGGCCACCACGCTGGTCACCACCTGGCTGAGCGCCACCTTTGCCAGGTCCGGGCACAGCCGGGAAATCTCTCTGCTGGAAGAAGTGGAGAAGAAATATCTCCGGGAGACGATCGTGGCCGTTCCCGGTGACTGCAGTTGCGCGCTGTAAGGGCAGCCTGAAGTCGGCGGGACAGGACTACGTAAAACAAGAAACCCCGGGCGCCAGCCCGGGGATTCAACAAAGCCGCGAATGCGGCGACAGCAGGTAGCCGTGGACGTAAGCCCAAGGGGCGTGGGCGTGCCCATGGGAGTGGGCGTGCCCATGGGGCGGAAGACGCGTCAGGACGCTTCCTTCTCGGTAGGTTTCTGCAGGTCCTTGTCTTCGTCTTTCTTCATGGCGCCGCGAAAATTCTTGATCCCCTCGCCGATTCCTTTGCCGATCTCGGGAAGGCGCTTGGCGCCGAAGAGAAGGAACACGATCACCAGAATGATGATCCACTCCGCAATACCCATGGTAGGAATCCCAATTCCCAGCACCATATTGACCTCCCCATCTCTTTAGAACCGGCGCGGCCAGCGCCGCCATTAAAAAATCTTAGTGGATTTGCGGACGGATGGCAAACGGATAGTCGGCCCCGGGCAGGCCCGATCGTCCGACGCATCCTCCCAGGGCGGCGACTCAGTCGGAAGAATCCTGACAGTAACGATCGAAGGCCGCCGTCAGCGTATCCGCGATCTGGGACGCGTCCCGGTATTCGATCTGATGGCGGTGCATCATGAATACCGGCCGACCCTCCCGGAACAGGGCAACCGAGGGAGAGGAGGGCGGGTATTCCTGCAGGTATTCCCTCACCCGCGCCGTTGCTTCCAGGTCGCCTCCCGCGAACACGGTTGCGACCTTGGCCGGCACTACCGCATGCTTCAGCGCCAGGGCGATTCCGGGACGTGCCCGGCCTGCGGCACAGCCGCACATCGAGTTGATCACCATCATGACCGTCCCGTCTTCGTTTCGGAGAAGCTCGTCCACCTCTTGGGGGGACCGAGTCTCATGCACCCCCAGCCGAGTGAGTTCTTCCCGCATGGGTCCAATGAATTCTTCCGGATATCTCACTGTCCTAGTCTCCCTTCGAGCCGCCTTCCAGCCAACCCGACTTTGCGATCGCTGGAGGCTGCCGGCGATAGAATTGCAGGCGCCGGGATTCTAGCAAGGCCGGGGTGGAAAGTAAAACGCGGAGGCTGAATGAAGGGCAGCAAAAGAGTTATCCACGAAGGGACACCAAGGACGACGAAGGGACACTAAGGGGTTGGAGAAAGCTCAACAGGAATCCGCCAAAGGTCGGAAAGGGGGGAGTAGGGGACGTTGTTGAATTACTGGAATAACTTTCAAAGGGTGCGTAGGTGACCTGATTGAACAATAGCGATTCAGGAGCAGCCGATCCAGGTTATTCCAGTAATTCAACAACGTCCCCAGCGCTACCGA
The DNA here is from genome assembly GCA_009841055.1 of Acidobacteriota bacterium. Classification (GTDB taxonomy): domain Bacteria; phylum Acidobacteriota; class Terriglobia; order Versatilivoradales; family Versatilivoraceae; genus Versatilivorator. The sequence continues at coordinate 14,837 of VXMN01000003.1, forward strand.
AAATCCTGTCCATCCTGTGCATCCATGTTCTTTTCGTTTTTCTTCGTGGTCCTTCGTGGATATCTTTTTTGATCTTTCGCGGGGCTTCCCGTCTCTTCGTGGGTAACTCCTTATATGTTATTCTCTTGGAAAGGCCACCGGAATCTCGCCTTCCCATGAAACCCAACCCCATACCCGCGATTGTCGCCGAGCCGGAAACCAAGCCGCGGGCCGGCTCGGAGAGGGCCGGGCTCTACCGGGTCATTCTGCTGGACGACGACGATCACAGCTACAACTACGTCATCGAGATGCTGCAGAGGATCTTTTATTTCTCGGTGCGGCAAGCCCTCCAGCACGCCCGGGAGGTCGACCTCACCGGTCGAACGGTGTTGATCACCTGCGGGCGCCGGGAGGCGGAGTTCTCCCGGGACCAGATCCAGGCCTGGGGTCCGGACCCGCTCATCCCGCGCTGCCGCGGATCCATGTCGGCCCTGATTGAACCCGCGACCTGAAATTGAACCCTGAAAAACAACGGCCGGCGGACCTTAGGCCCGCCGGCCGGAACGAAAGAGTTTCGAAATTATCGGTATGAGGGTTGCGCCTCGGGGATGGTTTGGAACCGGCGACCGCGCCGGACCGGCCTATTACTCCTCGATGATGCCGATGGCCGCCGCTGCCGACTCTTCCTCGACCTTGCGCTTGATCTCCATGGCCAAGTCGTAGTGCTGGTCGGCCAAAGCGTGATAGGACATGTACTCCTCGTAGCGGTCAGGCCCGTGCTTCTTCACCAGGGGATCCAGGGCGGCGACATCCTGGCCGGCCAGGATGAATTCGTTCTCCGAGCGAGGTTTCTGCTCGATGATCTCGTCAATGACGACCCTGGCCTTTTCCCGATTGAGCAGGTTGATGTAGAAGTGGGCATTGAAGTAGTCGGGATCGTTGGCCAGACACTTGTCCAGGAATTCAAGGCCCTGTTCCGACAGTTTCCACCGCTCCTGAGCAGGGCGCGGATTCAACTTGTCGTAGGCCATGGTCCAGTTGACGTTCCCCACGCTGTAAAACGGCTCGGCCGCTTCCGGCTCCAGGTCACAGTTCTTCAGGTAGTACTCCTTGGCCTTATCGAACTCCCCCATGTTGAAGTAAATGCCCGCGATTCCCTTGACCGAGTAAATATTCTCCGGATCCTTTTCCAGCACCTGCATATAGGCGCCGATGGCTTCTTCGCCGACCTTGATGTTCTCCTCCGACTGGCCGTTGGGGATATAGAGCGAGGCGTAGGAGAGGGCCAGGTAGATCTGCGCGTTCAGGAACTCCGGATCCAGCTCGATCGCCTGTCTGAAGCGCTCCACCGCCCTTTCGTACTCGCCTTCCCTGAAAGCCCGGACACCCTTGTTGAGGCGATCGCGGGCCTTCAGCTTGTCAATAACGCCGCACCCAATCATCCCAAAGGCCAAGGGCAGCACGACAAGCCCGGCCAGCGCTCTGCTTCGACACTTCATCAGCTTCCTCCACAGACGAGAAATTTCCTGTTTATCGCTTTGGGGAATGACAGCCAAGGGCGATCACTGACCGGACTGGATCTTCTCGGTCATCAACCCGATCTTGTCCACTCCCGCGTTGTGGGCGATGTCGATGACTTCCACCACCGAGTTGAAGAACAGTTCCTGGTGGCCCTGCACGAACATCGTCCTCTGATTTCGGGTCTTGAAGATATCGGTGAGCCGCTCTTCCAGATTCCGAAGATCGACGTTCTCCTGGTTGATCTTCAATCGCCGCTCGGCGTCAATGGACACCACGATGGTGCGGTTGGACACATCCTGGGGAGGGGGGTCTCCCGGAGGAGGCGGCTGGGGAATCTGCGCATCCAGTCCCCTGGGAATCAGGGGCGTGATCACCATAAAGATAATCAGCAGCACCAGCAGAACGTCAATCAGAGGGGTCACGTTGATGTCGGCTTTGGGACCCGCATCGGCCCCAACTGACATAGCCATTTCCAATCCTCCCTTAGATACCCGGCACTTTCTTTTTGTCGATTTTGTCCGTCAGCAGTCCGAGCGTATCGACTCCGGCGGACCGGACGGTATCCACCACGTCGACTACTCCTCCATACTTGGCCCGCCGGTCGCTCTTCACGTAGACGGTCTTGTCCACTTTGGCGGCCAACAGATCCTGGATGCGTTCGCCGAGCCGGTCCACCAGCAACTGGTCCGACCCCAGGTAAATCTTGCCGTCTCGGGCCACCGCCACCACCACGGCGTCGTCCTGGTCGGCTTCCCGCATCTCCCGGGGATTGGTGGCCTTGGCCATGTCCACGCTCACGCCCTTCTGCAACATGGGGGTGATCACCATGAAGATGATGAGCAGGACCAGCATGATGTCCACCATGGGCGTGACATTGATGTCCGCCACCACGGCGTTTTTGTCCTTCTTGTCAACGTCGACTGGCATTGCCATCAGATTATCTCCGTTTCAGAAAGTAATCGATCAACTCAGAGGCGGAGTTGTTCATCTCGACGCCGAAGGCTTCCATCTTGCCGTTGAAGTAGTTGAACATCCAGATGGCGGGAATCGCCACGAAGAGCCCCAGCGCGGTAGCGATGAGCGCTTCGGAAATTCCGCCGGCCACCGCGGAAAGACCGGTGGTCTTGGCCGTGGACATCCCCTGGAAAGCGTTGATGATACCCACCACGGTACCGAACAACCCCACGAAGGGAGCCGTGCTTCCGATGGTGGCCAGTCCGGGGACACCCCGCTTCAACTCGGCGTTGGTGACGGCGGTGGCTCGATCCAGGGCGCGCTTGGAAGCGTCAATGGTCTCCGTCGAGGTCGTGCTCCCCGACGACTGATACTCCTGCAATCCGGCGATCACGACTTTTGCCAGATGGCTCTTCTGGTTCTGCTCGGACACGTCGATGGCTTCGCCGATCTTGCCTTCCTGCAGGCAGCCGGCAACCAGCGGGGCAAACTCGCGAGACTGCTTGCGGGCCGCGTTGAAGGCCAGGTACCGGTCGATCATGACCCCGATCGACCAGGCCGACATGATGGCCAGAATGATCAGGGTCGCCTTGGCCGTCGGGCCGGAAGCGTTCCACATATCCATGAAGGAAAAGCCCACTTCGCCTTGAAGCAGGGACACCGCCAACAAGTTCAAAGGAACGGACATCATGGGATTACTACCTCCTAGGTTCTCTCACAATTTGGATTGTGCCGACGGGCGAAGGTCACCCTCTCAGGTTGAAGTTCACCGTAATGCGGGTGATGACTTCAACCGGCACCCCATTCAGCACGGTCGGCTTGTAGCGCCACTGCTTGACGGCGTCCAACGCCGACTGAATCAACAGCGGGTGTCCCTTGACCACCCGCAGATTTTCCACGGAACCCTGCTTGCTGATGATCGCCTCCAGAATGACCGTGCCCTGGATGCGAGCCTGCTTGGCCAGCGCCGGGTAGCGCGGGCGCACCTGACGGATCAGGTTGGCGCGTTGCACGTTGCCGCCCACC
>VXMN01000002.1 GCA_009841055.1 Acidobacteriota bacterium
GACGCCCGCGCTCCCGGGGGGCGCCTCCTCCTGGGACTCTGCTTCGGCCAAGCCCGTGGCGTTACGGCCGGAAGGGCGGCGGGGTGCTACATCGCAGGGACACTGAGCGGAACGCTACGGCAGTGCATGCGGGCGGGACGCCCGCGTTCCCGGGGGGCGCCGGGGTCAGACCGGGGTTTTGGAAGTTTCACTTGGGCGGGAGGGATTCGGCGAAGGCGGTGGCTCTGTCTACCCAGGCTGTCAGATCATTCTCGGATTCGATGCCGGACGGCTCCACCAGTGCCCATCCCTTCATGGTCCGGCCATTCATGTCGGCCGGCTTGGTGTGCGGTTCCGCAAGCGTCTTATCGTGGTTCTTCTTGTCAAGCCGCACGATGAGCGATCCCTTCCAGGTTCCGACGCACATGTTTCCGTTGATTATGAAGCAGACGCCGCCGAACATCTTCCGCTCGGAGATCCTCCCCCGTTTCGACAGGATCCGACGTATCCGCCCACTCAGGGCGTCGTCTTCGGCCATGTGGTTCCTCCATTGAGTGCGCCCCCCACCTACGACCTGCCCCGGCGCAACTCCAGCTTGTCTTTCTCTATCTCCAGGAACTTCAGCGGACGCCTGGGGGCGCCGTCCCGGCCGGCCTCCTCGATCCACTGGTTGAACACGCGAATCCCCTCATCGACCTGCTTCCGCTGGACGAAGGCGTTGCTCAGCCAGGTGTAGAAGACGGGGTTGGAGGGAAACTGCTCGATCATGCGGAAGAGCAGGTCGCTGTAGTCGTCGTAGCGTTTCTCGCTGTAGTACACCCCCAACAGGACAATCTTGGCCGTGGTCTGGCCGTATTCCCCCTTTTCGGCGACCGTCTCCAACTGCCTGAGCCCCAATTCCCGATCGCCTCGTGCCCCGATCAGAAAGGCAAAGGGCTTGATGACGGCCGGCAGGGCTCCGCTGAAGTAGTTGAATCCGCCGATGCCTATCAGGCAGTCGATGTAGTCCGGGCGCAGCTCGGCGGCCTGGGCGTTGTGGGATCTGCCCTTCAAACCCGCCACCAGGGCGCCCAGGTAGCTGCGAGTAACGGTGACCTTGAATCGGGAGCGATTGGCGTAGGCCTTGGCGAGATAGAGCCAGGCGTAGAAGTCGCTTTCGTCCTTTTTCAGCAGGGCCTTGCCCTTGTCGATGGCTCGACCGGTGTGCTTTTCAAAGGAGCGGGCAAGCCGCTTGTTGCGCTTGTCCAGCAGGGCCTTCCACCAGAAGATTTCTCCCAGGTACACATAGCCGATGGGACGATCCGGGTGGTCTTTCACCATCCGGGTGAAGATGCGATCGGCCTGATCCAGGTCGTATTGATGGAGACGTTGCAGACCCTCCCGTAGCTGGAGCCCCAGTTCCGGGTGGGTTTCGAACAAGCCCTGCTCCTCTGCCGGCAACCATGGGGCCGGCAGCAATGCAAAGGCCACCGCCCCAAGGATGATCCCTCTGCCCACGGCTCACCTCCGCAAGCATTGTACTGCACCCGCTCCCTGCCAGGCGCTTTACAATCGGTCCGGAAAGGACTAAGTTCTGGGGGTCGCTCAGTCAATCCAACCCCCAGTAGGACTTACCGCCCGGGCGTCCGGAAAGCCCGGTCGACGGAGAAGCGGCTTCCACGCTGGGATCCTTCAGACAGATACTATCCTTGAATCGAGAGGGTGTGCTATGAAGCAGCCTGCAAGCGAGGGTCAGCGGGTGTCTCGCCGCGGTTTCATGGTCCAGGCCGGGTCGGCAGGCTTGGCCCTGGGAGTGGCCCCGGAGAGCAGCTACGCACAATCAGGAGGTAAAGGCGCCATGAAGATTACCGGGATCCAGACCTACAAATTTTCGGTCCCGACCGGTCAGGAAATTCGCGATCCCGGCACCGGAGAACTCATTTCAAGCACGGCCAAGCCCTGGCTCTTCCTGAAGATCACCACCAATTCCGGCATCGTGGGCTGGGGCGAGGGCAGCGGAGAGTGGCTGGTGCCTTCGGTGGAGGCCACCCTGCACGAGTGGAAGCCTCTGCTGATCGGACAGGATCCGCTGGGCGTGGTCCGGCTGACCGAGGACATCCAGAACCGGCTCCCCTGGAAGGGCGGGGCCACCTTCGGCACGGCCATCGCGGCCATCAACATCGCGCTCTACGATATTGCCGGCAAGGCCTGGGGGGTGCCCATCCACACCATCCTGGGAGGCCGAAAACGCCACAAGGTCAGGGTCTACACCGGGGGCGCCCTCTTCGACAGCCCCGAGGCGGCGGTGGAGAAAGCCAAAAGCGTGGCCGAAGCCGGCTTTGCCGGGGTCAAGGGGAATCCCCTGGAGACCCGCGTCTGGCCCATGGACGAGGCCGCCGTGGCCCACAGCGTGGCCTGCGTGGAGGCCATGCGCAGCGCCATGGGCCCCGGCTTCGACATTCTGCTGGACACCCACGGAAGCCCCACCCCGGAGCTCAGCATCGACTATGCCCGCCGGGTGGCCCCCTACAAGCCGCTCTTCCTGGAAGAACCCGTCAAGGTGGGCTCCATCGATGCCTTGCTGGCGGTCTCCAGGAACAGCCCCGTGCCCATTGCCACCGGAGAGAAGCTCTTTACCTTGACCGACTTCAAACCCATCATCGACCAGCGGGCCTGCGCCGTGCTGCAGCCGGACACGCTGCACGCCTTCGGGATCACTTCACTGCTGGAGATCGCCAAGGCCGCCGAGCAGAACCAGATGCTGATGGCCCCCCACATCGGGGGCGGGCCGCTCTACTACGGCGCCAGCCTGGCCGCCGATTCGGTAATGAACAACTTCCTGATCCAGGAGACCGGCTATTGGGATCTGTTCGACCGTTTTGTGGAGCACGAATGGAAGATCAAGGACGGGTACGTCAACGTGACCGACCTGCCGGGGCTGGGAGTCGAGGTCAAGGAGCAGGACATCGCCAAGATGGACTACCAGCCGCTGCCTTTCCGGCAATACCGCCACGAGGACGGGAGTTGGAAGGGGTGGTAGGGGCGGCAACAGTCTATTGAAGAATTTCCTGAGAGTTTGAACTAACTAACTATAATAGTTTAAACTAGCCGGTGCTTGGCATTTGACGCTGACAGGGAGGCTTGGCATGGCGATGAACCACCGGGAGCAGGAATACCGGCGGATGGCGGCCCGCAGCAAGTACCAGCGGCTGTATACCCACCTGTGCGGACTCGCTGCCCGGGAATGGAGAACCACCTTCAGCGAGATCGAATCCATCATAGGCTTCGAGTTGCCAGCCTCGGCCCGCCTTCACCGGCCCTGGTGGTCCAACCAGACTGGCGGCAACGGCCACAGCCAGGCTCTTTCCTGGAGTGCCTCCGGATGGGAGACCGCAGAGGTCAATATGGACACCGAGACGCTGCTGCTGCGGCGAAAAACCACCAAGACCGTCCGCAGGCCCAGCCTCGACGAAGCGTGGCCCGTGCATTCTGCCGGAGCCTGGCCGGAGGGTCTCAGTCTCAGCCGCGAGGACATCTACGAGGAAGGGACTTAGTCCGCCCAATGTTTGTGGACACCAACGTGCTGGTCAAAGCCCGTATCCTGGAAGCGCCGGACCACGAGATAGCCAGGGCCAGCCTGCGCCGGGCCCTTGATGAACCTGAACCGCTTCGCATCAGCCGCCAGGTACTGCGGGAGTACCTGGCCGTGGTCACCCGCCCGCAGACTTGGCGGGTACCCATTTCCCGCGAGAACGTCCTCGACGACGTTGAACGGCTGGTCGCCGCCTACGAGGTGTTGGAGGACGGCCCGGTGGTAACGGACTGGCTGGTGTCGCTGTGCCGCGAGGTTCCTGTGGGCGGGCGACAGATTCACGACGCCAACATTGTCGCAACCATGCAGGCTTACGGGGAGCGCAGGCTGTTGACGTTCAACCAGGCAGACTTCCGCCGCTACGGAGACCGCATCGAGTTGGTCGGCGTTTAGCAGAAGCGTTCCACATCCAACTCGCGACAACCTGCGCAACCCAAAGTAATGAACGGGAGGACACCGAAATGAAACCGGTGGTAGCCCCGATTTCACACCGGGGCTGCACTCTTGGGAAGGGTGCAGCCTGGCGTCGGATTTTCCCCTTCAGCCCTGGGTGACTCGAACCGGCTCGGCTTTCTCCGGCGTGACCCGGATGAGCTGGGCCCGCACTTGAGGATCCGAATACTTCCCGTCATAGATGTAGAGCACCACGTCGGGCTCCACCTCCAGTGAGAAGCCGTTGGCGTAGAAGGGCGTGTCGATGCGGGTGGTCCGCCAGGTCATGCCGTCGTCCCGGCTCACCTGCAGGCCTACCCCGGGGTGGCGCCCGGCGATCACCAGGTAGCCGGAAGCGGTGGAGGTCATGGAGTTGGTGGCCGCATACATGGGGAAGGGGCCCCGGGCGGCCGGACTCCAGCTCTTGCCCCCGTCGGTGGACCAGCTCTCCCACATCCAGGGCGAGGTGTAGGCCCGAATCAGGGCTACGACATGTCCCTGGCGGGTTTCCGCGGCCGAGACCTCCGAACCCGTCTCCTTGGCCACCATGAAGTAGTGGGGACTGGGGTTGGGGCCGTTGACGTCGACCGGATTCGACCAGGTCTTGCCTCCGTCGGTCGAGCGGATGGAGAAGCCGAAATCGGCCTCGGTGATGGGTCCCCAGTAACGAACCCCGCCTTTCTCCTTTATGGCGCCGTGCACGCTCTCGTTGGGTCCCACCGCGTAGCCGAAGCGCAGCAGAGTCCCGTTCTTCAGTTCCACTATCTTTCCCACGTAGGCGTTTCCCACCTCCAGGCCCTTGGCGAACTTCATCCGGCCCCGCTCCTCGATGTCCCCCCAGGTCTTGCCGTTGTCGCTGGAGGCGGCCGTCAGAATCCGGAAGGGCGGCTCGTGCTGGACCCAGTGCAGCCGCAGCAAGCCATCGGTGCCGGTGTGGAAGGATCCGTTCTTGAGGGCCTCGGGAAGCTTCCAGGGTTCGGACCAGCTTCTGGCGTTGTCGGTGGAGCGGAGCAGCACCTGCACGGCTCCGGGGACCAGGTGCTCCTTGGCCACCGCCAGCTTCATGATCAGGTCGCCGTTGGGAGCCCGTCCCAGGCTGGAGGCGTACTGCCATTTGCCCAGAGGGGTGTCGCCCAGGGGGTAGAAATAGTTCCGGACCGGCTTGGGTTCCGGGTCCCAGGCCACCGAGTCGTCTTTGCTCCCCCGAATCCTCACGTTTCGAAAACTGCTGCCGGCCCCGATATTGACGATGGGGTCCCCGTAGGGCCCGATGGTGTCGGGGTCCCGGGCGTTAAAGCTCTCCAGGCCCACGAAGCCCGGTCCGGCGTAGGTGTCGTCCCTGACCACCGGTTGCGGGCGGCCATTCACCCAGAGACGAAACTCCGGCCCCTCGACCACCAGTCTGACCTTGTGCCAGATCCCGATCTCGCTGGGCGCGCCGCTGACCAGCTCCTTCTGCAGAAAGTGCACCCACCCCGATTCGTCCACCTTGGAGATGGCCGCCCAGAAGTGTTCCGCGCGGTACTGCTGGCCGGTGCAGGGAAAGTGGGCCATGTAGTAATGCCGGGCATCGCGGGCGCGGAAGATCAGCCCGGCGCCGCAGTTCTGGATGTTCCAGCGGAAGTCGAACTCGGCCTCGAAGTCGGTATAGGCCCGGCTGGTGTTGAAGGCCAGGTGCTCGTCGACCGCCGTCCTGGGCGGGGTCATCATTCCCTCCCCACTCTCCTCCCACTCCCCTCCGATGAACTGCCACTGGTCCTTGCCGAGGCTCACTGACTCGAACTCCGTCGGAGGCGGGCCGGGGAGGGTGCAGCCGGACCCCGCCAGCAGCAGGAGCAGGCAGACGGCCGGCAGCAGCCGGGTTCGATCCTTCAGGGAAACGGCATTCATGGAAACTCTGGCTGACCGCATGATTCATTCTCCTTTGGACTGTCGGTGGGCGTCCGTTGGCACCCGCCAATGGGGGACCGCTCTCCGAAGCGGTGCGGTTCAATGCCCCGGTCACACCTCGGCGGAGAGGCCCTGGGCCATCTTGATCTCCTCAGCGTAGTTGACGGTAAAAGCGGTGGCGTGGCACATGTAGTTGAAAAGCCAGGCCGCCGACGGCATGCCCGTGCCGGAGCGCTTCATGCCCCCGAAGGGCAGGTGGACCTCGGCGCCGATGGTGGGCAGATTGACGTACTTCAGACCGCATCTGCCCAGCACCTTGAACTCCCTCATCTTGCGGAAGTCATCGGTCATCAGCGACATGGAAAGCTCAAATTCGCTGGCGTCGGCCACCTGCATGGCTTCCTCGAAATCCTCCACCGGCACGATCACCACGTTGGGGGTGAAGAACTCCTGGGTCAGGGCAAAGGTCCCGGGGCGATGGGACATCCGGAAGACGTTGGGACGGACGAAGTTGCCCGGGCCCTCCCGGCTCCCCTGGCGCAGGCGGTCCTCGCATTCCTCCTCGATCCGGGAAGCGCAGGCCTCGAACTTGTCCACCGCCTTCCGGTTGATCAGGGGTCCGGCCAGGAAGGCGGCATCCAGCGGGTCTCCGAAGCGGACCCGGTCTGTGACTTCCAGGAAGCGCCGGGTGAACTCGGGCTCGATCGACTTCTGGACAATCAGCAGGTCCGCCGACACGCAGCGCTGGTGGGTGGTCTTGTAGGCCGAAAGGATGGCCGAGTTGACGGCCAGCTCCAGGTTGGCGTCCTCCAGAACGATCAGCGAGTTCTTGCCGCCCATCTCGCACACCGCGAACTTGTCGTAGTGGGAGGCCGCAATCTGCTTGACCCTGGACCCCACCCCGTGAGAGCCGGTGAAGAGCTGTCCCACCGTGTCCGGATGCCGCACCAGGTGCTCTCCCACATGCCCCGGTCCGTAGACCAGGCTGAGGACTCCCGGGGGCGCGTTGTGTTCCCGGGCCGCCAGGTCGAACAGCCGGACCAGGTACTGGGCGGTCAAGGGAGTCTCCTCGGAGGGCTTGAAGACCACCGGATTGCCGCAGACCAGGGCGGGCCCGATCAGCCAGGTGGGAATGGCCGCCGGAAAGTTCCAGGGGGTGATGACGGTGCAGACGCCGCGCGGGGCCAGGTAGATCTCGGCTTCCTTGTCGGGGATTTCCGAGGCTACCCGTTCGCCGATGGGCTGGCGGCCCCGGCCGGCGCAATACTGCAGCATGTGGATGGCCTCCACCACGTCGGCGCTGGACTCGTCCAGGTGCTTTCCGCTCTCGATCACCATCAGGAGCGCCAGCTCGGACCGGTGCTTCCTGACATGCTGGACCCAGGTGTCCACCACTTCGGCCCGCCGGACCCAGGACCACTTCAAGTGGTTCCCCCAGGTGTCCAGGGCATCGTTGGCGGCGGCCACGGCCCGATCCAGGTTCTCGACTTGAGAGACGGGAACCGATCCGATGACGGAGTGGTCGGAGGGGTTGAGCACCTCCAGTTCCTCCCGGTGGGCCTTCCATTCCCCCGCGATATATTCCCTGCCCTGGCGGGTCCGGGGCTCGATTGAATGTCTTGGCATGGCAGGTTGTCCCGGGCCGCCGCCGGTCGCGGCCGCCTCGTCCGGACAGAGGCAACGGTGCGTCCCGACCCGGAGTCATCCCCCGTGGGGACCCCGAGTCCATCTCCAAAGGCGCGGTAATTTCCGTTTCGCGCGGCATTCTATCGCAGTTGCCGGACCGATTGACAGACCATTCCCCAGGCTGCACAATCGATGTTTTCCGGCGGATCTTTCAGGGAACGAAGGGATCTCGGGCATTCGGCCTTGCGGACTCCGGGCGGTCTCGGCGGAGTTGAGACGAGACCCTTTGCCTCTGACGAATCCACCGGCTAAATCCCGAGCAGCGGACGGCAACGCGGGCTGACAGATGCTGAACAACGAGGGATTCTCCAAAGGCGCGCGTACAACCCGCCGGCGACGCGGGATGGGACTGCCCGGTTTGCTGCCGGCGGTGTTTTGCCTGGCGACGGCCGGCCATCTTTGGGCTTCCCCTCCCAACATCCTGCTCATCATCGCCGACGACCAGGGCTATGGCGACTTCGGCTTCATGGGCAACCCGCTGGTGCGGACCCCTCACATCGACGACCTGGCCAACCGATCGGCCCGCTTTGTCAACGGCTACGTCCCCAACAGCCTGTGCCGCCCCTCGCTGGCCACCCTGCTGACCGGGCTCTACCCCCATCAGAGCGGCATCACCTTCAATCGCCCCTATTTCGATCTGCCCCATACCCTGGAGAACCGGCATCGAGCCAGCTACCTGGTGCGCCGGGTGGATACCCTGCCCCGCCTGCTCTCCCGGGCCGGATACCGGACGCTGCAGACCGGCAAGCACTGGGAAGGCGATTTCGCCAATGCAGGATTCGATGAGGGCATGACCCTGGCCAAGCCTCATCCGATCGAGAAGGACCCGGCTTTTGCACAACTGGGCATGAAATCGGGGCACGGCAACGGCGACGCCGGACTGACCATTGGACGGCAGACCCTGCAGCCCATTGTTGACTTCGTCGACCGGGCGGCCACTGCCGGAAGGCCCTTCTTCGTCTGGTATGCGCCCTTCCTGCCCCATCTGCCCCACAACCCGCCCCGCAGGCACCTGGAACCCTACGCGGAAGATTCCCGGGTACCCGACCACCTGGCCCCCTACTACGCCTGCATCACCTGGCTGGACGAAACCGTGGGGGAGTTGCTGGACGCCTTGCGGCAGAGGGACCTGATGAGACAGACCCTGGTGGTCTTCGTGGTCGACAACGGTTACGTGGTGGACCCGGAGAATCCCAACCTGTCGGTGCGCAGCAAGAACACTCCCTTCGAGCAGGGCGTCAGAACCCCCATCCTGATCGGTTGGGAGGACCAGGCCAGACCCGCCACCCATGCCGGCCTGGTGAGCACCATCGACCTGGTTCCGACGCTGCTGGTCGCGGCCGGCATCGGGGAGGTAGGCGCGGAGCTTCCGGGGCTAAACCTGATGCCGGTCGTCCGGGGCTGGGCTAACCTGCCGCCGCGGCCGGTCTTCGGCGAGATCTATCGCGGCTATGCCATGGAGCTGGAACAGCCTGAAGAGGAAGTCCTCTTCCGCTGGGTGCGCTGGGGGAATCACAAGCTGATCCTCCCCGACGGTTCGGATGAAGGGGCAATGCTGTTCGATTTGACTGCCGACCCCAACGAGTTGAACAATCTGGCCGGGAGTCCCCAACTGAGGAGCCGCCGGCAGGAGATGGAGCGGCTGCTGAACGGCTGGTGGAATCCACGTGAGAAATAGTTTCGACGGCGATGCGAATCGGTGGCCCGGCCCGTTCACCAGGGGACCGGGAGAAAGGCAAGGCTGAGGCGATGAAGCACAAGACCGGAATCCCCATGCGACGGGTCGTCCGGATCCTGCTGGCGGCCGCTCTGCCACTGCTGGCGGTGTTTCCTCCGGCCGCCCCGGCCGGGGACCGCCCCAACGTCCTGTTCATCGCCGCCGACGATCTCCGCCCCTTGCTGGGCTGCTACGGCGAGCAGGCCGTCCGGACCCCCAGCATCGACCGGCTGGCCGCCCGGGGGACCACCTTCCGCCGGGCTTACTGCCAGGCTCCCCAATGCAGTCCGTCGCGAGTGTCCCTGATGTTCGGACTGCGGCCCGACACCACCGGCCACTACTCCAATCGCCACCCCTTCCATCGCGAGCGCTTCCGGGAAAGCCCCAGCCTCCCCGAGCACTTCAAGAATCACGGCTACCACACCCAGTCCTTCGGCAAGATCTACCACAACGAGACCGACCATCCCGAGGGCTGGTCGGCGCCCAGCTCGCCGGGGCGGAAGCGGGAGATGTGGGAGACGGTGGACGAAGCGGCCATCGCCGGGGTGGAGTTCGCCAAGCGGGCGCAGGTGCCCACCGTGATCTCTCCCAGAAACGATTGCCCGGCCATCCAGGCACCCGACGTGCCCGACGAAGCCCTCTACGGCGGACGCATGACCGGACAGGCCATCGCGGCACTGGCGGCCGTCAAGGACCGGCCCTTCTTCCTGGCGGTGGGCTACTACCGCCCCCACCTGCCCCTGGTCGCTCCCAAGAAATACTTCGACAAGTATCCGCTCGACCGCATCCGGCTACCGGAGCACCGCCAGCCGCCGGCCGGCGCGCCTCTCTGGTCGATCTACAACTCGGTGACCTACTGGCATCCCCGTGCCCGGGAAGTCTGGCGCATCGACCTGGACTTCCCCAAGTATCCCTCCACCCGGGAAGAGGCGCTCCGCTTTGCCGGCTGGGAGTTGCGCAGCTACCAGGGGATCCCTGCCGGCGGCCCTATTTCCGACTCCCTCCAGGCCAGGGTCTGGCAAGCCTACCTGGCATGTGTCAGCTACATCGATGCCCAGGTGGGGCGGCTGCTGCGGGCCCTGGAAACCTACGGGCTGTCAGAAAAGACCATCGTGGTGTTCTGGGGAGACCACGGCTGGCACCTGGGCGAGCACGGCACCTGGGCCAAGATGACCCTGTTCGAGTGGGCCACTCGCGTTCCGTTGCTGATTGCCGCGCCCGGGCGCTCCCAACCCTCGGGGGTCGAGTCGCTGGTGGAACTGGTGGACCTCTACCCGACCCTCTGCCGCCTGGCCGGCCTGCCCGTTCCCGAGCACGTGGAGGGAAGCGACCTGGTTCCCCTGCTGAACGACCCGGAACGGGCCTGGAAACAGGCCGCCTTCAGCCACTTCCCCCGGCACGACCACAGCCTGGGGCAATCCATGCGGACCGACCGCTACCGCTACACCGAATGGGTGGGACTGGACGGCCACATCAAGGGCACCGAACTCTACGACCACGACACCGACCCCCTGGAACTGGTCAACCTGGCCGCCTCCCCAACCAGCGCCCGCACCGTGCAACAGCTCGCCCGCCAGATGAAAGCCGGCTGGCGCGCCGCACGGCCTCCCAGCGAAGGGAATGGGGCCGGAGAATGATCCGTTAGCCTGGAAACTGCAGGAAGAAAGGACCAAGGACAGTGAGCAGCGAGGAAATCGCCCAACTGGAGTTGCCTTTGACCCTTGCTGCTGCCGCCGCTTCCCAGCTCAACTCGAATGCGCGAGTATGCACGGGGCTGGGCCCTCTTCCAAATCCACAAACTCGTAGTGCCGAAGCTGAGCCGCTGCGAAACCGGCCTGAGTAGTGGAGACAAGTTCGTCGTCAAATGACAAACCTAGCCAGAATCATTGGAGATCTGATCGCTACCGGGAAGGAGGGGGATTACTGGGAGTTCAAACGTGAGCCCCATGCCAACAGTGGTGACCTGATCAAGGACATTATCTGTCTTGCAAACTCGCCTCGACACACCGGGGATCGCTACATTATCTACGGCGTGGACGACACAGGATTGGTTGTGGGCTTACAGTCCAGAACACGCCGGACTCAGGCGGACATCGTGAACACGTTATCCAATGCCGGATTTGCCGGGGGTGTCTATCCCGACATTTATCTTCAGCAGATCGCACTGCGAGGTCGCCGACTTGAAGTGCTGGTGATCAAGGAACGCCCCGAAAAGCCTTACTATCTCCAAAAGAAATACGAAAAAGACGGCGTTCGACTCTACGCCGGGACTGTCCATGCGCGCGTTCGTGATTCCAACACATCGAGTGATCAGGTTGCTTCTGCACATGACATCGATCGTATGTGGCGCCAGAGATTTGGTCTCGACCAGACCCCCCTGCAACGGGTAACGAAATACCTGCAGGACCGGGATGACTGGACGAAGACGTCGGAAAACGTCTGGTACTATTCACAGTTTCCGGAATTCACCATTTCCCCAACGGAAGAGGAACCATGGCCCGTTGAGGCGGGCGAGAATTGGGTCCGTGCAGCTATGAACCCCTCCGCATTTGTTCGTCCCCTCAGGATTTGTTTTCACCAAACCGTTCTGATCCAAATTGAATGCATCTATTACGACGAAATGCGCGCAATAACGCCTGCACCGCAGCCAACAAGTGTAGATTTTTCCGAAGCCCTATGGTTCTTCTCGTTGAGCGCCGACACACTTGAGTTCCTGTTCCTCCAATTCCTGACAGGTGTAGACGGAGATCGACTTCTGCAAGATGGACTGAGCGGTGGAAGAGGAATAACCGTACCAGTAATCATATTTCGCTCAGGCGATGATCGTCAGGCATTCGTTGAGGAATTGAAATATCATCCAGTGACAATTGAGACACGTCATACCTTTCTCGGCAGCGAAAGCGACTCCCGTGTCAGCGAACAAGACAAAAGGATCATCGCTTTCAGCAATGCGGTCATGGAACGTTATAGCGAATGGAGAGGGAACCGATGAGACCAAAGCGTCGCCCGCAGTCGAGCCGGAGGGGGTAAACACACCTTCCTGCGAGTGGATGTCAGCGGGACGGGCAACCCCAGATGGCGACATTCGAGGTCTTGCGGACTCCTGGCAGGTCAAATGGCTCACCTTCTGCCATTTGCATGGAACATAGGTTTGCAGGCCTCAATAATGAGGAGAGGGGACCAAGGACAATGAGCAGTGAGGAAATCGCCCAGCTGGAGTTGCGCCTGACCAAGGTGATGGCTGACATGGAGGTCCGGTTAACCAGTACCCTCCATCAGGTCCGCACGGATCTTTCCAAGGAAGTTGGTAACCTGAGGTCGGATGTTTCCGGGCTGGAAGGTGGGTTGAAATACCTGAAAGTCTTTCTGGGCGCTGCCGGTCTATTTGTCGGGGGCGCTGTCATCAAGTATCTGCTGACCTGAACCTACGCCAGCCCTCATCTCTCAGCGCGACCATCGCTGTCGCCGCCTTCGCGGCTCAACTATTTCCCCAACCCTATCCACTGGTTTGCGCCGCGCTTCACCCACAGGTTCCGGTTCCCGGTCTAGCTTTCGGGGCTGGGCGGCCGTCCTGTCCCAAGGAACGCCGAAGGGCCACAAGTTTTCGGCACTTGTCGCAATCGATTTGGAAGTGGTTTGGAAGTGGTTCGCATTGATTTTGCGGAAGGAATACCCTCCGGGTGGAGGCATCTATTGCGAATCTCGTCTCCTGATTCCTTATTGGCGTATCACAGAACGCAGACCATAAATAGAGTCAGGGGCAGGTGAGAACCGACCGTCGAAATTGTGAAGGAACAGGCTGACTGTGGCGGCATGCAGCCACAAGCTTGATCCGCACTTGAGCTTACCTCACAGTCCGCATTCGCTAGTGTGTAATTGAGTACAATGGGAGGAAGGAGCACCCGAATGCCCCATCGGTTCCAAGAAAATAGCCAATTCTGCTTATTAGCCTTCAACAATGCGTACACCGACCTACCTAACGAACCCTTCCAACTCTCGGATGGAACCTGGATATTGCATGGTGTACCGGTCACCAAGGACTTAGTCAGTTGGGGAAAGTGGCTGGGCTCCATCCGCTTGAACCGCCTCCGTAGCGCTAATCTTGTCCTACTTGCTGAGGAACCTTCCGAATTCCCCCAGGTTCTCGGTGCCGTGCACCAACGAATCTCCAATGACATAGGTCTTCTGTACCATATGCTGCACCTCCGTGTCGGCATCGATATCTCTGATGATGAAGGTGCGGATAGGTTGGGCGGCTCCTCGGTAAACGGCATGCCAGACATCCGGCGGGTGGAACAAATGCCAAAGTTCTACCGGACCCAAGGCTGCTCGAGGGCGCCAATCACCCGAGATTGGCTCGAAAGCAGTCTCGTCTTGCGCTCTGGATTCTCGGATACGGAAACTGAAGGGACACAGTTTCGTCGGCTGATTCGTGGCTTGATTACCCTGTTCAAAGGGCTAAAAGAAAAAACAGGTCAGGATCGTCTTCACCAGTTTG
Source organism: Acidobacteriota bacterium (assembly GCA_009841055.1). Taxonomy (GTDB): domain Bacteria; phylum Acidobacteriota; class Terriglobia; order Versatilivoradales; family Versatilivoraceae; genus Versatilivorator. The sequence continues at coordinate 13,774 of VXMN01000002.1, forward strand.
TCCGGTCACTGGAGGCTCTAGTTCTTCCGGACATTGGCAAGACAACGAAACAATTCGTGAGACGCTGCCAGACCTTCGCCCGCGCAGGTAAAGACACACATGAGCTGCTGTCCCAGGCCTTTGACATGCGGAGCGCGACAGAACACCTGAACCCATGGGACGAACCTGTGCAGTGCTATCCGTTGGACGAGCGTGAGGCTGTGTGCTTGCACAGGACACGGCAAATCGAGCGTCTCGCTTGTGATGCATACTCACGACTCCTGTGCGACACTGCTCTTCGTGAGCACTTCCGGACAGACGACGCAATCGCAATGTTCTGGAATTTGCCGGACACGCAAAGGTACCGGTATTGGGGCACTCCCCTCGACATTTCGAAGGAGCCACAATAAGACCAATGGGGAAGGTCCCTAAAGGGTGATGGGATGCGTATAAGAAACATACGCTTGGAGAACTACAAACGATTCACCGAGCTCACGATTGCCGACATACCCGATACTGCGAGGCTGGTAGTACTCGTCGGCCCGAACGGTACTGGCAAGTCGTCGGTCTTCGATTCGTTCCTGTTAAAGGCCAGCGCGGCCGTCGGCAATTACCGCCTCTCTGGGAACACCGATCAGTACTACGAGAGGGTGCCACAATCCCGGAACACCCATCAGGTTGCCAGCCGCGTGTCGATCGAGTTCCATGATGCCCGTCAGGGTGAAGTGGAATGGAAGTCTGCTTTCCACGTGCGGTCAGCCTACCGGAATGAGTCGGACTTCCGTATCCAGCACTTGCGAGCGACCAGCCCAGAAGATGCAGGGCCCCGCCTCGCTCGAATAATTGATCCCGACACCTCCGTCTCGAAGAACTACGAGCGAATGGCTTGGAAAAGGATGCAGGATCTGGATCAAGACGCTCCAGAGAAACTCACGATCGGGGAGTATCGAAGAAAATCCCTAGGTGACTTGCAGAAAGCCATGGGTGCCCTTTTTTCGGAACCGAGCCTCTCGCTTCAGGATTTCGGCGGAATCCAAGCGGGTTCTTTCCGGATTTCCAAGGGCAACGTCAGCGACTTCCACTACAAGAATCTCTCAGGTGGAGAAAAGGCGGTGTTCGACGTCCTTCTCGATGTGTTCCTGAATCGGGACGAGGCCAAGGAAGCAGTGTTTTGTATTGACGAACCGGAACTGCATGTGGCGACGGGTCTTCAGGGACCTCTGATCGCATCGGTCCTCGAACTGCTTCAGGAGTCGTCGCAGTTGTGGATTGCGACACATTCCATCGGAATCGTCAGGGAAGCATACAGGATGCTGATGAATAAACCAGGGGAAGTCGTTTTTCTGGACTTTTCGGGAAGGGACTTCGATGGTCCGGTCACCATAACCCCCAGCACTCCCAACAGAATGTTCTGGAAGAATATGTATGAGGTCGCTCTCGACGACCTATCTTCCCTCGTTGCACCACACCGTGTCGTCATATGTGAAGGCAGCAAGGTCAAGCATGTGAACGCGTTTGACGCACGATGCTACAACCAGTTGTTCGCAAGCGAATTCCCAGAAACGCTCTTTATTTCCCAAGGCGGGTCCGGCGAGGTGATCCAGTCCGAGCACTTGGTCACCATTCTGAAATCCATAGCATGCGGCATCGACGTGCAGAAGTTGATCGATAGGGACGACATGACTGACAAGGAGAGGGCACGTAAGATCATGGAGGGGTTCCGTGTGCTTCGCCGACGGGAGCTCGAGGAGTATCTCTATGATGCGAAGGTCTTACGGACGTTCCTCCAGGCGAAGGATTGCGAGAATTCTACGGTGGAGGCGGTCATGCGCAAAAGGGAGTCGCTGCTGACCCGCCAGCTCGGACCGAGGAACATTAAAGAGGTGTCGCGAAACCTATTCGCGGCGATTCGTAGTGAAACGAGGTTGCCGAAGCTGGGGAATAACCGGGAAGAGTTCGCATTGCAGTATTTGGTTCCGGCCCTTCGCAATACTCAGGTCGTGTACCAAGAGCTCCGAGAGGACGTGTTCGGTTCGGGATGACTCTGGACGCTGTGGATTCGCGAGCTGGGATGTCTTTATCCCTAGGTAACCCTTCGTGGACTGAGCACCCAGGTGTCCTACCATTGGCGCCAGCTACCGCCTCAGCCGCGGTCCCGCCGCGGCCAGATCTTCCACACCCCGATGGTCAGCACGGGCAGGACGTAGCAGAGAATCACGCCCCAGGTGGCGGTGCCGTAGCCCTTGGCCACCAGGTTCTCCAATCCCAGGGGGGCAAGCGAGGCGGCCGCTACCAGCAGCAGGAGCGCCACCGCGGGCCGAAGGTAGGCCGGCATGACGGCCTGGCGCTCCGCCAGAACGCCGGCCACCCTCTCGTTGAAGGCGTGAATCATCCCGGTTCCGGACTCGATCAGCGTTCCCAGCAGAACCACCTGGAAGACAACCTGGAAAGCGGTGGATCCCAGGGCCTCCAGGAGAAAATTGGCGGGAACGGTCTGATCCACCACGGCGGGATACTGGGTGACCATGGCCATAAAGAAGAAAACGGCCGGGATCATGCCGATGGGACCCACCAGGATGCCGGCCCCGAAGGCCTCCCGGCGTCTCTCCATGTGGCGGATACAGAACAGAAGGGCCGGGATGGTGACCATGTTGTACCCGGCATACTTGACGCCGGACAGGGCCCATCCCGGCTTGATTTCCAGCGAGGGCCAGGGATTGCCGCCATAGAACTGGGAGAGGCTCCAGACCAGGAATACCAGGTAGATGGCGTAGAGGACGAAAGACCACACCGCAAACGACTTCTCGATCACCGCGGTTCCCTTGAAAACCAGGAACCCGACGCAGGCCATGATGCCGATGACCCCGGCAGAGTAAGGGAGGGAAAAGACGGCCTCGACGATGCTGCCGCTGGCGGCGGCGATGACCGCCAGTCCCAGCAGCATCATGACCAGGTAGCAGATCTCATAGAGGAACCACCAGCGGTGGAGCAACTGCCGGGTAAAGGCCCGGTAGTCGTAGGAACCGGTCCTCCGCGCCAGCTCGAAGGTCGCCAGGCAGACGGCCGACCAGATGGCCGTCGACAGAACCATCCCCAGCAGTCCACCCAGGGGCCCGAACTGCAGAAAGTACTCGACCAGTTCCCGGCCGGTGCCGTAGCCGCCCCCGATGACAATGGACTGGAAGACGAATCCCGGCAGCAGGTATTTCTTGAAAAAGGGAGTGTCGAGCATGGGCATTCGCAAATTCGGATCCCTCCGGTGGGCCCGGCGCTCTCGGAGCCCGAGTTCGGGCCGGTTGCCGTCAGATGACGCCCTTCTGGCGGAGCCGGCGGATCCGGTCGGGCGTCATCGCGAGATAGTCCTCAAGGACCTGGTCGGTGTGCTCGCCCAGTCCGGGGCCGCGGCGGTGGACCGGCGCGTGATCGCTGACCTTGATGGCGCCGGCGACCTGGCGCACCAGCCCCAGTTCCGGGTGGTCGGTCTCGACGATCATGCCGCCTTCCCGCACCTGCGGGTCCTGAAGGGCTTCCTCCACCGTGTTGACCGGTGCGCAGGGTACCTGGCCCTTCAGCAGGCGCAGCCACTCGGCGGTGGTGCGGGTCCGGGTCCGCTCTTTCAGCAGGGGGCCCAGCTCCTCCCTGTGCTTCAGTCTCCGGGCAAACGAGTCGAAGCGGGGATCTTCGGCCAGTTCCGGAGCCCCGAGGATCCGTACCAGGTTGCGGTAGAACTTCTCCTTGGCGCACATGACCACCAGCCAGCCGTCCCGGGTGGGCAGCAACTGGCTGGGCACCTGGGTGGGATGGGAGGAGTCGGGGGTGCGTAGCGGCTGGTAGCCGTTGCTGAGATGCCAGGCCCCGACATAGCCCAGTTGGGAAAGGGCGGTGTCGAACAGGCTGACGTCCACGTCGCAGCCAACGCCCGTGCTGCGAGCGCGCATCACGGCGCTCAGCAGGCCCAGAGCCACCAGGGCTCCCGCGCCCAGATCCACCAGCGAGAGTCCCGCCTTTTGCGGCGGCCCCTGGGGATCGCCCGTCAGGCTCATCCAGCCCGCGTAGCCCTGCATCAGGTAATCGTACCCGGGTTCGGCGGCCCGGCTGCCGTTGCGGCCGAAGGCCGAGAGGGAGGCGCAGACGATGGAGCGCTTGACGGGGGCGAGGCTCGGGTAGTCCAGACCCATCCGGGCAGGCAGGTCGCCGCGCAGGTTGTTGAAGACGCAATCGGATCGGCCGACCAAAGGATGGAGCACGGTGGCCGCCTCAGGATGGTTCAGGTTGAGGGTGATGCTCTTCTTGTTGCGGTTGAAGCTCTGGAAGTAGACGCTGTCGTCGCCTTCGATCTCGGATGCCACGTGGCGGCCGATGTCGCCTCGGCTGAGGGGATTCTCGATCTTGATCACCTCCGCCCCCAGGTCGGCCAGCAGCATGCTGGACCAGGGACCGGCGCCGAACTGCTCGACAGCCAGGATGCGAAGGCCCTGCAGGGGTGGGGGCGGTTTCATGGGGCTGGGAGTGCTGGGGACGTTGTGTAGAGTCGAGG
>VXMN01000312.1 GCA_009841055.1 Acidobacteriota bacterium
TGTTTAAGCTAAAGTAACAACATTTTCTACGGCAGGAGCCGTGTAACGGAGGAGGAGATGCGCGAGGCGGCCCGGGCAGCCCTGGCCGAGGAGTTCATCCTGGAGATTCCGTCCCGATACGACGCCGGCATCGGCGAGCGGGGGCAGCAGCTCTCGGGGGGGCAGCGTCAGAGGCTGGCTATCGCCCGGGCGCTCCTGAAAAACGCTCCCATTCTGATCCTGGACGAAGCCACCTCTTCCCTGGATACCGAAGCCGAGATTCTGGTGCAGCGGGCATTGGCCAATCTCATGCGCGGTCGAACGGTGATCGTCATTGCCCACCGGCTATCGACCATTCGAAGGGCCGATCGCATCGTAGTCATCGAGCAGGGACAGATTACCGAGGTCGGGACCCACTCCGACCTGATGAAAAAGCGAGGACTGTATCAACGCCTGCACGATCTTCAGGTCGAGGGCGACGAATCCGAATTGTCGCCCCTGTCTTCACCGGGAAGACCTGCATCCCGCGGAAGCCGGAGCCGGCAGCCATGATCCACAGCATGACCGGATATGGCCGAGGACAGTGGCAGGAGGAGAGTTGGCTCTGCCGTGTCGAGGTCAAGTCCGTCAACCACAGATACCTCGACATCCAAAACCGGCTTCCTTCGGAACTCTCGAGCCTGGATGGCAAGATCAGAAAGTGGATCCAGAAACGAATCAGGCGAGGACGCATTGACCTGTTCCTTAAAATCGAAAGAGGCGATGATCCGGGGTTCAGCCTGAACAGGCCGTTATTCGAGGGCTACCTGGACACCCTCAAACTCCTGGAGAGGGACTACTCCATCGGGGGGAATGTCGACCCGGGCCAGCTTCTGAGAATGCCGGGGATGTTGGCCCGGGAGTCCGTCGCTATTTCGGATGAACAGTTGGCTGTGCTCGAGGTCGGGGTCGCGAGCGCCGTCGCCCAGGCCCTGAGCGACCTGGAGACCATGCGGCGCGCGGAAGGCCAGGCTCTGGGGGCCGAAATCCGGCGGCGCCTGGACGCCATACAGACGGAGGTCCAAACGATCGAGACTCAGTCGGAAGGACTGTTGGAGCTGCATCGCGAGCGTTTGAAGACTCGCATGGAAACCATCCTTTCGGACGTCGACATCGACCCCGCGCGTCTGCTTCAAGAGGCTGCTCACCAGGCCGACCGTGGAGATATCAGAGAGGAAGTGTCACGACTGATCAGCCATGGAGCCCAGTGTCGAGCCCTGTTGTCGGGCTCAGGCGAAGTGGGCAAGAAAATGGACTTCATGATGCAGGAAATGAACCGCGAGGCAAACACGATTCTATCCAAGAACGCCGGCCTGGCGGACCGCCGCCTGGAAATCACCAACGCGGCCATTACCATCAAGACCGAGATCGAAAAAATTCGTGAGCAGATCCAGAATGTGGAATGAGCTCAGCGGCGATTGGAGACAGCAGTTTCGATAATCGTATCGAGTAGGAAGATGAAGTCAAAGGGACAGATCTTTATCGTGTCGGCTCCATCCGGATCAGGCAAGACCACGCTTCTGAGAAAACTCCTGAAGGACGATGCCCGCTTGCGCTTCTCCGTGTCCTACACCACCCGAAAACCGAGAGGCCGAGAGCGTAACGGCAAGGAGTATTTCTTCGTGAGCGAGATGGAATTCGAGGCCATGATCGACCGCGGCCAGTTTCTCGAGCACGCCAAGGTCTTCGGCAACTATTACGGCACTTCGCGCCAGTACGTGGAGGAGTGCGTCGCCGCCGGCACCGATCTGCTCCTGGACATCGACACGGACGGGGCTGCCCAGGTGAGAAGGCAACTGCCCGAGGCCGTTACCATCTTCATCATGCCCCCATCGTTCCAGGCGCTCGAACAACGCCTGGAACGACGTCACCTGGACAGTGCCGATACCATCCGGCAGCGCCTGGATTGGGCAGGCCGGGAAGAAATCCATCAATTTCGACACTATGATTACGTGGTGGTCAACGACCTGCTCAGCAGGTCCCACGACCAGCTGCGCTCTATCGTCATGGCTGAAAGATGCCGTCGAGACCGATCGCTTGAACAGATCGAAACCATCCTGAAATCCTTTGGAGGAGATTCCATTGACCGATAACATCGGACAAATCGACAGCAAGTTTCGATACATCATCGTGGCGGCCAAGAGGACCCGGCAACTGCAAGGCGGTTCCACCCCTCTGGTTAAGGGCTCGTCAAAAAAGTTCACACGGATTGCGCGGGAGGAAGTCGCCGCGGGCATGGTGAACTTCGAGATCGTCGGGGGTGAACCCCAGGACGAAGACGAGGCCCTGCCGATCGAGGCCGGCCCGGCCCCGCATTGAGGGGCAGTTTCTCCGGAGGCCGTTGAGTCCCATGAATCCGACTCTGATTGTTTTGGGTGTCACCGGGTGTATTGCCGCCTACAAGTCGGCCGAGCTTCTACGCCTGCTACAGAAGCAAGGCTTTGAAGTACAGGTGGTGCTAACCGAGCACGCTCGGAATTTCGTCACCCCAATGACTCTGGCTGCCTTGAGCCGCCGTCGGGTGATCACAACACTGTACCAGCAGGAACAACGGGATGGAGGGCCTCAAGAGGTCGCCATCGAGCACGTTCAGCTTCCCCAGGCTGCCGGCGCGCTTGTGGTGGCTCCCGCCACGGCCAACTGCCTGGCAAAGTTCGCCGGCGGCATCGCCGACGATTTCCTCTCAACCCTTTACCTGGCGACCACCGGTCCGGTGGTTGTGGCTCCCGCCATGAACGTGCACATGTGGAACCATCCGTCGGTGAAGGAAAATGTCGAACGGCTTCGCTCCCGGGGAGTGGTCCTGGTGGACCCGGAAGAGGGCTACCTGGCCGAGGGAATCGTAGGCAAGGGTCGAATGGCCGACCTGGAAACCATCGTGGGCGCTGTGGTGAAGGCTGCTGGAGGCACCCGGGATCTGGCTGGAGAGACTGTTCTGGTCACGGCCGGTCCCACCTGCGAGGACATCGACCCGGTCAGATATCTGAGCAACCGCTCCTCCGGCAAAATGGGTTACGAAATCGCCTCCGCGGCCCGGGCTCGCGGGGCCACGACCATTTTGGTCAGCGGCCCGACACAGCTTTCGCCACCCGCGGAGGTTCGATGTCTCAGGGTGCGTTCCGCCGAAGAAATGAGATCCCGGGTGCTGCGCCATTTTTCCGAGGCCACCATTGTGATCAAGGCAGCCGCCGTGGCCGACTTCAAGCCCGCCAGCCGGTCGGGACAGAAGTTGAAAAAGGGACAGGCTTCCCCATGCCTGTCATTGGTCCCGACTCCCGACATCCTGGCCGAGCTTTCCAGCCGCAAGCACGGTCAGATTCTGGTTGGATTCGCCGCCGAAACCGAGCGGGTGCTTGAAAATGCCCGGAAAAAACTGGCAGCCAAGAAACTGGACCTCCTGGTGGTGAACGACGTCACCCAGGAGGGAGCGGGTTTTGACGGAGACACCAACGTGGTTACCATGCTCACAGCCGAGGGCTCGGAAATCCCGCTGGGGAAGCGATCCAAAAAAGACATTGCTCACGCCATCCTGGACCAGGTGGTCGGATTGAAGAAGCGCCATGCCTGACCATCCCGATCCTGCCCTGCTGGAACAATTGAAAGATCACCTGAGGGTTTACGCCGAAACCGGGATTGACGGTTTTAATCCCGAAGCGGTGAGGGGAGCGCGCAGATTGGCGGCAGCCGCGCGAGGCGAAAGCAAGAGCCGTGCCCGCCGTACGGAGCAGCCGGCACCCTCAACCCAGACATCCCTGTTCGCCGAGTCCCTCCCGGAAAGCGTTCGAGACTCCTCCCTGGAAGAGATCCGTGACGACCTGGGGGACTGCCAACGGTGCAAGCTCTGTCAGGACCGCACCCACATCGTGTTCGGAGCCGACAACCCACGAGCCCGACTGGTCTTTGTCGGCGAGGGACCTGGCGTTGAAGAAGACCGGCAGGGCCTGCCGTTCGTGGGACGGGCGGGACAACTGCTGACCAAAATGATTGAAGCCATACAAATGCGGCGGGATGAGGTCTACATCTGCAACGTGGTCAAGTGCCGGCCGCCCGGGAACCGCACCCCCCAGGAAGACGAGATCGCCGCCTGTTCGCCCTTCCTGCTGCGACAGCTTGCAGTCCTGAAGCCCGAGGTGATTTGTTGCCTCGGCCTGACCGCTGCCCAGACCCTCCTGCAAGTCAGGACCCCGATAGGCCAACTCCGAGGCAAGATTCACTCCTTCCAGGGAGCCCAACTGGTGGCCACCTATCACCCGGCCTACCTGCTCAGGAATCCACCCGCCAAGCGGCAGGTCTGGGAAGACCTCAAGCGGATACGGTCCCTGTTGTCATCGCCATAGCCTGAAACAAATCCCTGCGCCTGGCGGCTGGAAACCGGTTCACAGTCGAGCATGGGCAGAATATCAATTCACATCGATGCACAGGATGGACAGGATTTTCGATGCACAGGATTTTCCTGAAGACGGCGGGCTTGCAGTCCTGCACATCCGTAGATCCGCACGCCATCATCGCCGGAGTCAGCCTCTCGTGCATGGGAGCAGCACGTCCTGGACCGCGCCGAGCGTGTGCCCACATCCTGGCGCGGCCGGGGTATCACAGAGGCCGAGCAGGAGGCCGCCATGCTCCGCCAGGCCATCGCCGATACCGATTGGGAGACCCTCGACCGCCATGGCGGCATCGATGCCGTCGTTGAAAGAGTCCTCCAAGTGGAGGAACAATCGGCGTCCACCGAAGGGCCTGGAATGATCGACGATTTCCGCCTCTGGGGGTCACTCAGATGCCGTCAGATGGGTGTCCCCCTTTCAGAAGGGGGGGGTGACATTGAAGGGTGACATGATTATGACACCCACAACGCCTTTCCCTCAGAGGGCAGAGCCCTCGCCGTTGTGGTGGGGGACTTTTGCGAAACGGCGCACCGGGCGCCGGACAACACGGATTTCCGGCGTACGCTACGGGAAAGCGAAGCGAGGCTGCGCCTCGCGTGTCCCTGCGGGAAAGCCCGAACAATGGCCCACAGGGGCACCGAAAATGCACCTACGATAGGCTCACTTCGCTGCCGATAAGTTCTCCGCACCCCGGATCGCCAATCCCCACACCCGCCGCACCTGTGCCCGCGTCGTGCGGGGCTTTTCTCCACCCGGTTCACAGCACGCTGGCCAGGTCGAGGCTGGCATTGGTCTGCAGACCGGCGGCGCTCAACTGGGGGATGCGACCCTCTATTATCTCATTCTCCCAAGTCACTTCCTCCCAACTCTTCCATTCACTCTCCCTCCGCCGGACCTCGCCCTGGCATTCAATGTCGCCTCCATGGAGGAGCCGGTTTCGAATCCTGCCCAACCTCAACCGGAAACATCGTAACCTATCGGAATACGAATTCACTTAACAGTCACTATATAGATATTGGTGCTCACTATAAACACACTTTCTTTTTGTATGATGTGCCCAAACGATAGGGACACAATGTGTCCGTCGGCTCCCTTAAGCAGGAAGCCGAAACCGATGTCTGACGAATTCCACATTCTTCCCACCCCGAAGCTCAAGCAAGCCGCCCGGGACTGCCCTATGCTCGAAGGCAACCTGGAAGGCTGGATCATCTGCTGCTCCCGGCGCTTCTTTCCGCTGGCCCGCCGCATTGCTGGCGACGACAGTCTGGCCGAAGACGTGCTTCAGACTAGCTGGATCAAGATTCTCCAGTCCATCAACCATGCCTGCTTTGAAGGGGCCGAAGGCTTGCCCCTGGGTGCACGAGATCGTTGCCAACACTGCTGAGAATGTCCGCCGCCAGCGGGAGCATCGCGGCGAAGTAGCTTCCCGCGAAGAAGTCGACTTGCATCCCGGTCCGGAAGCGCTCGCTCAGGAAAGGGAACTGCTGGCCTTGTTGGCGGAAATGATCCAGATGCTGCCGGGCACCTACCGCCAGATCCTCGACTTGCGCCTGTACCAGGGCCTCTCCACCCGTCAGACCGCAGAGCGTCTTCATATCTCCCGCGCGGCCGTTTCCACCCGCTTGAGCCGTGCCGTCCGTCTGCTCAAAGGCCGCCTCGATGCCCGCCTGCGGTCGTTATCTCCCGACGACTCCCCACAGTCCTGAACGCACCACTTGAAAAAATAGTTGTAAGCAATCGCCGTTTCGATTGTTTATAGGGATAGAGGCGTGAAATTCGGGCGTGGAACAAAATCAGGATTCCACTGGTCTTGAGAAAGGAGAAAGTCATGACCACAAAAATCAGATTTTCGATTCTGGCGATGCTGGTTCTCGGCTGTGCATCAGTGTTTGCGCAAACGATCGAACCACTTGGGTCGTTCGACATCAAGAGTTCATTGCCCCCAAACTATGCCGTTGATCGGATTGCGGTCCGGGCCTTTGCTGCCAACAACTCCGACCTGTACTTTCTGATCGATGTCAACCCGCAACACCCACCCATTGCGAAAATGTTGATTCTTCACACTGACTCGGCAGGAGTTCGTCAAAAGCTGATTCTGCTGCCGCCCACTGGTTTGGGTCTCCATGGCGTGGAGAAAAGACAGTTCGGAGAAATTCAAGTTGACAGTTCGGGGAACGTTTATCTTAGCCAATGGAAAATGAGTCCGGACACCCCCCAGAACAGCTTTACGGTCTACAACCTGAACGGAAACAAGACGAACGTCACTGCTTTAGGGCCTAAAGAGTCGATTTCGACTTTTTGCCTCAACAACGACAACCTCTTCTATATCGACGGAACCCCGGTGTTTCGGCCCACTCTGGCGTCCATCAGGGGATTGTCAACCAAACAGGATTCAGTAGCACAGTGGGAAGCCTATGGTCCCCTGAGGCTTCGCTCACTGACTTCGTCGAAACTGGTCGTTCTGGAGATGATCGATTGCCGTCTACAAATCATTGATCTCTCCTCAGGAGACCGAACGACGGTTTCATTGGAGTCGATTCCCTCGATAATGAAAGGAATTGCAGCTCAGCACCCCGATGAGTATGGGCGCCATACAGAGAAAACGAAGCACGTTGCCAGAAGCGTGGTGGTTAACGACATCGTCACAACTACGAACGGCGACATTCTCCTGAACGTCATGGGTCACCACATTAGTCAAGGGGCAGTTATCGTCAGACTGGACAAGGACGGAAGTTTTCTCCGCAGCATGCGCTACAAGTTGCCTTCCTTTGATGAATTGAAAACCGAGGAGTTTCCAGGTGGGCAGATGAATACCGATTGCATCGGGGTTTCGGGCACTCATCTGTTCGTTCAAGGTGATGGGAAGGTTGCCAAGTTTCCCCTTTGAGCATGAATAGCTAAAAAAAGGAGGTGTGTCATGACAAGAGCTAACGTTGTCAGAATGACGGGGATCATGTTGGGTGTATTGATGGCGCTTCCGGCTGACATCTCGTTGTTCGGCGCCTGCGGGAGGAGGAACTGGTCGTGTAGCAGTTGCCACTTGGGCACCTGTGACCCAAGGTCGGTCAGTTATACCATGGACACCCCACCCACAAGTTGGAGCTGCAGCGCCCTCTTCAACCTGTGCGACGGTCCATATTGCGACGACTACAATGTTCGCTTGACCGGCAAGTGCAATGGCATCAAGAAAACCATTTACTTTAACCTGTGCTGTGATACTGGGCAGCAGAGAAAGCCGTAAAATCCTGATCGATGACGGATAAGGAAACTGACACACTCTAACAGGGCCGGGATAGATATTCCCGGCCCTTTTCTGTGCACAGAATCGAGGAGGCCGCCCTGTCGAGTCCTCCCGCTCAGCAGGATGCCGGAGAAATCGCATGTCTACCCGAGTAGAAGGGAATTATCCCAAAGTCACATTTCCCACGGAATCACACTTTGTCACGAGGTCCGGGGGTCGTATTGTGGAGATTGGGGACGGACCTTCCTTTACGATACGCTCCTCGTTGTCTCGCAGGTATCGCCCGCTGGGACCTGAATACTTAAATTCCCAGCGCCCACCGTCCCGAATCATGTCATCACCGATGGCCGTGCGTTTGTCCTGGTAGTACCCATTCTCAATTTCGGTATCGGAATATTTCCTGAGTACACAGCCGTAGATGCGACTGTAGTCGAAGTGGTCCCTTCCCAGGATGATCCAGGAATAATGATCGGCTCACCGGTCCAACAGCGTCTTCGACAGTCCTACGAATTCCTGTCCGGAAAGTGGGATTGATTTAGGGGATTGAAGTGGGTTGATCTATAGTAAGTCTATTATAATTAATGGTTTATATTTGAGAAATTGCAGGTCGTGCAGCAGCCTCCCGTCCTGATCATCCTGTGCATCGATGTTCAATAGGTAGAAAACCAATTTAGCGGGACATGACACCTGCTCGCGATAGTGAAATGGATCCGTTGTTTCACTGTCGAATGATCGGCCCGACACGGCCGGTTCCTGGCTAAAGACGACACTCGTTTCCGGCACTCCTTAACCCGTCCAAAAACGGCCGCCTGCAGCGGAATGGGCCGGTTGCCTGGGTCCGGCGGGGTATGGTAGCATCCATGCCTTTTGCGGCCGTCCGGGGACGGCGGCAGTCAGGCCCTGTTCGGAAAGGAATTCACCATGAAGGTCTACGCGCCTGCGGATATTCGAAACGTCGCCGTGGCGGGACACGGATCCTCGGGAAAGACTTCCCTGGTTGCCGGTTGTCTCTACGCCGCCGGTGTCGGCAATCGGCTGGGACGGGTCGACGAGGGCACCACCCTTACCGACCATGATCCGGAGGAGATCGAACGAAAAATCAGCACTTCCACCGGCCTGGCCTTCATGGAACGAGGCAAGACCAAGATCAACCTGCTGGACACTCCGGGAAAAGGCATTTTTATTCAAGACGCCCGCAACAGCATGCGGGTCACCGAGGCCGTACTGATCGTCGTCGATGCCGTAGCCGGGGTCGAGGTCCAAACCGAGAAGGTGTTTCAGTTCGCCCAGGAGTTCGACCTGCCGGTTGCCTTTGTCCTGAATAAGCTCGATCGCGACAACGCGGACTTCGAACGAGGGATCTCCCTGTTGCAGGAACACTTCGGACGCACGGTCATTCCGGTGCAGATCCCCGTCGGAAAGGAAAAGAACTTCAACGGAGTGATCGACCTGATTGAGCTGAAGGCTTCCCGGTATGAACCGAACGGCGATGGAAAGGGAACCCCGATCGAAATTCCCGAGTCTCTCAAGGAAGCAGCCGAACAGGGGCATGAGACGATTGTGGAGATGGTTGCCGAAGGCGACGATGAATTGATGGAGCAGTTTTTTGACCAGGGCACCATTCCGAACGAGGATCTGGTTCCGGGGTTGAAGCGTGCCATCGCGGAGCGACTTGTTTTCCCTGTCTATTGCTATTCGGCGCTCCTGAACGTGGGACCCGGCAATCTGGTGGACGCCCTCGTCGACTATCTGCCTTCCCCGGACGAATCCAAATTCCGACTCGGAGGCAACGGGGAGGGCTCCGGCCAGCACCAGGGAAAGGAGAATGAACCCGTCTCGGCTTATGTCTTCAAGACCGTCGCAGACCCCTTTGCGGGAAGACTGTCCTATCTGAAAGTGGCTTCGGGAGTTATCGAAAACGACGCCACGCTCTCCAACTTCAACCAGGGACTCTCGGAGAGGCTCTCCCACCTGTCCGTCCCTCAAGGCAAGTCGGCCGTGGAAGTCTCCAGGCTGTTGCCCGGAGATATCGGTGTGGTGGCGAAACTCAAGGACACTGTCACCGGAAACACCCTGGGGGACAAGGACCACTCGGTCCTTTACGACAATCTGAATTTCCCGGAACCGCTGATCTCTTTCGCCGTGGCGCCCAAGTCGCGGGGAGACGAGGACAAGATCAGCAACGCACTCCACAAGATCCTGGAAGAAGACCCCACCCTGCGTTTTGGCCGGGATCAGCAGACCAACGAGATGCTGCTGTCGGGCACGGGGCAGCTACACATCGAAATTATCGTGTCACGCCTGAAAAAGCGGTTTGCCGTCGACGTGGGGTTGAAGCCGCCCAAGATCCCCTACCGTGAAACCATACGAGGGAGGGCGGATGTTCAGGGCAGGCACAAGAAGCAGTCGGGCGGACACGGGCAATACGGAGACTGCAAGATCCGCATGGAGCCCCTGGCTCGCGGAGAAGAATTTGAGTTCGTGAACGAAATCTTTGGAGGGGCCATCCCCAGGAACTACATCCCGGCTGTCGAGAAAGGGATCCTGGAATCAGCCTCTCGCGGCTACCTGGCGGGATATCCGGTGGTCGATTTCAAGGTAACGCTCTATGACGGCTCCTACCACGATGTGGATTCCTCGGAGCTTGCGTTCAAAATAGCGGGATCGCTGGCGTTCAAGAAAGCCATGGAGCAGGCTTCGGCAGCCCTGCTGGAACCGATCATGAATGTGGAAGTCTACGCGCCGGAGGCCTACGCCGGCGATTTGATGGGAGACCTGAATTCCCGGCGCGGCCGGGTGCAAGGAATGGACTCACGTCCGGGCTCGCAGATCATCAAGGCCCAGGTACCGATGGCCGAGATGCTCTCCTATGCGCCTACCCTCACGTCAATGACCCAGGGCCGTGGGGATTACACCATGGAGTTTTCTCATTACGAGATCGTTCCGGCTCAGATCTCGGACAAGATCATCGAGCAGGCCAAGGCAGCGGATGATAAAGAGCAGAGTGCGTGATAAAGCGATACCAAGGCGACCTGCCGGCTAGGTCGTTACATGATCCCTGACCGCTTCTTCAACATAGGTGGGCCTTGCCTCCTCGACGCCACCGTCTGCTTCGACCTCCGGCTCCTCCGGAACGTCGGACTGTAGTTTCACATTCCGGTAGTAGTCCATCCCCGTCCCCGCAGGAATCAGTCGCCCCATAATGACGTTTTCTTTCAGGCCCCGCAGGTAGTCCACCTTCCCGCTGATGGAGGCCTCGGTCAGGACCCGGGTGGTCTCCTGGAAGGAAGCCGCCGAGATAAACGAGTCGGTCGAAAGCGAAGCCTTGGTAATCCCCAACAGCAGGGGGCGTCCCTCGGCGGGCTTGCCGTCAGCCGCGATGGTTCGTTCGTTCTCCTCCTGAAAGCGGAATTTGTCCACCTGCTCCTCCAGGAGAAATTCCGTATCGCCGACCTCCTCGATCTTTACCCAGCGCATCATCTGGCGAACGATCACCTCAATGTGCTTGTCATTGATGTTGACGCCCTGCAACCGGTAGACCTCCTGGATTTCATTGACCAGGTAGGACTGCAGTTCCTTTTCTCCGAGCACGGCCAGAATGTCGTGGGGGTTTCGGGGACCATCCATGAGGGGCTCTCCGGCTCGGACCGTATCCCCCTCCTGCACGTTGATGTGAACGCCCCGAGGCAAGGAGTACTCCCGCTCCATCCCGTTGTCGCTGGTGACCGAAATCTTGCGAGTCCCCTTGGAGATGTCGCCATACTTCACCACACCGTCGATCTCGGTGATGACAGCAGTTTCCTTGGGTTTGCGGGCCTCGAACAACTCCACCACACGGGGCAATCCCCCGGTAATGTCCTTGGTCTTGGTCGTTTCCCTGGGAATCTTGGCCAGGATGTCGCCGGGGTGCACCTCTTCGCCATCGGCCACCATCAGATGGGCTCGGGAAGGCATGAGGTATTTCTTCACCGTCCGGGCCTTGGCCCCGCCCTTGCCGTCGCTGTTCTTGATCATGATCTGGGGCTGTCGCTTCTCATCCTGCGACTCGGTCACCATCCAATGGGACAGGCTGGTGACCTCATCCACTTCCTCCTCCATGGTCACCCCTTCCAACAGATCCCTGAACTGGATGAACCCGCCCGCTTCGGTCAGAATGGCATAGGTATAGGGGTCCCACTCCACCAGCTCTTCCCCGACACCCACGGCCTGACCTTCCTCGACCTTGATCTTGGCGCCGTACACGACCGAGTAGCGTTCCTTCTCGCGGCCCTTTTCATCCACGACCGCGATCAGGCCATTGCGATTCATGACGACCAGGTCCCCCTGCTTGTTGCGCACCGTGGCCAGATTGATGAAACGAATCAACCCCTCGTTCCGGGCTTCCAGGGTGGACTGCTCCGAAACCCGGCTGGCGGCCCCCCCGATGTGGAACGTGCGCATGGTCAACTGAGTGCCCGGCTCCCCGATGGACTGAGCGGCAATCACACCCACGGATTCACCCAACTCAACCATGTTGCCCGTGCCCAGGTTGCGGCCGTAACACCTCACGCACACCCCCCGGCGGCATTCGCAGGTGAGCACCGAGCGGATCTTGACCCGTTCCACTCCGGCCGCTTGTATCTCGCTCGCCAGACTCTCGGTGATCTCCTGGTTGACGCCGACGATGGTGTTGTTCTCGTAGTCCTTGATCTCTTGCAACGACACCCGACCCACGATTCGGTCCCGGAGCGGCTCGATGATTTCGCCGCTTTCCACGATGGGTCCAACCCAAATGCCATCCAAGGTTCCGCAGTCTTCCTCGGAAATGATCACGTCCTGGGCCACATCGACCAGACGGCGGGTGAGATACCCCGAGTCCGCCGTCTTCAGGGCAGTGTCGGCCAACCCCTTGCGGGCCCCATGGGTCGAGATGAAGTACTGCAGCACGGTCAATCCCTCCCGGAAATTGGCCTTGATCGGGGTTTCGATGATCTCGCCCGAGGGTTTGGCCATCAGGCCGCGCATCCCCGCCAACTGGCGGATCTGCTGCTTGGAGCCTCGAGCCCCGGAATCCGCCATGATGTAAATGGGATTGAACTCCTTGCCTTCCTGGTTCTTGCGTTCGATTCCGTGAATCATCTCGTCGGCAACCTTCTCGGTGACGTCCGACCAGATTTCGATCACCTTGTTGTAGCGCTCTCCCTTGGTGATGGCCCCTTCCTGATACTGTTCCTCGACGCTGAGAACCTCCGATTCGGCATTGTCCACCAGCGTGGTTTTTGCATCCGGAATGAGCAAATCCTCGACCCCGATGGAAATTCCGGCCTTGGTGGCGTAGGAGAATCCAAGCGACTTGATTTCGTCCAGCACCTGGACGGTCTTCTCCAGGCCCAGCTTCAGATAGCAGAACTGCACGAGCTGGGACAAGCCCCGTTTCTTGAGCAGCCCGTTCACAAAGGGCAAGGGCCGGGGAAGATGATCATTGAGGATGACCCGCCCCACGGTCGTATTGATGAAATCCCGCTTGAGGGTGATGACCTCGGTGTGCAGGACGCTCTGGTCGTCATAAGCGTTGCTGAGGTCGATCACTTCCCCGCTGTAGCGAAAACGAATGGGCGTGAGGGTCTCCACTTCACCCATCTCCAGGGCCAGCAACACTTCCTCGCTGCTGCCGAATGCGCGTCCCTCTCCCCGGGTCCCCGGCTTGGACATGGTCAGGTAGTAGCAGCCCAGAACCACGTCCTGGGAGGGAACGGCGATCGGGATGCCGTTCGAGGGCGACAGGATGTTGTTGGCTGAAAGCATCAGAACCGAAGCCTCGATTTGGGCTTCCGGCGACAGGGGGATGTGAACCGCCATCTGGTCCCCGTCGAAGTCGGCGTTGAAGGCCGTGCAGACCAGCGGGTGGATCTGGATGGCCTTCCCCTCGACCAGAATGGGCTCAAAGGCCTGAATCCCCAGGCGGTGCAGGGTGGGCGCACGATTGAGCAAAACGGGATGTTCCCGAATGACTTCCTCCAGGATATCCCATACGATGGGGTCCTGCTGCTCCACCATTTCCTTGGCGGCCTTGATGGTGGTGCAGTGCCCGTCCTGTTCCAGACGATTGAAAATAAAGGGCTTGAAAAGCTCCAGGGCCATCCGTTTCGGTAGCCCGCACTGGTGCAGCTTCAGGTCGGGACCCACCACGATCACCGAGCGACCGGAGTAGTCCACCCGCTTTCCCAGAAGGTTCTGGCGGAAGCGGCCCTGTTTGCCCTTCAAGGTGTCCGAGAGGGACTTCAGGGGACGATTGTTGGCGCCGCGCAATACGCGCCCCCTGCGGCCGTTGTCGAAGAGCGCATCCACGGCTTCCTGGAGCATTCGCTTCTCGTTGCGAACAATCACGTCGGGGGCGTGCAACTCGATCAACTTTTTCAACCGGTTGTTGCGATTGATCACCCGCCGGTAGAGATCGTTCAGATCGGAAGTGGCGAAACGCCCTCCATCCAGGGGCACCAGCGGGCGGAGCTCCGGCGGGATCACCGGTATCACGTCCAGAATCATCCATTCCGGCTTGTTGCCCGATTTCCTGAAAGCATCCACGACCTTGAGCCGTTTGGAGAACTTGAGCTTTTTCTGCTGGGACGTCTCGGTTCTCATTCGATAGCGGAGATCGATGGACAGTTCCTCGATATCGATCTGCCTCAAGAGTTGCTTGATCGCCTCGGCCCCCATCAGGGCCTCGAATTTCCCCGGATACTCCTCCATCATTTGTCGATACTTCTCTTCGCTGAGGACTTCCTTTTCGTTCAGGGGGGTGTCGCCGGGATCCAGAACCACGTAGGCCTCAAAGTAGAGGATACGCTCCAACTCTCTCAGGCTCAGATCCAGCAGATGCCCGATCCGACTCGGCAAACCCTTGAAGAACCAGACATGGGAGCAGGGGCTGGCCAATTCGATGTGGCCGAGACGCTCCCGCCGGACCTTGGACAGGGTGACCTCGACCCCGCACTTGTCGCAGATCACTCCACGGTGCTTCATCCTCTTGTACTTTCCGCAAAGGCACTCCCAATCGGTGACGGGACCGAAGATCTTGGCGCAGAACAGGCCGTCCCGCTCCGGCTTGAAGGTTCGGTAGTTGATGGTCTCAGGTTTGGTGACTTCACCCTTGGACCAGGACCGGATCGTGTCCGGCGAAGCCAGGCTGATCCGGATGCTGTCAAAATCAGCAGTGAAGTTTCCCCTGTCATGAGGGTTTGGTCCGAACACGATCGCCTCCTTGAGAAGCCGACTCCCGTAGTTGGTGCTACCCTGCGGTCCCAGCCCTGGGGCCACCCATCGGGAAGCCCACGAAACAGGACTGTTTTCCGCCCCTAACTTTGCTCGTACTTCTTCAGCAACTCCACATCCAGACAGAGACTCTGCAGCTCACGAATCAGGACGTTGAAGGATTCCGGCAAGCCGGGCTCGATGGCTGCCTCCCCCTTGACAATGGCCTCGTAGATCTTGGCTCGACCATAGACATCGTCGGCCTTGGCGGTCAGCAGCTCCTGCAGGATATGCGCGGCGCCATAAGCCTCCAGCGCCCAAACCTCCATCTCCCCGAATCTCTGGCCTCCGAACTGAGCCTTGCCGCCCAGGGGCTGTTGGGTGATGAGCGAGTAAGGTCCGATGGAACGGGCATGAATCTTGTCGTCCACCAGGTGAGACAGCTTCAGCATGTAGATATAGCCCACGGTGACCTCCTGCTCGAAGCGTTCTCCCGTCAGACCGTCACACAGGTAAGTCTTCCCGGAAAGGGGAAGCCGGGCGCTGTCCAACCGGGACTTGATTTCCCCTTCGGTGGCGCCGTCGAACACGGGTGTGGAAAAGTGCAGCCCCAGAGCCCTGGCGGCCCAACCCAGATGGGCTTCCAGGATCTGTCCCACATTCATGCGGGAGGGAACGCCCAAAGGGTTCAAGACGATTTCGACGGGAGTCCCGTCCGGCAGGTAGGGCATATCCTCTTCTGGCAGAATCCGTGCGATGACTCCCTTGTTGCCATGCCTCCCGGCCATTTTGTCGCCCACCGAGAGCTTTCGTTTCATGGCCACATAGACTTTGACCAACTTGATGACACCGGGTGGCAACTCATCGCCCTTCTGTAACTTGGACAATTTGTCCTCATGAAGAACCTGAAGCACTTCGATCTGCCGTTGAGTCATTTTCTCGATTTGAAGGATCTGGGACTTCAGTTTCGAATCCCTGCGGCCAATCTTGACCCGACCCAGATCCCTGGCTCCCAGGCGTTGAATGATCTCCCGGCTCAACCGCGTGCGGCGCGCCAGAATTCGCTTTCGGCTCCGCTCGTGGAGCAGGTCGGCAGTGAGAACCTCCCCCTCCAGCAGCTCGCAAATGCGATTGTTGCGCTCGCCGGTCAGAATCCGCATTTCATCGTTGAGATTCCTCTCGATTCGCTCGATTTCGTGGTCCTCGATCGCCTTGGCGCGCTCGTCCTTCTCCTGGCCCTTTCGAGAAAATACCTTGACGTCCACCACCACGCCTTCAATCCCGGGCGGCGTGATGAGAGAAGCATCCCGCACATCGCCCGCCTTTTCCCCGAAGATGGCTCTCAGCAGCTTTTCCTCGGGAGTCAACTGGGTTTCGCCCTTGGGGGTGACCTTACCCACAATGACGTCGCCGGGCTTGACGCTGGCCCCGATACGGATAATCCCGCTTTCGTCCAGGTCCCGCAGGAAGCTCTCGCTCACGTTGGGAATATCCCGAGTGATCTCCTCGGGTCCCAGCTTGGTGTCGCGGGCCTCGATTTCAAACTCTTCTATGTGGATGGAAGTGTAGTAGTCGTCTCTGATGAGTCGTTCGCTGACCAGGATGGCATCCTCGAAATTGTAGCCTCGCCACGGCATGAATCCGACCAGGACGTTTCGGCCCAGGGCCAGCTCCCCCAGGTCGGTGCAGGGTCCGTCGGCCAGGACCTGTCCGGCCCGCACCCGGTCACCCTTGGCTATGATCGGCTTCTGGTTGATGCAGGTGTTCTGGTTGGAACGTCGAAATTTCTTGAGCTGATAAATGTCGGCCCCAACCTCTCGAGACAGTTGGCCATTCTCTCCCCTTTCAACCCTTACGATAATCCGCTCGGAGTCGACGCTGTCCACCACGCCCGACCGGCGGCACAGCACGACGGCCCCGGAGTCGTGAGCCGTGACCCGTTCCATTCCGGTGCCCACGTAAGGCGCCTCGGCCCGCAGGAGAGGCACCGCCTGCCGCTGCATATTGGACCCCATCAGCGCTCGGTTGGCGTCGTCGTTCTCCAGGAAGGGGATCAGAGATGCAGCCACACTGACCAACTGCTTGGGAGAAACGTCGATGTAGTCGATCTCTTCCCGGTTCTTGAGCACGAAGTTGCCGGCTTGCCGGGCATTCACCAAGGGGCTCGCGATCCGTCCCTGAGAGTCCAGTTCCACATTGGCCTGGGCAATGACAAAACGGTCTTCCTCCCAGGCGGTCAGGCAGAAGGAGTAGGGCCCGAACTCGACCAATCGCTTGTTGTCGGCCTTGAGGCGGAGGTTCTTCTCTTCAACCTCCGATCGTTTCAATTGTTGCCCTATCTTGAGATCGGAGTCCCCGCCGTTGGTCACGGCCACGGTATCCACCACCTGCCCGTTCTCCACCTTTCGATAGGGGCTTTCGATGAATCCGAATTCGTTGATCTGGGCGTAGCAGCTCAGGGAAGAAATCAACCCGATGTTGGGCCCCTCGGGAGTTTCAATGGGGCAAATTCGCCCATAGTGGGTGGTGTGAACGTCCCGCACCTCGAACCCGGCTCTCTCTCGACTCAAGCCGCCCGGACCCAATGCGGACAGGCGCCGCTTGTGGGTGATCTCCGACAAGGGATTGGTTTGATCCATGAACTGAGACAACTGGCTTGAACCGAAAAACTCTCGCACCGCGGCCATCACCGGCTTGGCATTGATCAGATCGTGGGGCATGGCGGTGGAGATCTCCTGGTAGACGGACATCTTCTCCTTGATCGCCCGTTCCATGCGCACCAGGCCGATTCGAAACTGGTTCTCCAACAACTCGCCCACCGCTCGAACCCGTCGATTGCCCAAGTGGTCGATATCGTCAACGTTTCCGATGCTTTTCCGCAACTTCAGGAGATAGGCAATGACGGCATAGAAATCGTTGGGATCCAGCGTGCGTTTTTCCAGCGGAGTCTCGAGACCCAGCTTGATGTTGAATTTCAGGCGGCCGACTCTGGAAAAATCATACTTGCGAGGATCGAAGAACATCCCCTGAAACAGATGGGTTGCCGTTTCCAGGGTGGGAGGGTC
>VXMN01000080.1 GCA_009841055.1 Acidobacteriota bacterium
ATAGAGGACAGAGTGTCCAGGGAATATCGGTCGACGGTTCCTCCGGCGCGGAGAACGTCTTTTACGTGGACGGTGTCGATACTACAAGCATGTACAACGGGCTGAACAACCAGAAGCTGCGGGTCGAAACCCTGGAGGAGTTCCAGTTGAAGACCGCCGGATACGAAGCGGAATTCGGCGGCGCCATGGGGGGTGTGCTCAGTGCTCGAACCCGGAGCGGTTCCAATGAATTTCACGGCAGCCTCCTCTGGTACGGCAGCGGAAGCGCGCTGACAGGCAGTCCAAGGAAGCGCCTGAGGCTCGATCCCACTCAGTCGGTCGACGTGGCCGAATATGTCTTCGATCCGGAAGACGGCGACGTGACCCACGAATTCGGCTTCACTCTGGGTGGTCCTCTTTGGCGAGACCGGGTCTGGTTCTTCGGCGGATTTCTGTCGGAACTCCGGAATCGGACCCGCTCGGTCACCTTTACCTCGGGAGAAGCCGGGCGATTTCAGCGCAAGGACCGGTTCCGCAGCATTCCGGTCAAGATCGATTTCCAACCTGCCGATAAAGTCAGGTTCATGGCATCGGCGGTGGCGGATCGGTCGGACTGGAAGGGGGGACTGCCCCATCTCGACGGGACGTCCAACCCGGCCTTCGAATGGGCCGAAGAGGGCTTCGAATACCCCGGCTACACTCTAACCGGAGCCGCCGTGGTCACCTTCAGCCCGTTCCTGGCGGTGGACGCCCGGTGGGGATTGAATGCCATCCAGACCGAGCAATTGCTCGGCCCGGCCCAGGTGCGTCACAGGTTCCCCGAGTCGCCCGGCCTGATCGGATACTCGCCGGATGACGCCTTGTACCGCCCCCGTGGTTTTTCCACCATCGGACATGGCGCCAGCTTCAATACGTCTCAGGATTTTCAGAAGAAGAGCACGGTTTCCCTGAGCGGAAGCTATGTGACCCGCGGGGCCGGCCAACACAACCTGCGGTTCGGCTGGCAGTTCAACGGGCTGGCTCACGATGTCAACGATGCCTACAAGTTTGACTACATTCTCTACCACTACACTCGACCCTACAACATGGTGGACGGAACGGTTCGCACCAGCACCTGCACCGGACCCAACGGCGATGTCCACGATCCCTGCGGCTACTACGAACTGCGGACGCCGTTCGGCGTGGTGGCCAACGCCGGCACCCACCGGCATGCCCTTTTCGTTCAGGACGCCTGGACGGTAGGCGGCGGGCTAACGCTGAATCTGGGGCTGCGCTTCGAGCGCGAGGAGATCCCGTCCTTCAGCGATCTCCCGGAATTTTCCAATGCGGTGTTCAGGTGGAACTTCCTCGACAAGGTCGCCCCTCGGGCCGGCCTGGCCTATGACGTTCTGGGCAACGCGAAACTGAAGCTGTTCGGCAGTTGGGGATGGTTTTACGACGCCATGAAGCTTGAAATGGCCCAGGGATCGTTCGGTGGGTTCAAGTGGTTGAGCCACTACTACCTGATGGACGACGGCACTCTCGATTGGACCCGCATCGGCGGGCTGTCGGGTCAGGGAAACTATCCGGGAACCTACGTCGAGACCAGGAACTGGCGTATCCCCTCGTTCGAGGACCTGGACCCCGATCTCAAGCCCATGCGAATGACGGGGACCGTGGCCGGATTCGAGTATGAAGCCGCTCCGGACCACGTGGTTTCGTTCCGGTACACGCGCAAGAACCTCGACCAGGCGATCGAGGATGTCGGCCGCCAGACCCCGGCCGGCGAAGCCTACTACATCACCAATCCGGGACGCGGCCTCTCAGTCGACCGGTTTGTTGAAGTCGGCCTTCCGGCCACGCCCAGACCGAAGAGGACCTACAACGCTTTTGAATTCCGCTTGCGAAAGGCGTTCCGCCACAACTGGCTTGCGGACGTCGCCTACGTGAACTCCAGGCTTCACGGTCTCTATTCGGGCCTGGGCAGCTCAGACGAGAACGGCCGCCTCAGTCCCAACGTCAATCGCGACTTCGATCTCTGGTTCCTCAACTACGACTCCAGGGGCAACCTGATAGACGGACCGCTAGGCACCGACAGAACCCATCAGCTCAAGGTCCATTGGACCTACGTCGCGCCCTGGGACATGGAAGTCGGAGGATTCTTCCGAGCCATTAGCGGGGCGCCGGTCAGCCGGACGGTGGATCTGGAACACGTGGACGTCATGGTGGACAACCGGGGCAGCGACGGCAGAAACCCGGCCTGGACCCAGACGGACCTCTCGCTGGTCCAGCGATTCCACCCCTTTTCGGACGAGACTCGATCGCTCGAAATCAATCTCAACGTCATCAACCTCTTCAACCAAGGGACGCCCTTGAGGGCCTTTCGAAGCCTCTATCGCCAGTCGCTTCCCCTGTGGCAACCGGGCGACCCCGTCTCGCAAGTCCTGGACGGCTACGACTACCAGGCGATCGCGGCCTCTCAGGGCGCGACCCGGGACCCACGCTTCCTGCAGCATGACCGATTCCTGGATCCGATCTCGGCTCGGTTTGGGATTCGTTTCGTCTTTTGAGGGGGGTTATTCCGGTTCGAAGGGGCGATAGTTCCTGTAGAAGCTGACCCAGCGCAGGGAGGTCTTGTCGCCGGTTTGGAAACTGGGAGTCCCGCCGGCGTTCAGAACGCCGGAGCTCAGTCCGCCGTCGCCCATGGCATCGGTCTTGACGATGACATGCAGCTCGGCGGGCAGCCAGACCAGCTTGTCCACCAGCATCACTTCCTTGTAGCGGAGCACCATTTCCTCATCGGTGATGGGGGCTCTGCGCGGCATGTCGGTGGATTTGGACTCCAGCCGGACCACCAGCTGGGTTTCCAGATCCACCCAGAAACGCCCGCGATAGCCGAATGGAACCATCCCCTCGTCCTTGACATGTATGGGGCGCTGGGAGGTTTCCTGGGGAACCTTGAAGGACACTCTGGCCGTGTTTCGTCCATGCTTTTTCTCCAGGCCCTGCAGCTTGAAGGTTGCCTGGGACCGTGGCGCGAAGAGTCCGGTCAATACCGGCCCGAATTCCCCCACGTCACGGAAGAGCGGGTATTTGCTGATCTGCCTGTAATGGGGTGACCGGTCGAAGTAGCTCACCTCGACTTCATAGATTTCCCTCTGGGTCCAGCCTCTCCGGCCGAAAGCCTGGTACGACCGGGTTCCCTGATTGCAGACGAAATCCGGCAGGGAGTGGGTGTATCTCAGCACCCTGTTTCTGACCGACTCCAGGAACTGCGCCCAGTTCTCGGCCGTGGGCACGGTCCCCGGAGGCAGGAGATCCACCTCCGGAGGTGGCGGTGGAGGCGCCTTCTCCGGGCTTTCGGGTTCAGTGGGGAGGATGCCGGGAGCCGCGGTCGGCTGGACGGTCGTCTTGCGATTCCCTCCCAGCTCTTTCACGACATTCACAATGGCCGCGTCGGCCTCCTGGGCTTCCAACTGCTTCAGAAAGGCGTCGGTGACCGTGAAACCGATCCCGCGCTCGCGAATCATTTCCACGGCCCGTTCGACCGTGATTCCGAACTTGGAAGCGGTCACGATGGTGGCGACCTGCTCCGCCGTCAGAGGCGGCTTGGCTTGAGCGGTCCCGGTCAGGCCCGCCGCGAGCGCGAGTGTGAGCAGAAACAAGAGCCCAATCTTGAGGGATGCTTGAGTCATGGGTGTGCCGTTCCTTGTCCGAAGTTGTCTTTCGGAGTATAGCATTGAACGCCAAGCGTTGCCCGGCCTCGATTCATCGCCTATAATCCGGAAGTTCAGCGGACGGCCGCCGGTTGGGCGCCGATCCGTTGACCCTCCCTCCTTCCGATCTCCCTCACAATTCAAGTCGGGCCGCAGCCTGCCCGCGCACGCATCGCCATAGCGTCGAATCGCGCAAAGCTGCGCCCCCCGCGCCGGCGGTCCGCTGCCGCCGGTGCTCGCCGGAGGTGAGGATGCTGTTCAAAACGCTGAGTGCAGCCGTATTCGGGATCGATGCCTACGTGGTCGAGGTAGAGGTGGATGTTTCCCCCGGAAAGGCCAACTTCCTGACGGTGGGACTGCCGGATGCGGCAGTCAAGGAGAGCAAGGAGCGGATCCGCTCGGCCGTCAAGAACTGCGGACTGGACTTTCCCTTTCGGAACATAACCGTGAACCTGGCGCCGGCCGGCGTCAGGAAGGAAGGTGCGTCCTTCGACCTCCCCATGGCCATGGGCATCCTGGGAACGGTCGGAACGCTGCAGAGCCGGGACCTCGGCGACTGGTTGTTTCTGGGGGAACTCTCCCTGGATGGAGGATTGCGTCCGGTCCGGGGAGCTCTACCCATTGCCGTGGCCGCCCGGCAGAAAGGGATTCGCCACCTGGTCCTGCCCGCGGAGAACGCCCGGGAAGCCGCGGTGGTCGCCGGCCTCTCGGTCTTCGGTCTGAACAACCTGGTGGAAGTGGTGGACCTGGTCAACGGCTCCCGGGAGTTTCAGCCGAACGAGGTGGACCCCCGGCGTCTGCTGGCGGCCCAGCCCCGATCCCCGCTGGACTACCGGGACGTCAAGGGGCAGCTCACGGCCAAGCGGGCTCTGGAGGTGGCGACCGCCGGCGGGCACAACCTCATCATGATCGGTCCTCCCGGATCCGGAAAGACCATGCTGGCCAGGCGCATCCCCACCATCCTTCCGCCGCTTACCTTCGTGGAGGCGATTGAAACCACCAAGATTCACTCGGTCGGAGGTGTCCTGGCAAACGGCGCCGGACTGATCAACCAACGCCCCTTTCGGGCTCCTCACCACACCATCTCCGACGCCGGGTTGATTGGCGGGGGAGCGCTGCCGAAACCGGGTGAGGTCAGCCTGGCCCACAACGGCGTCCTGTTCCTGGATGAGCTCCCCGAGTATGCACGTAACGTCCTGGAGGTGCTGCGCCAGCCGCTGGAGGAGGGCGAAGTGACGATCGCAAGGGCCGCCCTCTCGCTGACGTTTCCGTCCCGCTTCACCCTGGTGGGGGCCATGAACCCCTGTCCCTGTGGTTTCTACAACGATCCCGGCCGAGCCTGCTCCTGCACTCCGAGTCTCATCCAGCGCTACGTGGCCCGGATCTCGGGGCCGCTGCTGGACCGGATCGACATCCACATCGACGTCCCGCCGGTGGCCTACGCCGAACTGTCGGCCAGGACCGGCGGGGAGCCCTCGCAGGACATTCGGGGACGGGTCACCCGCACCCGGGAAATTCAACAGCGGCGCTTCGCTGACGCCGGGATCTACTCCAACGCCCAGATGACGCCTCGACTGATTCGCCGTTTCTGCGACATTGGGGGAGAGTCGCAGCGACACCTGGAGCGGGCCATGACCCGAATGGGCTTCAGCGCCCGCGCCTACGATCGAATCCTCAAGGTGGCTCGTACCGTTGCCGATCTGGATCAGTCGGAGGATATACGGCCCCACCACATCTCGGAGGCCATTCAGTATCGCAATCTGGACCGGAATTACTGGATGGGAGCAGCGCAAGCGGAGCAAGTGTAGCCCTGCCCCCGACCTGCGGACCATGGGAGAGTCAAACAACGGACTCATAGGGCCTTGTAAACCGGACGAGAAGCGGGTGCGCAGCAAGCGGAGGCCCACCCGGGAACGCGGGCGTCCCGCCCGCACCACACTGGCAAGGCCTCACCCAGCTCCTCGACCCGGCTCGACCGGCAACGGCATCAGGACTCTGCTTCGGCCGATTCCATGCCATCCCCGTAAGCAGGGTGGCCGGGTGCCGCATCCCGGGGAAACTGAGCGGCACGCAACGGCAGCGCATGCGGGCGGGACGCCCGCGTTCCCGGGTGGCGCCTCCTCCCGTCACTCTTGCTTCTCAAGGGGGCACGCTTCGGCTTGCCGGGCCGCAGCCCGTGCCGATGCGGCAGAGCCGTGTCGCTTGGTGGTCCTTCGTTGTCCTTTGTGTCACTTCGTGGATCACGCTTTTTTTCGTCTGTTTCAGGAAAGTCGAGGGTTCCGGGAGCAGGCAAGCGCCTCTTGGTCCGTTTGCAGTTTCCGAACGCCTGCGCCGAGATCGATTTGGTGCTTGACCCATCGATATCAGTCACTCTCCACACTTCACACTTCAAACTTCACGCCGTGTAGTTAAGAGCCAGGTGAACCTCCTCCAGCGTCAAGCCGACCGGGCAGTTGGGCTGGACCCGGACGGTCAACTCGTTGGTTCCCCGATGGATCCGCCCGGGGCGCAGCTTCCAGTCCATCCAGGCTTTGCCTCCGGAGTCCGGCCGTCGAACGGCGTCGCCGGCGGCAAGCCGAATCCCGTTGAGCTCAAAGGCCGCCTGATCCGGCCGGATCGGCGTCGACCAGCCGATGCGCAATTCCGTCTCCGGGTGGGAGCCGGCGGCGGCACTCTCCTTCAAGTCGTCCCCGACGGGGATGGGGATCCGTTTCTCCTGGGATCCCGAGGCGGTCGAGAAGGTCACCGGCAGCGGCGCCCGAGGGCAGATGTGGGCAATGTAGCCGGCTTCCTGGGTGCGGTCGACGGTGTAGAGCTTGTCGAGACGGGAGAGCACGGCGGCCTCTCCCGTTTCCTCGGCGATCTGCTGCTGGTGGGGGTCGTGGACCTCGGGAGTTCCTCTGCCGCGGCGAATGCCCGACATCACAAAGAGATTGAACCAGTAGAGGCCGTCGGCCCCTGCCGACCAGAAGCGCTGGGCCGCGGCCCGAGCCGCTCGAACATCCTGGAAGGCCCGGGTGGAGCCGCTCAGGCAGGGATAGACCGGGATGCCCTTGGCATGGCCCAGGTCGATCCAGGTCTCGACCGGGGTGGTGAAGGGGACATATCCGGCCCCGGCAACCAGCAGGTCCACCAGGCCTTCCTCGATCCAGGAGGCGGCGTCCACCCCGTTGTTCAGCGAGAGTTCGGGCGTGTCGGCCACCCGCATGGCCAGTTGGATGGCCTTGCCCTTCTGCCTCGAAATGTCCCGCAGGCGGTGGCGCACCGTCCGCACGAAGTCGGTCAGGAGGGGAACGTGCTGGCGTTCGGTTCCCGGCTTGAAGAAGAAGGGATGGCGACACCAGTCCAGCTCCACTCCGTCCAGGTCGTAGCGCCGGCAGGCTTCTTCGATCGCTTGCAGGTACCGTTGGCGCACCTCGGGATGGGCGTAGTCGACCGCACACCAACTGAACCACTCGGAGGAACGGACGCCGAAGGCTTCCCGGGTCGGCCTCAGGGGATGTTGGCCCTCCTTCCGATTCCAGCGCAGGAAGGGCTGAAAGGAGTCCGAATCGAAAAAGCTTGCCAGTAGAAACTGAGGGTGTCGACGCTTGAAACGGTTGAGACGTCCCGGGATGAAGGCGTCGTGGATGTCGTTCATGCGGAAGGAGAAGACGCACTCCAGTCCGTGCTGTCGGGCAAAATCCACGGTGACCCGGATGGGATCGTTTTCCGGCCCCATGGGATAGGAAGTCTCCCAGTGGGGCCGGGTTACGAATCCGCAGTAGTAGATGCTGTCGACGTGGGTGCCCGGCAGGGTCTTCATCCGCTGGGCCAGAAACCCCTCGGGGGTGGTGGCCAGGGGGGAGTTGCTGTCGTCGCCGTCGTTGTTGTAGATCAGCCGGGGCCGCTTGCCGCTGCCGCGCGGACCCTGCGCCGGGGCGGCACGGGACGGATTGAGGCCCTGGGCGCCTGCCAGGCTCAGGGCGGTGGCCGAGGTTGAGAGAAATTGTCTTCTGGTTTGCATCGGGTCCTCCTCAAGGCCGCTCCGGGGCGGAGTCGCCTGGCTCCTCAGGGTTCCTGCAATCCGGGCACTTCCGCGGCCGTTTTACGGCGCCACAGGGTGTATTCCCGGTCGGCGGGCGGGAGGCGCCGCGCCTTGGCATAAATCAGGCTGAAGGGGTAGGAGACGGCCAGGCAGATGACCATCGCGAGGGCCCCGTAAAATATCCAGTGGGTGTCCGAATAGTTCTGGATGTAAACCTGCGAGGGAATGCTGACCAGGCAGGTGGCGATCAACCAGCCGCCGAAATTTCCCCTGCGCGTCAGGATCCCCATGAGGAACAGGGCGGTGACGGGTGAGGCCACGTAGCCGCCGACCATGCTGATCGCCTTGAGAATTCCCTCGATCTGAGAGACCAGCAGGCCGGAAAGGGTGGCCAGCAGACCCAGACCGACCGTCAGTCCGCGGGCGATCCTGAGACTGCGGCGGGAATCCAGGGCGCGCTTTCTCAGGGGCTGGATGAAGTCCACAAGGATCAGGGTGCTCATGGAGTGAATCCCGGAGTCGACGGTCGACATGGCGGCGGCAAAGACGGCGGCGATGATCAGGCCCGATATTCCTGCCGGCAGGGCGTGGATGATGTAAAACGGGAGGATCTTGTCGCCTCCGATTCCTTCCGCCAGGCGTTCCGGAAACAGGGAGAAGTAGGCGAAGAGCCCTAACCCGATGAAGAAGAGAAGCGCCAGCAGGATGATTTCCAAAATGTGATCCAGGATCTGCGCCTTGACCATTCCTCCAAAAGTTTTGATCGAGAGCAACCGCTGGACCGGTACCTGGCTGGTGCCGTACTGGCCGAAGGCGATGATGAAATAGCAGATCACCACCGTCAGGCCGTTGATTTCCGAGAAGCTGAAGGTCAGATCCAGCAGCGGCAGCTTGTCATGGTCGGAAGCCATTTCCATGATCCGGTCCATCCCCCCGGGCACGCGCTCCACCAGGGAAAGAGTGATCAGGACTGCCCCGAAGGCCAGAACCAGAAACTGCACCACGTCGGTCCAGATCACTGCAGCCATCCCGCCCAGGGTGGTGTAGGCGGTGGCCACCAGGCCCATGACAATGATGGCGCTCCAAAGGTCGAGGCCGGTGACCGTGGAAAGTGCCAGCGCCGGGGCATAGAGGGCGATGCCCATCCAGCCCAGCAACTGCAGAATCGAGAAGAAGGAAGCGGCGTAGCGGGATCGGCTCCCGAAGCGCAGGCCCACGTACTCGTAGATGCTGGTGACCCGGAGCCTGCGGTAGATGGGGAAAAACAGCAGAATGACCAGCGGCGCGGCCAGCAGGGTAGCCGGCAGCCCCACGACCAGAGCGGCGTTCTCCTCGTAGGCCACCTGCGGCGCACCCAGGTAGGTGATGGCGCTCAGAACGCTGGCGACCACGCTGAGGCCGACCGCCAGCCAGGGCATGCGCCGGTTGGCCAGGAAGTAGGTCCCGGTGTCCTTCTGCTTGCCGGAAAGACCCAGGGCCAGACCGACCACGACTGCGAAGTAGGCCACCAGGACCAGGGTGTTCAGAGTTCCGAAGGATGGTGCTTCCAGAGACTTGTCTCCTCAGGCCTTGGCTGGGGGCGGAGCCGGACGGGTCCGCCGCTCATCAGGCCAAAGCCACCGGGCGGGAAGTTTCAGCTTGACTGCCCGGCGGCTTCTTCGGCCGACTGGGGGCGATTGGTGACGTCTCCGCCCAGCCAGCGGTAGGGTCTGGGGTAGAGGGCCAGGGATCGGTCTTCCAGGGGCAGCTTGACCGGACGATTGCCGAGTCGGGCCGACAGCTTGCAGGCGATGGCGATCTCCAGGGCCTGCCGCAGGTCGTGGCCCGAAATGAACAGCTCTCGTCCCTTGTCCACCGCATCCAGAAAGGAGCGAATGGCCGTGACCAGGTAGTCGTCTCCGTACCAGGGGGCTCGTTCCGTTCCGGGAATGGTCCCCTTGGTCTGCTTGACGTAGTCCAGCCAGAGGTTGGGAGCATATTGGGGGTGCACCTCCTGGCGGGCGCCCTTGCTGTCCGTTCCCATATAGACCTGTGGCTCGTTCCAGTTCCAGCGAACCAGGGCGTCGTCGGTCCAGGCTTCGACGCCGCTGTAGGGAGTCTTTTGACCGAATACGGTAGCCTCCAGTCCGGAATCCAGGTGGAAGAGACCGTTGATGATCAGCCCGGCGTCGTCTTTCTCCGGCGCAAGCGTTTCCAGGGGGGTGCCCCAGGCAATCAACTCCTGTACTTCCGCTCCGGCGAAAAGCCGCAGGACCGAGAGATGCTGGCAGCCTCCGCCGGAGATCTCGCCGCCGAACCCGTGGATCGAAGCTCCCTGAAGCGTGCCCCATTTGCCTCCGTTCAACTGACGGCCGGCCTCCTGGACGTTCCACTTGGCCCGCTGCAGGTTGCCCCCGGCAAAAACCACGCCCCGCTGCTTGCAGGCGTCCACCATGGCGTCGGCGTCCGACAAGCGGGCCGCGATAGGTTTGTCGGTGGAGACCCCTTTGACTCCAGCCTCGGCGCAGGCGATGACCGCATCCTTCATGAACTTGGTGGGGGTGATGACGGCGGCGATGTCGGGCACCACCTCCTTCAGCATGCCGTGCACGTCCTTGTAGAGCGCCTTGACTCCGAAGCGCTCGCCGACCACCTTGCGCCGCTCCTCGTTCCACTCGGCGATGGCTACCAGCTCGGTGTCGGGCATGGCGCGATAGACTTCCGCGTAGTACTGCCCCATCCGCCCGCAACCGATAATGGCCACCCGGTGTTTCTCCTTGCGGCCGGCGGCCTGGCTGGGACCTGTCAGCCCCTGGGAGCCCTTGCATTGCAGTCCGGTGGCCGCCAGCGTCAGTGCGGCCGATTGCAGAAAGAAGTGTCTTCTATCCATGACTTGTCTCCCCTGGGGTTGTTGCCAGCTTGAGAAGATCTTAGCAGATTGGTCCGTGCCTCGCCATCCCGGGCGGGAGGTCGTGTGAGCCGAACGCCATTCCACCCGGAACTGGAGTCACCGGATGATAAACAGATCGGAGGTGTCCATCAGACGGGTCAGCATCCTGGGTTCGGTTTCAGTCACCACGAAGAGGTCTTCGAGATGGTAGAGGAAGCCCTGGAAATCCAGGACGGCCGGCTCCAGGTTGAGCACCATGCCGGGTTGGATCTCGGCTGTTTCGTGGCCGTGCAGCACCGGGAACTCGTGCATGCCGATGCCCAGTCCGTGTCCGACCGCCTGACTGGTCATGGAGAGTCCCCGCCTCTCCAGCTCCCGCCTGCAGGTGAAATAGAGATCGCAGGCTCTGACGCCGGGACGGGCTGTCTCAATGGTTTTCCGCTGTGCTTCCCTGAGCCGGCGATACACGGACTCCTGCTCGGGTGTGACGGCGGCGATGGCGGCGGTGCGGGCCACGTCCGACTGGTAGCCCTGAAAGGTCCCACCGACGTCCACCCGCAGGATCTCCCCCGGAGTCAAAGGCTTGGAACTGGGGAAGGGATGGTTGACGGCGGTGTTGGCTCCAACGGCCAGAGTGATCCATTGCCAGGTGGATCCGGCGTGAAGGACGCGTCCCAACAGGTCATCGGCCACGACTTTCTCGGACTGGCCCGGTCGGGCCGACTGGAAGGAGGCCTGGATGGCTCCCTCGGTCAGGGAAGCCGCACGGGTCAGGATATCCAGCTCGGCGGGAGTCTTGACGGCCCTTACCCTGTCCAGCAGCCGATCGGCGCCCCGCAGCCTGGCCCGGGGCAGCTCACGGCCAAGCCGGTCGACGGCGGCGGCGGTCAGGAAGTGCCTTTCGATGCCGATGGCAGCCTTGTCCAGTCCCATTTCTTTCAGGGTTTCGGCCAGGGCCGTCATGGGGTGCTCCTGAAATTCCAGGTAGGTGCGAATTTCGGTGATCCAGGAGTCCTGACGCATTTGCCGTTCCTCGCAGTAACAGACCAGAGCCGTTGGGGGACCTTCTCTGCACGCTATCGTCAGGCAGAGGCGGCTCGGAATGATCTGCTGAGAGAGAAGGAGGCAGTTGGACAGGTAGAAGAAGTTCTCGGGAGATACGGCCACCACGGCTTCCAGGTCTTCCGCATCCATTGCCTCCTGGAGGCCGGACCAGTTGATTCGCGAGACGGGTTGAGGTCGCTTGGACTCGAGGTCCGCGTCACCCATGATACCCCCCTGGTTTTCGCTCGTTGGAATTTACGCCGGAACTCCCGGATCGCCCTTGCGGCGCAGCCGGCCGGTCTCGGCTTCGTCCACCTTCCAGGCGGCGGTGTCGACCACGACCCCGTAGACGCTCCGGGCTCTTTCGGCACTGACCTTCCCGTCCCGAACGTCCCGCAGCACGGCCCGGGGCGAGCGGCGGCGAGGGGGACCGTACCCGCCGCCCCCGCAGGTGCGGTAGCTCACGATCTGGCCCGGCTCGAGCTGCAGGGTCTGCTTGGATCCCACTTCAACCTCCTGGTCTCCGGGGTTGAGCAGGTAGCTGGCCCTGTGCCCCGGGAGCCCGCCAAAGAGGCCATGCGGCCCCCAGCGTTCCCGATCCGCCAGAATGGTGAACGAGACCTCATGGTCGGTGAACAGGTAATCCCGGCGCAGGCCCAGTCCTCCCCGGCAGGTTCCGGCGCCCTCGGAATCGTTGACCAGTTCGTAGCGCAGAATGCGTACGGGGTAGTTGGACTCGGTCTCCTCGATGGGTGCGTTTTCGGTGTTCTGACCATGGGTCTGAACGGCATCCGGGCCGTCCCTGGCCGCCCGGGCTCCGTAGCCGCCGCCCAGGGTTTCCAGGAAACAGTAGTACTCGCCGCTGACGGGATGGATGGCGCCGAACCCGGCATGGCACTGCATGGCCTTGGTGCCTGCCGGCATTGTGTCGGGAAGGGCGGGAGCCAGGGCCTTGAACATCACGTCCGCCAGGCGGGTCTGGACTTCCCATCCCCCGACCACCGGAGCCGGCGGCCTGCAATGAACCACGCTGCCGGGCGGAGCCACAATCCGCATGAGGCGGTAGAAGCCGTCGTTGACGGGCAGGTCCGGATCGATCAGCGATTTCAGCACGTAGGCGCAGGCCGAATAGGTCTGGGCGTAGGTGGAATTGACCGGCGCCCGCCTCTGGGGGTCGGAGCCGGTCATGTCGAATCGTACTCCCCGGGCGCCCTCGAACCGGATCCTGGCGGCCAGGTGCACCGGGCGGTCGGTGAACCCGTCGCTGTCCACCACTCCCTCGGCGCTGAATTCCCCTTGGGGAAGCTTGGCCACCTCCGCTCGCGTCCGCCGCTCGGTGTATTCGAGAAGCTCCTCCGTATAGTCGGTGATCGTTTCCAGTCCCAGCCGCTCGATCAGTGCGGCCAATCGACGGATTCCGGTGTGATTGGCGGCCACCTGTGCCCGAAAATCGCCGCCGGTCTCGTGCTTGGAGCGGATCTGAGCCAGAACCAGTCGAACGACATCCTCCACCAATTCTCCTTTCTCCACCACTTTGACCGGAGGGATGATTACGCCCTCCTGAAATACCTCCCGGAAAGCTCCGACACTGGCCGGGGCCCCACCCCCGACATCCACGTGGTGGGCCAGGTTGGCAACATAGCCAAAGAGACGGTCGCGGTGGAAAACGGGCGAAATGAAGGTGATGTCGTTGAGATGGACTCCCCCCTGGTAGGGATGGTTGGCGATGAGCGTGTCCCCCGGTCCCAGCCGGTCGGGGCCGTAGGCGCGCACCACGCTGGGCACGCTGTGAACCAGCGAGCCCAGATGGTTGGGCTGATTGAAGGCCTGGGCCACCGCCCGCAGGCGGCGGTCGAAAAAGGCGCAGGAGAAGTCGTTTCGGGTCTTGATGTTGGTGGAATAGGCGCTGCGGCGCAGCGAGACCGACATCTCCTCGGTCGCCTCCAACAGGGCGTTCCGGATGACTTCGAATCGAATCGGATTCAGCCGGAAAGAGGATGCCATGATTCAGGATTGAGGTCGTGGTAGGGAGGGCAAGGGCATCAGGTTCCGTCCGCTCAGCGAACGGCGATCGGATTGCCCGGGGAGCCGGTGGCCCCCCGCAGGCGCAAGGGAGCAAAGATGAAGGCGAACTCGTAGGCCTTGTCGCCCGCCAGCGCCGCCAGGTCCAGATTCTCCAGATTGTAGATGCCGTTTCGCGCTAGCAGCCACTGGTGGATTTCGAAGGGGCGGTCGGGGTCTTCCACGGGGACCACCTCGATGCCCCAGGTGTCGGCGCCTACCAGGACGATGTCACGCCGGATGAGCCACTTGGCTGCTTCCCGCCCGATTCCGGGCTCGCCCGATCCGTAGACGTCATTGTCCTTCATCCACAGTTGTCCGTGGCCGGTGTGGATAAAGACCGCGTCGCCCTGACGAATTTTCGTTTCCTGGGCTCGCAGTGTCCCCTCCAGATCCTCCACCGTGATGGCGTAGCCGGGTTCCAGACGCTGCACCGACTTGTAGCCGGCAACGTCCAGCAGAACACCCCGGGTAAAGAACACACCGATGTTCTCGACGCCCAGTTTCTTGAGTCCGTAGGCGTCACCGAACTCCGATCGTCGGAAACCGTTGTAGAAATAGTCCTCCCCATTCCAGCGCACGCCGACGTGTCCCAGTCCGTCGAGCTGGGTTCCTACCTGGCCGATCTCCCCGGAGAACATTTCATCGTGGGAGACGATCCGGTTTTCGCCGCTGGGCCCACTGGAGGGTGATCCCGGAATGGTGAGGCTGAAGTGCCGCTTGCCTGGCAACGGCATCCCGTGTTCATAGATTCGGCCGAGCTGGTAGACCTGGCCTTTCCGGATGAGACGGGCCGCCTCCAGCGCCCGCCCCGGTGTCATCAGGTTGGCGGCGCCGCGCTGGTCCTCGGCTCCCCAGCGGGAGGGCCACCACTTGTCCCCGATCGGAGTTTGGGCCTGGGTGAAGATGCAGGCGCCGGCCAGCGCCGCCGTAGACAAAAGGACTACACCAAGCTTTCGATTCAGCCTCATGACCTGCTCCTTTCCTGACCGGTTGGGGCCGCATGATATCACCATTGCCGGCCTGTACTTTCCACCTCCACGGAAAACCGGTACCGCTCGGCTGATTCAAATGAGTTCCGCCGCTGCTCGGTTGCGCGGATCATGCGTGAGTGAAACAACGAGTCATCATGGACTGACTTTTGAACATGGATGCACAGGATGCACAGGATAATCAGAATGGGGCGGTGTTGCGCGGGAAGCGGACTCCGGCGATGATCGCGCGCGGATTCGCGGATGTCCAGGACGACAAGCCGGCCGTCTCCAGAAAAAATTCTGTGCATCCTGTGCATCCATGTTAATAAATCATTTACCCCTGCGTGACGTTGAACCGGTTTCCAGCCACCAAGCGCTGGCGTCTGTTTCAGGACATTCCGGCCGTGTATCGAGGCGGATGGGTTCGACCTGTGGGGCGCCGGCGGTCGGCTTTTGAAATGCTGCGGTTCCAAACCGGAGGTGAAAGGGATAGAGTTGGGGGGTGGCCGAACCGCCAAAGCCGCGGCGGCGCCGGTCCTCAAAATCAACGGACTTCGGTTGGCCGGTCGGGCTATGACCGGCCTTCATAATCAGGCATTTCCTTGGACTTCTCTTCAGGAGCGCACCCATGATCAAAGGTCTCCACCACACCAACATCGTGGTTTCCGACATGACCAGGACCAAGCGGTTCTACACGGACACTCTCGGGCTTGAAATTTCCCTCGAGGTATCGATCGAAGACAGCGAATTTAGCCGCGGGGCGGGTTTGGCCGACACCAGAGTGGCCGCAACCTTCTTCTCGGTTCCGGGGGGCAACACCCTGATCGAGACCTTTCAGTACCTCAATCCATCGAGCCGTCCCATGCCGTCCGATTCCAGGGCCAACGACATGGGATTCGGCCATATCTGTTTTGAAGTTGACGACATCCAGCGGGCCTATCAATCCCTCCGGGACAAGGGGGTGGAATTCGCCTCCACCCCGGTGACCATGGCCAACGGGGTTCGCTGGTGTTACTTCTACGGTCCGGACGGGGAGAGGCTGGAGCTGTTGCAGTTGGCCCCGGAATCGGA
The DNA here is from genome assembly GCA_009841055.1 of Acidobacteriota bacterium. GTDB lineage: Bacteria > Acidobacteriota > Terriglobia > Versatilivoradales > Versatilivoraceae > Versatilivorator. The sequence goes on from VXMN01000080.1 coordinate 15,721, forward strand.
TTGAGGCAGCTTCACTCAGTAGTCGAACAAATAGTTGAACTTGACGAACAGGGCACGGGTCAGCGTCCTTCGGGGGAGCCGATGGGCGTCGAGCAGGGGCGTGGTGGAGTTGCTGGTGTTGTAGACCACGAACAGACCGGTGCTGGCCGACGAGAGGAGCCCCAGGCGGATGTTGTGCCCCAGCGTCCGGGTCACGCTGTTGTATTGGCTGAAGGTCTGCAGGAAGCTCTTGGGAGTGAAAGACCAGTTGAAGCGCAGCCCCACCAGGTCGACGTTGAAGTCTCCCACCGGGAGCGTGACCATGTTGCGAAGGTAGGAAGCCGTCCAGGATAGTCGGTGGCTGTGGCGATAGCCGCCGTTCACGTTGACGCTGCGGATTCTGCCGTCGTAGAAGCCGCCGGTCGCGGCGGTGCCGCTGAGGAAGAGCGGAGCGCTGGGATCGGTGCGGTAGTTGGCGATGATTTCGTCGTAGCCATACCGTCCCACCGGAATGGTGACCCCGGGCACCACCTCCAGCGGTTCGTCCAGGCGCTCGAAGTTCCGGTTCCAGGCGAGACCCAGCCGGGCGCCGTTCTGCCACTTGGAATCCATGTGGTAGTGCTGGAAGTCGGATTCGAGGTCGCTGTTTTCCAGCGAGTACCAGGCCCTCCGGGAGGCGTGAGGTTCCCAACTGCGTATCGGCCCGGCGCTCGGATAGTGGTGGAATCGGTAGAAGTAGTTGGTCTTGCGGTATCCCGCCCTGGGAACAAAACCGACCTCGGGATTGAAATGGTCACCCACTTCGAGGTAGCCGAGTCGGAACTCGTGGATGGAATCGTCGTATTCCAGGAGGGAGGAATAGGCGTGGTTTCCGCCCTCGAGCCCGGGGGTTTGGGTGACGGCAGCGTAGTTGTACCAGTTGGCGAATCTCCCCAGGCCGAGATTGGCGTCGGTGCCGAAGGTTCGATTGTAGGGGCGGTCGCCGTCGAAGGCGGAAGTCGAACTGCGGTTGACTCCGATGACCCCGACGGAGGATCGGTTGGGGAGCTCCCGGCTGAAGCGCGCCACCGAATAGTTGTTGGCGGGCACCACGCTGTCCACCTTGCGGGTCTGCATGTTGAGGAGGCCCATCTGGTAGGGGCCGGCCTTTCCGCTCAACCGCACCCCTCCGTCGATGGGAACCAGGCGCTGGTCGTCGTCGATTCCGATACGCCTGGAAAAGAAAATCTCCACTTCCCGCGGCGTGCCGAATTCAAAAAAGCCGGAGTTCTCCAGAAAGAAGGGGCGCTTTTCCGGGAAGAAGAGGTCGAAGCGGGTGAGGTTGACCTGCTCTTCGTCGACTTCAACCTGGGCGAAGTCGGTATTGACGGTGCCGTCCAGGGTGAGGCCGGGAGTCAGGCTGTACTTGAGGTCCAGTCCGACGTCTCGCTCGAATTTGGATGGATCCACGGTGCGGCTGTAATCCTGGCTGAATCCTCCCAAGACATAGGGCAAGAGCTTGAGACTGCGGTGGTTCCGGATTTCCAGCCCGTTCAGCGTACCGGCCAGGTCGACATGGATGAAGCGAAAGGCCCGTGAAACCGGGGACCAGTGGGACAGTTCGTTGCGGCGCCGCAGATTGCGCTCGATGTTGAGTCCCCAGGACCGGTCCCGACCCGGCTTGTAACGCAGGGTCCGGAAGGGGATGGCCATCTCGCTCTCCCAGCCGCGCGGCGTAATTTGCGACTTCACCTCCCAGACGCCGTCCCAGTTCAAGCTCAGCGCGCTGGAACCTCCCCTCTGGGCTCC
>VXMN01000077.1 GCA_009841055.1 Acidobacteriota bacterium
GGACGGGATCATCGCCAGTGCCGGCTTCTGGTGCAGGAACCTCTCGTCCTGTTAATCCTGTTAATCCTGTTAATCCTGTGCATCGATGTTAAATAATCTTGTTCCCGACTGGCCGTAAACTTCTCTTGTTTCACTCTCGTATGCTCCCCACGGCAGACCGGGGCCGACTTGTCGCCAACCGGGCGCAGGCACGTCCATGGCCACGCGGCTTTCGCGGCATCCTGGGGGCTACTGCAGAACCTCGGCGGTCAACTCGACGACTCGATCCAGGTCGGCCTCTTCGATGACCAGGGGCGGCAGGAAGCGAATTACCGTCGGGCCGGCGGCCAGCGCCAGCACTCCTCGTTCCATGAGCTTGAGGATGTAGGGCCCGCTCTTTTGCTTGAGCTCGACTCCAACCATCATCCCCAGTCCTCGCACATCGCGAATTCGAGGGGACCCGATGGCCCTCAGTTGCCGCATGAATTGCGTTCCGAGCCTGTCTGCCCGTTGGGGCAGCTCGAAGTCCTCCAGGTAGCGAATGGCCGCGTTGGCGGCGGCGCAGGCCAGTGGATTCCCTCCAAAAGTGGAGCTGTGGGCCAGCTTGAAGAGTCCGGTGGCCACCTCCTGACTCATTCCGGTGGCTCCGATGGGAAGCCCCCCGCCCATGGACTTGGCCATGCAGAACAGATCGGGGAACAGATCGAAGTGCTCCGAGGCGAACATGCGTCCGGTACGGCCGAATCCTGTCTGCACTTCGTCGACAATCAACAGGGCTCCCGTTTCGTTACAGCGGTCCTGCACATCCAGCAGGAAGTCCACGGTTCCGGGCCGGACGCCTCCCTCCCCCTGGACGACCTCCACCAGGAACGCCGCCGTACGCTGGCTGATGGCTTCGCAGGCTCGTTCCCGATGGTTGAAGGGAACGTGGGTAAACCCCGGAACCAGGGGCTCGAATGGAAGTCGATAGTCCCTGCTCCAGGTGGCGCTCAGAGCCCCGAAGGTCTTGCCGTGGAACCCGCGCATGGCAGCCACGATCTCATGGCGTCCGGTCGCCAGCCGGGCAAACTTCAAGGCCACCTCTATGGCCTCCGAGCCGGAGTTGCACAAGAAGAACCGCTGGATGCTGCTCGGAGTGAGCCTCTCCAGATTTTCCAGGATTCGGGCTCTCTCCTCGTGATAAAAGAGCTCGCTGCAGACCATAAGTTTCTCGGCCTGATCCCGAATGGCCCGGCACACGTAGGGATTCGCGTGGCCCAGATTGGCCGCCCCCTGACCTCCAACGCAATCGATGAACTCTTTGCCCTCTGCGTCCCACAGGCGAGCTCCCTCTCCCCGCACCAGTTCCAGGTTGCGCTTGTAGTAGGTGCCCGCCCCCAGTTGTTCTTCCAGATGCTTGATGGAATCTCTGCCGGAATCGGTCAAGGTTGTTTACCTTAGTTGAGAAATGCGGACTAGGTCTGGGGAGCCGCCACCAGGGCCCTCTGAAAGAATTCCTCGATCCGGTCCATGACTTCCCGCTCGTTCCGGGACTCATAGATGGCCTTGCGGAGGGCGGCTCCCCGGGGAATGGCGTGGGTAAACCAGGAGGCAAACTGTTTCATCTTCCCAATGGCCCCGGGGGTTTCCTCTTCGAACAGCAGCGAAAAGTAACGCTTGATCAGGTCATACTTGTCGCCGATGTCCGGGAGCGTCACCGGACTCCCGCATTCGGTTTCGCCGATCTGCCGGAAAATCCAGGGATTGGTCAAGGCTCCCCGGCCAACCATGACTCCGTCGCAACCCGTCTCTTTCCGCATCCTCATCGCATCGGCCGCGGAAACGATATCCCCGTTGCCGATGACGGGAATCCCGAGGTGGGCCTTCAGGCGGGCAATGATGCGCCAGTCGGCCTTTCCGGAAAACCCCTGGACTCGGGTTCGGGGATGGAGGGTGATGGCTTCGACACCCAGGTCCTCGGCCATCCGGCCGACTTCCAGCGCCACGATCTCCGACTCGCTCCAGCCGGAGCGGATCTTGATGGTGAAAGGGATCCGCGCCGCCGCCCGAATCTCTTTGAGGATTCGCTTTAACAGCTTCGGTTCCCGAAGCAGAGCAGATCCGCCGCATGCCTTCACCACCTTCTTGGCCGGGCAGCCCAGGTTCAGATCGATGGCGTCGAACCCCAGATCCTCCACCATCCGGGTGGCTTCCGCCAAGCGGCCCGGGTCCGATCCGAAGAGCTGGGCGGTGACCGGACGCTCCTCCTCGTGGTAGAACAGCATCCTCCGACTCTTCACCGAGTGCCGGGTAAGACCCTCCGCGCTGGTAAACTCGGTCATGACCAGGCCACAACCGCCCAGCCGCTTGATAAGTCGACGAAAGACGCTGTCGGTCAAGCCGGCCATGGGTGAGAGGAAGGTTGCCGGGGTCACCTCGATATCCCGAATCTTCAGGATCGAGGACTGTTCGGTAAGTATCATCGGACGAGACACCCGGAGGCGTATTCGATTGCCCGCCGGACAGGGACACCTCTTACTGCCCTGGCATCCGGCGGGGGGCAAATGCCATTCTACACCCTACATGGCCGGCATTTCTCCTCGGGCAGCCGAAACCATCTCGAAAAACAGTTGCCCCCGGAGACTGACGCCAGGCGGCGCCATGCTTCATGCATTCCCACCTGTTTCCGGGCACCTGCCCAAACGGAGCCGGTGCTTCCACAGGAACTTGAACAAGCTGAACAGGTGATGCCGCTTGGCCCCCAGCCGCCAGCCCCTGGCGCTGTCCCTGCGGTGGCTGTGCACCATGCGGGCCGCCGGATTGTAGAGCACCTTCCAGCCCCGGTCCCACATGCTCTTGCACAGGTCCACGTCTTCGAAGTAGAGGAAAAACCGCTCATCCATAAGGTGAGCATTCGACTCCGTGGCTGCCCTGCGGACCAGCATGGCGGCCCCCAGCCCCCAGTCCACTTCAGACAAGCTTAGGTGGTCCCAGTCCGCCATCAAATGGCGGCGCAGACTGGGATGGTTCCTCCAGAGACGCAGAAGGGGGGCGCGCCGCAGCAGCAGTGTGGGAAGGGTGTAGAATCGCCGGCAGGAATATTGAAGACCGCCGTCCGGGCTGTTGAGCCGTGGCAAAACCATACCCGCATCGGGGTGCTGCTCCAGGGTATCCGCCAGGATCTGCAGCGCTCCGGCCTCAACACGCACATCCGGATTCAAAAGCAACAGAAGGGGCCCCCGAGCCTGACGATACCCCTGGTTGGCGGCGGCGGCAAATCCGCGGTTGGACCGGTTTTGAATCACACGGATTCGAGCCGATGTCGGATCTGCGACGGGAGACAGGTCTTCAGGGCGGTCATTGTTGATGATGAAGATCTCGTAGTCCAGTTCTCCCGCATTCCGGACCACGCTGCGGAGGCAGGAGGCGAGTTCCCGCCCGGACCGGTAGTTGACGATGACGATCGACATCCGGGTCATCTTGTGTTCTGTCTCGGAAGACCGGACAGTTCCGAATACAGCTTCTCGTAGTCGGCGGTAAAGCGGGGAGAACTGTACTCACCTTCTACCCGGGCCCGGGCATTGTCACCCAGGCGCCGGCGCTTGAGGGGATCCCTCAACAGTTCCAGGGTGTGTTGGAGGAATTCGGCAGAGGAATCGGCAACCATCAGCTCCCGATCATGGTGAAATCCGTATCCATCCAGGCAGAGCCGGGTGGCCACCACGGCTTTGCCCATGGCCATGGCCTCCAGAAGCTTGCCGCGAAGTCCGGCGCCGCTGACAATGGGGGCGACAAAGACGGAGTGGCTGGAAAGCAGGGGACGCAGGTCCTCCACTCCGTCCAGAAACTCGACCCGACCTTTTTGGCTGTGGGCCAGAAGATGGTCGGGGGCCGATCGCCCCACGACGGTAAGGGTGGCGTTGGGAGCCTCTTCCAGAATCCCGGGCCAGATCTCCCGGAAGAAGTAAGACATTCCCTGCACGTTGGGTGGATGCTTGAAGAAACCCACGAATATCAGGCTTCCCGGACGCTCGCCGACATCCGGCCTGGCCCTGAAAAAGTCCACGTCGACACCACTCTGAGCCAGGCAGGGGCGGTCCACCTTCAGCCGCCTGCTCAGATAGTCCCGGTCGACGGCCGAAAGGGCCACTACCGACCGGACTTTGCGGCAAAGCCGTCGTTCGTAGACCCTCATCAGACGCCACTTGAGGAAGGCCGAAAGCTTCTCCGTCCAGGTGGCGGCCCTGCGGAAGAGTCGCTCATAAACCAGGCTGAGAACTTCGTGGTGGGTGAGCAGGCTGGGATAGTGACGAAGGTCAGGGATGAAGTTCAAGGTGTGCAGGTACTCGCACTGCACCAGATCGTAATCTCCGGTCCTCAACTCGTTGCGCACCTCTCTGCGCATCATCAGGCAGGCATGAAACACTGCCAAGAGCTTTGAGAACAGAAACGCGCTCTTGAGCTCCCGGTGGTAGGGATAGAGCGTGATGGTACGAACCTCCTTGCAAAACTCCTTCAAACGATCGACGTGGACTTGATCCTGGCTGGTTTCGATAAAGGAGAGCAGCGTGATCTCATTTCGGGCTGAAAGCCCCTTGAGCAGGTTCACCAGAATCCAGGAGCCGTCCACGCCCAACCTGGGAAGTCGCTTCGAGACCACCAGGATCTTACGAGAGCCGGCCTGCCGGCTTCCATTGGACAGAAACCGGTGCCGGTAGAAGAACCAGTGGTGGATGGCGGCAATGGCCTCCTGATCCGACAGGCGTCTCGGCGGCGGGCTGACCAGGCGGTTCCAGACCACCTCCGGGACCTTGAGCAGAGCACCGGCGAAAGCTCTCAGGATGCCGAGACGGCCTCGGCTGATATCGAGCAGAAAGCGGAAGGGCAATTTCAGCAGATGGCTCAAGAACAATCCTGCGGAAGTGACGTTTTTCCAGAACAGGACGAACAGATTCCGGGCGATCAGATAGTCGATCCTGGGATTTCCCATCTCGGTGGCGTTGGTGCTGCGATGCTTGTGGACCACTCGGCTGGCCGGGGAAAAAAGCACGCGGTAACCGGACTTCCAGGCCCGATAGGACAAGTCGGCGTCTTCCACATAGGCGGGATTGTATATTTCGCTGAAACCGCCCAGTTCCAGGAACTTTCGTCGGTCGTAGGCACTGGAGCCGCCGTGGGCATAAAAGGCGGGGACGTACCGGCGCACCTCGTCGACCGGTGCGGGCCGGGTATGTCCGACGTGCATGCAGCCGAACATCATCATCCCAAACGTCTTGCCTGTTTCCAGGCGGGTCCTGCCGGATTCATAGTTGAAAATCTGTGAGGTGACCGCAAAGACGTCCGGCTGTTCAAACCCTTCGAGCAAGGGGGCCAGGAACCCTGGCTGGACAATCACGTCGTTGTTCAGCAGAACTACGACCTCGTTGCGGGCGCATTGAACCCCGATGTTGTTGGCTCGGCTGAACCGATAGTTCTTTTTCAGCTCGATCAGCCGAATGTTCCGGTAGTGCGTGCGCACGTAATCCTGAGTGCCGTCAGTGCTTCCGTTGTCTACCAGAATGATCTCGTGGTCACCGCCGTCATGGCGGACAGCTTCGACCAGCGCGTCCAGAGCCTCCTTGAGAATCTCCCGCTTGTTCCAGGTCAGGACGATCAGAGAAGCCCGGCGGCGACCCGAACCAGGGGAGTCGGCGACGGTCTCCGACCGCCGGTGGGGATCGACCAGGTTTTGATAGATATGCTCGACCTGGCGAACCATCAGCGACTTGTCGAACCGCCGATGTACCAGCTCGCGGCCATTCGCCCCCATTCTTCGACGCGATCCGGGATTCCGTACCAGCCGGGCCACGGCCGAAGCTACGGCTTGGGAGTCCGCGGGAGGGATCAGCAACCCCGTGTGCTCGTCCGTTACGGCTTCGGGTGTTCCACTGACCGAAGTGGCAACCACCGGCAAACCCACCGCCATGGCCTCGAGTATGGAAAGCGGGAGCCCCTCATAGAGGGAAGTGAGCAGGAAGATGTCCAGAGCGGAAAGAATTTCCGGGATGTCCTCCCGAGCTCCCGCAAAGGTGACGTATGGCTCCAATCCCAAGCGGCGCACTCGATCGGCCATCCTGGCCTGAGTCGGCCCCTCCCCGACGAACAGGAAACGGGTTTGAGGACAGGACTTCAATATGGTCGGGATCGCATCCACCGTGTACTGATGGCCCTTCTGAAAGTTGAAGCGCGCCACCGTGCCGACCAGCGTCTGTTCCGGACCGATTCCAAGGCTCTGGCGAACGGCGCGTCTGCCCGACTCGGAAAAGGCAAAGTGATTCACGTCGATTCCGTTGAGAATCAGCTTCAGCCGGTAGGGATTCACACGGTAGTCCCGGACCAGAAGCTCCTTGTTGGCCCGCGACACGGGTATGGTGTAGTCGAGGCAGAAGGTCATGACCCGTTTGACGAACTTCTTGGTCCGTACGCCGGCTCGTTTTCCGATGGCCAACTGTAGATCCAGGTGCTCGGTCGCCAACCTGTGGGGCACCCGGCTGAAGTAAGCCGCCAGAATCGGTACGAAGCAGCTGAAAGTATTGTTCAGGTTGAAATGAACGATGGTCGGCTGCTGCCGCCGGAAATAGCGATAGGAGTCCAGGAAGACCTTGAACGGGGACCGGTTGGCGCTGTCCACTTCATCCACGCGGATGCCCTGGTCTTCAAAAAACCGCACCAGCGGAGCCACCTGCGGGAGCGGAGAAAGCGCCACCCGAGGCTGGTACTCTTCTTGGGGAATTTCCGGGACGAGCAGCTTGAGGTAGGCTTCAGCGCCACCAAGGAAGACGGCGTCGCAGAAGTAAACCACCTTGTAGGGTGTCACCATGGACCGTCACCGCCGGGAATTATACAGTACTGTAGAAATGGGCACCAACTTGGATATACTCGGCTCCTTGGACGACTGACGACCTTCAGGCACTCAAGCAGCCCCGACTCTTCGATCCCGGCAATTCCATGGCTGATGTCCACCCGGTGTCCGCCAAGACCATGCAGGGCGCCTCGCTCATGCTTCTGCGCATGGCGGCCTCCTATCCCATCCTGTTCCTGGGTGAAGTCTGGCTGGCGCGCCTGCTGGACCCCCAGGATTTTGGTGTCTTTGCCATGGCCGGCTTCGTCACCGTGACGCTGGCCACGGTTCTTGAAGTAGGCCTGGTGGCTGCCCTGATTCAGCGGCCCGATCCGCCCACCCGGATAGAATTCCAGACATTCTTTTCCTTGCAGCTTCTGGTGATATCCGTCCTGGTCGTGGGCCTGTTCCTGCTCGCTCCCCGTCTGCTGGGCTGGCTCGATCTGGATGCGAGCTTCCGCTGGATCCTGCTTGCCCTCTTGCCCTGTCCCTGGATCAGCGGTCTGGGGGCCATGTCCTGCGTCCGCCTGGACAGGAACCTGCGCTACGGCGTGTTCGCCAAAATGGATGTGCTGAGAGTGCTCACCTACGTCGGCATCGCCCTGCCCCTGGCTTTTTGGGGATGGGGTGTCTGGAGCCTGGTGATCGCAGTTGTGGCGAGCACGGTGGTACGAAGCGCGGTCGCCTTCCAGGCTGCCCCCTGGCCGATTGGAATTCGATGGGGATATTCGGGAACGAGAAAAACTCTGCGGTCCGGCGTCCTCTTTCAGGCCTCGACGCTTACTTCCCTGTTTCGCGACTATATCCCGGTGTTGCTGGCCGGTCCTCGATTCGGCGCCCAGGCTGTAGGTTATCTGAATTGGGCCAAGAATATGACCTTCTACAGCAGTCAGGCCATTACCCAGGCGGTTTCCCGAGTCACTTTTCCCTCCGTGTCACGCATCCAGCAGGACCCGCAGGCGGTTCGGCGGATGGCCGAAACTACATTCAAGTACGTCAACCTCATAACCTTCCCGGGTATCCTGATATTCGCCGCCTTGATCCCCGAGTTCGTACAGGTGGTATTCACCTCCAAATGGGCTCCGGCTATTCCAGCCTTTTACTTTTATTCCATCCGCATGCTTGGATCCAACATCAGCACGCTTTATATTGCCGTGTTGAACGGCCTGGGAAAGATTGAGGTTTCCCTGCGAATCCTCGTCTGGTGGACAGTTCTGGATTGGGCTCTGGCATTGGCGCTCTGTTCCCGGTTCGGATTCACCGGGGTGGCCATGGCCTACGCAATCGGCGTGATTCCGATTGCGGGCTGGCTGGTTCTTCAACTGCACAAGCTGGTGAGGATAGACTATCTACGTAGTTTCGTCTTGCCGCTGGCAGTCAGCGGAGCAGCAGCCACTGCGGTCTGGCTGACGAAAGGCATCAGCCAGCCCTCCTGGCTGAGCCTGTCCGGGTGGGTTCTCGGTGGACTGGGCCTCTATGTCCTGTTATTGCTGGCGATAGAGGGCCAATCCCTACTTGGAGACATTCGAGTATTTCTGACCACCTTGGCGCGAAAGGAAGGTGCGGACTTCCCTGAAACAAACGCCGGCGCCTAGTGGCTGGAAACCGGTTCAAAGTCGAGCGTGGGCAGATTTTTGATTCACATCGATGCACAGGATGGACAGGATTTTTAGGATTTTTTCTGGAGAGGGCGGGATTGTAGTCGTGAACATCCGCAAATCCGCAAGCGATCATCGCCGGAGTCACCCTCTCGTGCAGCAGCCTCCCGTCCTGATTATCCTGTGCATCCTGTGCATCCATGTTCAATACTCCGGGAATCGGCATTCACGAGACAGGGTTCTTGTTCTCGATCGACCATGAAGATTTGTTGTTTCACCCTTGTTTGATCCCCCCCGTCGTGGGGGCGCAGGGGGTCGGGTAGCCTCAACCAACCGGACAGACAGGTTCACGCGATTCCATGCAAAGAGTCCTTCAAGTTTCCCTTTGGCTTACCCAATGGAGCGAGCGATGGATGCCCAGCGCATTCTCAATTGCCGCCGGGCTTACCTTGATAATTTTCCTGGCAGGCTGGCTCGTGGGCGGGGCTTCCCTGGCGGACTGCATCGGGTACTGGGGGGACGGATTCTGGGTCCTGCTCGAGTTTGGGATGCAGATGTGCCTGATGCTGGTGGCCGGCTACCTGCTGGCCTCCTCTCCACTCGTCAAGCGCCTGCTGGATCTGCTGACTTCGCTCTTTCACACCCCCAGAAATGCCATAGCCGGCCTGGCCCTGCTCTCCATGGCCCTGAGCTGGATCAACTGGGCGCTGGGAATCGTGGGTGGAGCCGTCCTGGCCCGCCTGTTCGCCCGGAAAGTCCCTCAGCTCGACCTGAGACTGATCGTTGCCGTAGCCTACCTGGGCCTGGGGTGCACCTGGCACGCCGGCCTTTCGGCCTCCGCACCTCTTCTGGTCGCGACTCCGGGACACTTCCTCGAGGGCGAGATCGGCTTGATTCCCACCGAATTGACGATATTTCACCCGTTCAACCTGCTCCTGACGGTGGTTGTCCTGATCAGCCTGACTTTCCTGGTCTGGCAATTGGCACGCTGGACACCGCTATCCCCCCAGCAAGCGCTTGCACAGCGAGTCGGCCTGGGGGGCGACGAATCCCCAAGGCCCACCTCGGCGGCCGAGAGCGGGAAGCGGCACTCCCTGGCTTCCGTCCTGGACCGTGGCTATTGGCTGAACGGGCTGCTGGGGGCTTGCGGCCTCGCCTGGGTGGTGACGACATGGTTGGACAACCAGCTCCAGGTAACCTTCAACAGCATCAATTTCCTGTTGCTGTTCCTGGGAATCGCGCTGCATCCCAGCCCGGACTCGGTCGGTCGCTCGGCAAAGGAGGCGGTCACCTTCGTCCACGGGATCATTCTGCAGTTCCCCTTCTACGCGGGAATGTTCGGAATCATCAAAGGCACCGGGCTATCCGAGATCCTGGGGAACGCCTTTGTCTCGATTGCCTCCGCCAGAACACTGCCTCTGCTGGTCTACTGGTATTCGGGCATCGTGAACTACTTTGTGCCTTCCGGGGGATCCAAGTGGGCGATTGAGGCTCCCTACCTGGTAGCGGCGGCGGAGAATCTGGGCGTTCCCATCAACCAGGTGGTTCTTGCCTATGCCTGGGGGGACATGGCCACCAACCTGCTCCACCCTTTTTGGGCACTACCCCTCATCACCGCCACCGGACTGGAGTTTCGGGAGATCCTGGGGTACGGGATCGTTGTCTTTTGTTTCTACTTCAGCCTGGTCAGCCTGGCCTTGTGGTTCTTTCTCTAAGGCAGGAAGGGGCGCCCGGTGGGTATCGACAAGTCCAGCAACATCCCCGGATCCAACGACTCCGCATCCCGGCGTTATCCGTCGGCTCCCGTCTGTGCGGTAGGCGCGCTGATCTATCGAGGCAGCCGGATACTCCTGGTGCGGCGGGGGAAAGCCCCGTCCCTGGGCAAATGGTCGGTCCCCGGCGGACGCTTGCGTCTCGGAGAAACTCTGGAATCCGCCGTCATCCGGGAAACCCGGGAGGAAACCTGCCTGGAGGTCCGCCCATTGAGAGTCGGCAAGGTGGTGGAACATCTCCTGAGCGACAAGCGGGGCGACATCGAATACCACTACGTGATCGTGGACTACGTCTGCCGGATCGTTGGCGGTTCGCCGCAGCCCGCCAGCGATGTCAGCGATGTCCGGTTCGTGGAAATTTCCGAGCTGTCTCAGTGGGACATGACCGAAGGAACGGCTCAGGTCATTCGAGAGGTATTTGAACAGCAGGAGAAGGAAACTCTTCGGCGGCCTCTTGCCGGCTCGCTCGACGAATGAATTCAATCCAGATGGGCAGGGCGGCCCTGCCTCCCGTTTCTCCTCTGCCCAGTGATCGCTTCCGATCGAAACCCACCCAGACGCCGCAGGTGAGGCTGGGAGTGAGACCGATGAACCAGGCGTCGGTGTAATCATTGGTTGTCCCCGTCTTTCCCGCGACCGCGCGATCGAGGACACGGGCCCGGCGGGCCGTTCCTTCCTGGACCACGCTCTGCAGCAAGGTCAGCATGGTTCTGGCCGTCTCCCGGGAAACCACATCGCTGACCTCGACCAGTTGCTCTTCCTGGGTCGTCCCTTCGTAATCGGTCACCTTCCGCAGGTAGCGGGGTGTCATCCGAACCCCGTCGTTACCGTAGGTGCTGTAAGCCGAGGTCATTTCGAGCAAGGTCACCTCGGCGGCGCCGAGCGCCACCGGCAAATAGGGGGCCAGACCGGGACCGGAGATGCCGAATCGCCGGGCAGTCCGGAGGACCTGTTCAATGCCCAACCGGTTCGCCAACCTGACTGCAGGGATATTGCGGGAGCGGGCAAATGCCCGTCTCAAAGTAATCGGGCCTTCAAACTTTCCATCGTAGTTCCGGGGACTCCAGGTTCCATCGCCACCGGGAAAACTGATTGGAGCATCCTCAATCAGGTCATCCGGCGCCATACCCTCTTCCAACGCGAGCGTGTAGACAAACGGCTTGAAGGCTGAACCGGGTTGCCGGTAGGCCTGGGTGGCGCGATTGAACTTGCTCCGTCCGAAATCATGCCCGCCCACCATGGCCTTGATCTCTCCGCTGGCGTTGTCAATGGCTACAAGCGCACCCTGCACCTTCGGGCCTTGACTCTTGCCTCTCCGGCCGTGTCTCCGATCGTAAGCCTCCAAGCCGCCCGCCAGAGCCTCAACGGCGGCTGCCTGCATTTCCAGGTTCAGGGTGGTGTAGGCTCTCAAGCCTCTCTCCCTGACTGTCTGGAATCCGTAGGTTTCCGCCAGGTATTTTCGAACGTCCTCGGCAAAGTAAGGGGCCAGCTCGCTTTCCCGGGAGGCGATTTGCAGTCCCAGCGGCTCTTGGCTGGCCGCCTCCGCCCTTTCAGGGGCGATCTTCCCTTCGGCCACCATTCGTCGCAGCACGTAGTTGCGGCGGACCGTTACCCGGTCTTCCATCTGCATGGGAGACCCCAAGTGGGCGATTGCGGGAAGCGCGGCCAGGACGGCAATCTGATCCAGACTCAGATGCTTCAGCTTCTTGCTGAAATAGAAATTGGCAGCCGCCTCAAACCCGAAGGTACGATGCCCGAGCGGCACCTGGTTGCAATAGAGCGTCAGTATCTGCGCCTTGGTATAGAAGCGTTCAATCTGAATGGAGAACAGAAATTCCTGGAACTTTCGCTTGAAGCTCTTTTCGGCCGTCAGGAAACAAAGCCGGCTCAGTTGCTGAGTAATCGTGCTGGTGCCCCGGATTCTTCCACCTCCCATGGCCGCTTTGACGACGGCCCGAGCCACGCCCGTCACATCCACTCCCCAATGCCTCTCGAAGTTCTTGTCTTCGGTGGCGATGAGAGCATCGCGAAGCAGTTCGGGAATGTCGTCGTAGCCAATGACCACTCGACGCTCCAACGCAAAGGATCCGACGATTCTTCCGTCGTCCGAGTAAAGCTCAGTAATGACATTGGGGCGGAAGTCCTGGAGTTCCTGAACTCGAGGCAGATCGCTCTTGTAGACGATCAGCAACCCACCGAGTGCGCCGATTGCAATCGACAGAGACAACAGAAAGGCAAAGACCAGGTGACCAAAAACACGATGGTCCCGGAAACGGAAGGAGAAGGAGACTGGAAGCGGCATTGGAATTTGGAATTTCCGGGCAAGACAACGCCGGAAGAAAACAGACCCTGGAGAGGTGTCTCAGAACCAAGATTACCATCTCCTGTGGAGGTTCCACAGGGAAAGGCTCGATTCGAGATGTCCTTGCAGGCGTCTTGGGAGCATGTTTGCGGGATTTAATGGCCGGCGACTAATGGTTATTTGACAGGCAGACACTCAGATATTATATTCTGTCCGCTTGCGCAATGCGTCGCGCAAGCGCCCTAAGTTACTGATTTTAAAACTATCATTGAGGAGGGTCTCAGACCATGAGCAAGATCATCGGCATCGATCTGGGTACGACCAATTCGGTCGTGGCCGTGATGGAGGCGGGCGAGCCGACAGTCATTACCAGCCCCGAGGGCAGTCGAACCACTCCTTCAACCGTGGCCTTCGCCAAGGGAGGGGAGCGGTTGGTAGGACAGGTCGCCAAGAGACAAGCAGTCACCAATCCGGAAAATACGATCTATTCCATCAAGCGCTTCATGGGCCGCAAGTACGGGGAAGTGAACGAGGAAATGAAGATCGTCCCCTACAAGGTGACCCGTGCCGACAACAACGACGTCCGGGTGTCGATCACGGGAAAGGAGTACAGCCCGCCGGAAATATCTTCCATGATTCTGCAAAAGATGAAGACCGCTGCCGACGAGTACCTGGGGCAGAAGGTCACCAAGGCCGTGGTCACCGTCCCCGCCTACTTCAACGACTCCCAACGCCAGGCCACCAAGGACGCCGGAAAAATCGCCGGCCTGGAGGTTCTGAGAATCGTCAACGAACCCACGGCAGCCGCTCTGGCCTACGGTCTCGACAAGAAGAAAGACGAGACCATCGCCGTCTTCGACTTCGGCGGCGGCACCTTCGACATTTCCATTCTGGAAGTGGGTGAAGGCGTGGTGGAGGTCAAGTCCACCAACGGGGATACTCACCTGGGTGGAGACAACATCGACCAGAGGATTATCGACTGGATCGTGGATGAATTCATCAAGGATCAGGGCATCGATCTCTCCAAGGACAAGATGGCCTTGCAGCGGCTCAAGGAAGCTGCCGAAAAAGCAAAAATGGAGCTCTCGACCACTCTGGAAACCGAGATCAACCTGCCCTTTGTGACGGCCGACGCCTCGGGACCCAAGCACTTGAACATGAAGCTCACCCGGGCCAAATTCGAGGGACTGGTGGAGGACATCCTGCAACGCAGCGTCGCACCCTGCAAGCAGGCCCTCAGGGACGCCGGCGTCAACCCCGAGGACATCAACGAAGTGGTATTGGTCGGCGGCTCGACTCGAATCCCCCGGGTCCAGCAAATCGTCAAGGAACTGTTCAGGAAGGACCCCCACAAAGGGGTGAATCCGGACGAGGTGGTCGCCATCGGGGCCGCTGTCCAAGCCGGAGTTCTGGGTGGAGACGTCAAGGATCTGCTGCTGCTTGACGTGACTCCGCTTTCCCTCGGAATTGAAACGCTGGGAGCGGTCTTCACCAAGCTGATTGAGCGCAACACCACCATTCCTACCCGCAAGAGCGAAATTTTCTCCACGGCCGCCGACAATCAGACCTCGGTGGAAGTCCATGTGCTGCAGGGAGAACGGAGCATGGCCAAGGACAACCGCACCTTGGGCAAGTTCCATCTGGTGGGGATTCCTCCGGCCGCTCGCGGCGTCCCCCAAATCGAGGTCACCTTTGACATCGACGCCAACGGCATCGTGAATGTCTCCGCCAAGGATCTGGGCACGAACAAGGAGCAGAACATCACGATCACCGCCTCCAGCGGGTTGTCCAAGGACGAGATCGAGAATATGACTCGGGAAGCGGAAGCCCACTCCGATGAGGATCGCAAGTACAAGGAGGAGGTCGAGGCCAGGAACAAGGCGGACAATCTTGTCTACAACACCGAAAAAATTCTGAAGGAGAATCGTGACAAGGTCCCGGAATCGGACGTGGCCGCCATCGAATCGACCCTGGAGAATTGCCGGAAGGCCATCGATGAAGGCGGAACTGAGCGCATCGACTCGGCTGTCGAGGAGTTGACTCAAGCCACCCACAAGCTGGCCGATGTTCTCTACAAGCAGGCCGCGCCCCAGGCCGACACCCCGCCCTCCACGCCCGAAGATGCTCCCGGCGAGGCGGCCGCGGAGGGTGAGGTCATCGATGCCGAGTATGAGGAAAGCGACGAAAAGAAGAAGTAGGAGCTGTCGCGGGTACCCGGCGGAGACTATTCCCTTCCGGACTCGCCTGCCTGCCGGTTGCATTCCCGGCAGGGTTGGCGACAGGTATCCGCGGCCGACCCACCCGAGGTGAGGGCCCAAGCCGGTTCCACCTCCCGCGAGACCTGCAATGAACCGTCAGGATTTCTACAAGACTCTGGGAGTGAGCCGGGGAGCCTCGCTTGACGACATCAGAAAGTCCTACCGGAAACTGGCTCGAAAATACCACCCCGATGTCAACCCCGGTGACCGGACGGCCGAGGAGCGCTTCAAGAAGATTTCGGAGGCCTACGAAGTCCTGAGCGATCCCAGGAAGCGGCAAGTCTACGACGCCTACGGCACCTATTCGGAGAACTTTCGGCCGCGCCCGGGTGGCGGCCCCGGATTCGATTTTTCCGGGTTCGACTTTTCCGACCTCGGAAACTCGGGTTTTTCCGATTTCTTTTCCCGAATGTTTCAAGGTGGCCCCGAACCGGCAAGCCCCCAAGGCCGCGACCTCGAATACCAGATCTCCATGAGCTTCGACGACGCCTTGCAAGGCCTTCGAACACGGATCGCCTATGATCGAATGGAGGTTTGCCGCAGCTGCCGCGGAAGCGGACAGGCATCGACTGCCCAGGCGGGAACCTGTCCTCTCTGTCGCGGAACCGGCAAGTTGGACCAGATGAGAGGGCGTGCCCGCTTGACAACGAATTGTCACCGGTGTGGGGGTACGGGACGCAACAGCCGGCAATGCGCTTCCTGCAGTGGGCATGGACGCACCAGCAGCCCCTCCAGGCTGGAGGTCAGGATTCCCGCCGGTGTCCAGAACGGCTCCCGCATCCGGTTTGCGGGAAAGGGGGAAGCCGGCCTGGGAGGCGCTCCGTCGGGCGACCTTTATGTCGTGGCCAAGGTAAATCCTCACCCCTTCTTCGAAAGGAAGGGAGACAACATATATTGCAAGGTTCCCGTGACCGTCACGGAAGCGGCATTGGGCGCCAAGATCCAGGTCCCGACCGTCGACGGCCGGTCCCTGTTGAAGATTCCCCCTGGAACGCAGGGAGGGCAGAAGTTCAGACTGCGTGGGAAAGGGGCTCCATCCTTGAGAGCGGACCGACGGGGAGACCAGTTCATCGAAGTGAGGGTGGTGGTTCCCAAGATCGCGGATGAGCGCAGCAAGGAACTCCTGCGGGAACTGGCGCAACTCAACCCGGCCGATCCCCGAACAGGTCTGGTGATGGACTAGCCGGCAATCCGGCCGGACAGGTCCTGCCCCTCCGTGGAGGCGACCCGATGAAGAAACATCGCAAGAGGGTTTATACTATCAGCAACGTGGCCGCGGCCTACGACATTCACCCACAGACACTGCGACTCTACGAGAAGCATGGCCTGCTGAAGCCCTCGCGCTCCCGGGGAAATACCAGGCTCTACACCGAGCGGGATCTGCAGAGACTGGAGGTGATCCTGAACCTGACCCGCGAACTGGGAGTCAACCTGGCGGGAGTCGAAATCATTCTCAACATGCGCGCCAAAATGGAAAGGATGCAGCAAGAGGTCAGGGAGTTCATGCAGGTCATCGGGTCTGAATTGGCCGAACACTCCTCGCGTTTCGATTCCAAATCGGATAATGCCCTGGTGCGTACGGCCCCGTCCAAAATCATACGCCTGGACAGGAGATAGCCCAGTGGAAGCCGTGCCCGAGTGCCCGGAATGCGGCGGCAGCGGATGGAAGAGGATGGATCTGGCCGGCCAGCCCGGTGTGGCTCGTTGTCCCTGCCACGAGCAGAGCAGGGTGCAACAACTGATCGAGGCGGCCCGCATCCCGCCCCGCTATCAGGAGTGTTTGCTCGAGAACTTCTTGCCGCGCCGCAAACACCCCACACTGGGAAAGGCCAAGACAATGGCCACACGCTTCGTCGAAGAGTATCCCCTGGTGGACAGCGGGCTCCTGATCCTGGGTCCTTGCGGCGTCGGGAAGACCCACCTGGCCGTGTCCATCATCCACGCCTTGATGCTTCGCTACGGTACCTGGTGCGTCTTTTACGACTTTCGGGAACTACTCAAGCAAATCCAAAGCTCCTTCAACCCGGTGGCAAGAACCACCGAATGGCAAATTCTCGATCCGGTGTTGCAATGCGACGTCCTGCTTCTGGATGACTTGGGGGCCGAGCGTCCTACCGACTGGGTTCGGGACACCTTCGCCTACATCATCAACCACCGCTATAACCAGAAGCGCACGACCATCATCACTTCAAACTTCCGGGATGGAGAGTCCAACCTTCGGGTGCTGAGTGACGGAAATAGAGTTGCCGGCGAGGAAACGCTCGCGGAACGCATCGGCGATCGCCTGCGTTCCCGTCTCTATGAGATGTGCAAAGTGATCAGGATTTCAGCGGACGACTTTCGAATCAAAATAAAACAGGCTCAATACTGAGTCCTTTGCAAAATTCGGCAGCGGGACGTTTGCCGGAAATGGCCACAAAAGGCACAAAAACACAATTTGTGCC